>NC_021237.1:4068333-4411666 GCF_000397205.1 Pseudomonas protegens CHA0
ATAACCACCGCGGCTGCGTGACTAGCGGAAACGCCCCGCCAGGAAGGGTTGCAGGTTCACGCTCGGGGTCAGCCCGCTGGCCTGTTCCGCCACCAGTTGCCCACTGATGGCGGCCAGGGTCAGGCCAACGTGACCGTGGCCGAAGTTGTAGTGCACCTGGGGCAGCAGCCGCGACTGGCCGAGCACCGGTTTGCTGTCCGGCAGCGAGGGACGAAAGCCCATCCACCGGGAAACCGGTTCGTGGTGCAGGGTCAGGAAGCGTCGCGCCGCCCGGGCCAGGTAGTGATAGCGGCGCGGGTCCGGCGCGGCGTCGAGGCCGCCGAACTCCACCGTGCCCGCCACCCGCAGCCCTTGGGCCATGGGCGTCAGGTAGAAACCGCCGGCGCCCCAGCACACCGGGCGGCTGAGCAAGCCGCCAGCCTGATCGAACAGCACGTGATAACCGCGCTCGGTGTCCAGGGGAATCTCGTCCCCCAGGCTCTGCGCCAGGCGGCGGGACCAGGCGCCGCTGCACAACACCAGGCGTTCGGCGGGCAGTTGCTCGCCACTGCCGAGGCGGGCAAGCACCCGCTCGCCGTCCTGGGCGCTGCGCTCGACCCCCTGCAACTCATCGCGGCGAAACACTCCACCGCGCTCGATGAAGCACCGCAGCAAGCGCTGGCTCAATGCGAAGGGATCGAGGGTGCGGCTGACCTGGGGCAGTTCCAGCGCCAGGGCCGCACGGGCGTTGAGGGCCGGCTCCATGGCCCGTAGCTCCGGCCCTTGCACCAGGCGCATTGGCACCTCGAACCCCTGGTGATAGGCCAGCATGTCGATAGCGCTCTGCCGCTCGTGGGCCTCGAAGATGTACAGCGAGCCGTCATGGCGCACCAGGTCGTTGGCCCCGGCATCGTCGAACAACGCCTGCCAGGCGCCCATGCAGGGCTTGAGCAGGCTGTGCAGGTCATGGCTGATGGCCTTGACCCGCGGCTCGCTGGAGCTTTGCAAAAAGCGCCATAGCCAGGGGGCGATCCGTAGCAGGTAACCCGGGCGGATCGCCAGCGGGCTGTCGCGCCGCAACAGCATGCCCGGGGCCTGGCGCCAGATGCCGGGGGTTGCCACTGGCTCCACGGCATAGGTGGCGAAGGTACAGGCATTGCCGAAGGAAGTGCCGCTGCCCGGCGGCTGGCGGTCCAGCAGGGTCACCCGCCAGCCCAGGCGCTGCAGCCACAGGGCGCTGGCCAGGCCCACCACCCCGGCCCCCACCACCACGGCGTGGCCGCGTTGTTGCTGACTTGCAATCATGCCGTGCTCCTCATGTGCCGCTGACGACCCGGGTCCACAGGCGAGTGCTCAGGCGCATGCCGGCCGGGGTCATGGTCTTGATCGGGAACAGCGTATCGAGCACCGACTGCGGCGGGTAGGCCGCCGGGTTGCTGCGCAACTGCGGTTCGATGTAGGGCAAGGACGCCGCATTGCCGTTGGCGTACTGCACGAAGTTGCTGATGTTGGCGATCACCTTGGGGTCCAGCAGGTAGTTCAGGTAGGCGTAGGCGTTGTCCAGGTGCGGGGCGTTCCTGGGAATCACCACCATGTCCATGGCCACGGTGGAGCCTTCCCTGGGGATGCTGTAGCCGAGGTTCACGCCGTTTTTTGCCTGCTGCGCGGTGGCCATGGCTTGCAGCACGTCGCCGCTGAAACCCACGGCCACGCAGATGTTGCCGTTGGCCAGGTCGCTGACGTACTTGGCCTGGTGGAAGTAGAGGATCGAGGGGCGGATCGCCTGCAGCGCCGCTTCGGCCTTTTTCAGGTCCGCCGGCTGTTCGCTGTGGGGGTCCAGGCCCAGGGCATTGAGGGTGATGGGCACCATCTGTGTCGGGTTGTCGAGAAAGGCCACGCCGCACTGCTTGAGCTTCTGGATGTTCTCCGGCTTGAACAGCAGCTGCCAGGACTGGGTGACATCGGTGTCGCCGAAGATCGCCTTGATCTTGTCGACGTTGTAGCCGATGCCCACGGTCACCCACATATAGGGAATGCCGTACCTATTGCCCGGGTCGCTGGTTTCCAGCAGCTTCATCAGCTTGGGATCGAGGTTGTTCCAGTTGGGCAGCTTGCTGCGATCCAGGGGCTGGATCGCCCCGGCCTGGATCAGCCGCGGCAGAAAGTGGTTGGACGGGCTGGCCAGGTCATAGCCGCTGCCGCCGGTCATCAGCTTGGCCTCGGTGGTCTCGTTGCTGTCGATCACGTCGTAGGTAGTCTGAATTGCGGTGCGCTGGGTGAACTGGGCCAGGGTGTCCGGAGCGATATAGCCGCTCCAGTTGGCGATGCTCACGGTCTCGGCCGCCTGGACGCTTGCGGCGCACAAGGCCAGGGATAACAGTGCCGTAGTGGTGCGATTGATCATGTTGCCGCCCTCTGTGCTCTTATTATTGCGGCGTTTCATTCGCCGCGACGGTTAACGTTCGTGTCGCGCGCGCTGCACTTCCCAGCCCATGCGCAAGCTTGCTCCAATGTCGAAAAACGGTCGGGGTGGCAGGTAGCCGGGCCGGGCCTGGGACAGCACGTCCCGCAGCAGCGAGGAGTCGCAGCCGGCGGCCATTTCCACCAGCAGCCTGCCCCACAGGGTGCCCCGCGCCACCCCCGAGCCGTTGCAGCCGGCCACCGCGTGCAGGCCTTCGGCGACCCGGCTGAAGTACGGCTCGCCGGAACGGGTGCCGCTCAGGTGCCCGGTCCAGGTGTATTGCAGGTCGGTATCGGTAATGCCGGGAAAGCGCTTTTGCAGGCCCCGCAGGTGTTCCTGGCGGCGCACCGCCAACTGCGCCGGGCCGAGATCGCGCTGGCGATACTCGACGGTGTTGCGCATCAGCAGGCGGCGCCCGGGCAACAGGCGCACCGTGGCCGCCCCGGGCAAGGTGGAGAGCACGCCCCAGCCCTGCTCATCCAGCAGCCGCTGCCAGTGATCTTCCTGCAGGGGCCGGGTGATGCTGGCGCTCAGCTCCAGGGGGAAGGTGCGGCTGTGCCGGACTCCGAGCCGGGGCAGAAAGGCACCGACACAGGCCAGCACCTGGGGCGCCTGGATCTCGCCCTCCCCGGTCACCGCCCGCCAGCCCCGGCCCGGCAGAGGCTGCAGGTCCTGCACCGGGCTGTTCTCGAACACCTCCACCCGCTCCGGCAGGCGCTCCAGCAGGCCCTTGACG
Source organism: Pseudomonas protegens CHA0 (assembly GCF_000397205.1). NCBI lineage: Bacteria > Pseudomonadati > Pseudomonadota > Gammaproteobacteria > Pseudomonadales > Pseudomonadaceae > Pseudomonas > Pseudomonas protegens. The sequence goes on from NC_021237.1 coordinate 4,071,510, forward strand.
TATTTGGCCGGCTGCAGCAGCGCGTTGCCACCGGCGCAGTGGATGGCCCGCTGGTAGAAGCCGCTGCCCAGGCGCTGCTGCAAGGCCGCGCCTTCCAGGTACTGGGCCTGGGCGCCCGCAGCGTTCAGGGTAGCGACTCGGGCGCCGCTATCCTGCAAGTGCTGCCCCTGGTGCACGGCGAAGTGATAGCCGCCAGCGTCGAACTCGCACTCGATGCCCAACTCGTCAATGCGCCGGCGCACCTCTTCACCGGCAGCGATGCCGATGCCGCAGGCAAGCTGATAGGCCGAGTGGCCGGGCCGGCCCAGCAACTCATCGGCGCCGGGCAATTCATGGCTGACCACAAACCCCGAGTTGCGCGCCGAAGCCCCCTGGGCCGCCCGCTGGCGATCCAGCAGGACGATGCGTTGCTGGGGCAACATCCGCGCCAGGGCATGGGCCGCCGAGAGGCCGGTGATGCCACCGCCAATGATCAGCCAATCGGCTTTCTGTAGGCCCTTGAGGGTTGGCCGCTGGGAAGTCTGCCCTGCCAGGGCGATCCAGCCACATACATTGTTCAAAGCCTGTCACTCCTGCACAATCCATGCGCCCGGAGCATTCAACAGAACACTCAACCCGGCGCCACATGCCTACAATCTATGGATATGACGGCTTTATTTCGAACGTTATTAATTCATCCATCTATTCGGAAAACGCATGGATAACCCTCTTCGACTGCCCTCGTTGCAGGCCCTGCAGACCCTGGTCAGCGTGGCCCAGACCCACAGCTTCACCGAGTCCGCGGCGCGCCTGCACCTGACCCAGAGCGCGGTGAGCCGGCAGATCCAGCAACTGGAGGAGCACTATGGGGTCAGCCTGTTCGAGCGCAGCAGCCGAAGGGTCTCGCTGACCGAACAGGGGCGCGATGTCTGCACGGTGGCCACCCAAGTCCTGAGGTCCCTCGGCTCCCTGCAGGAACGCCTGGCCCCGGCGCCCCTGGACCGCCCGTTTCGCATCCGCATCTTTGTCTCCCTGGCGGTGCGCTGGTTGCTGCCGCGGCTCAGCGGTTTCTACGCCGCCAACCCCGGGCTGTGCCTGTCGATCGAGACCGTGGGCGGGGCCACGGTAGACCCCGGCGGCGATTGCGACGCCTATGTGCTGTACCTGCCGGAAGGCCTGGACGAGCGGCCGCTGACCCCGCTGTTCGACGAATACCTGGTACCGGTGTGTGCCCCAACGCTCAGTGACGGGCAATGGCCGCCGCGCTCCCTGGAGGAACTGGCCGGGCACGCGCTGATCCACGGCTCTACCAGCCGCCAGGAATGGACCGCCTGGCTGCAGGCCCAGGACGACCAGACGCCCCACAGCTACAAGCACCTGCTGTTCAACCTCGACGACCTGGCCCTGGACGCCGCAGCCCGGGGGCTGGGGGTGGCCATGACGGACCTGATCCTGGCCCAGGACTCGATTGCCCGGGGCAGCCTGCTGATCCCCTTTGGCCAGGCGCTCAAGACCGGCGGGGTCTATGCCCTGTGGCTACGCGACAGCGGCGCCGCGCATCCGGCCTGCGAAACCGTATTGAACTGGTTCCAGGCTCAGGCAGCCGAACGGGATCTGCCCGCGGCACAAGGCCTGGCTGGGACGATTGCAGCAGCGCTGGGCACGCCTGGACGGCAGTCGATCCCAGGCTGAATGACTGGACCAGGCCCTGCTGCTCATGGGCCTGGGCAAACAACATTGAAGGGCCGATGAACACTGCCCGGGAAAGCTCGAGCGCCGCCGGCGCTCAGCTGTAGAGCGTCACCATTGCCCAGGCAAAACACGCCAGCACCAGGGCCATCCCCACTACATATACCGCTAAAGCACGACCCACAGCATCACTCCACGAACCAGGCAGTCATCAACACACTCACTCTCGGGGTGAGTCATGGCGCGCATTCTAGCAGCGCGCGACGTCATTTTGACACGAAACTCTAAGCCTGATTAAAAGCCTCCCGACAAATGGTGCCGGCGTCAATTTAGTGGCTTAAATCAGCCTGATTCTTCTTAACGGGTAGCCGAACTGCGAAACATCATCTTGCATTGCGCCCAGTGTTTTCTTTCCGCCGAGAAACCTGCTGCCTCCGGGATCAATGCAAGCCCCCTTTTCCCGCTAAACCGCGAACCTGAGCGCTATCAGCGCCTGCACTCCTGGTTGGACAAGAGTGATCCTGACTGCTTTGATCTCAACGCCAGGTCCGGTTTTCACGATCCCAGGGAGGGTCCATGTCGTTCAAGGTCATGATGGTTTTCGGTACACGTCCTGAGGCGATCAAGATGGCACCACTGGCTCGGGTTCTAAGGCACTGGCCAGGTATCGAGCTGCACATCTGTTCCACCGGCCAGCACCGGGAAATGCTCAAGCAGGTGCTCGATTCCTTCGAGCTCGAAGTCGACTTGGACCTGCAAGTGATGACCCAGGGCCAGACCCTCAACGGCTTGTCGCAGCAACTGCTGATCCACCTGGACACCAGCTACGAGCGCCTGCAACCGGACATCGTGCTGGTCCATGGCGACACCACCACCAGTTTTATCGCCGCCCTCGCTGCCTTCAACCGGCGGTTGCCCATTGGCCACGTCGAGGCCGGCCTGCGCACTGGCAACCTCCAGGCACCCTGGCCCGAAGAAGCCAACCGGCGCCTGACCGGGGTCATCGCCGACCTGCACTTCACCCCGACCGCCAGGTCCGCAACCAACCTGCTGCGGGAAAACGTGCCCGCTGAAAACATCGAGGTCACCGGCAACACGGTGATCGACGCGCTACTGTGGATGCGCAACCGGCAGAAGCACACCCACTGGCGCCCCGCGGCCAACTCGCCCCTGGCGGTGCTCGACGACAGCCGGCGCATGGTGCTGATCACCGGCCACCGCCGGGAGAACTTCGGTGACGGTTTCCGCGATATCTGCAAAGCCCTGGCAACCCTGGCCGAGCGCTACCCGGACGTGCAGTTCGTGTACCCGGTACACCTCAACCCCCAGGTGCAGAACGCGGTGTACGGCCTGCTCTCGAACAAGCCGAACATCTACCTGGTAGCGCCCCAGGACTATCAGCATTTTGTCTGGCTGATGGGACGTTCGCACTTCATCCTCAGCGACTCCGGCGGCGTCCAGGAAGAGGCCCCGGCCATCGGCAAGCCCTTGCTGGTGCTGCGCGAGGTCACCGAGCGGCCGTCGGTGCTGGAAGGCGGCACCGTGCTGCTGGTGGGCACCGATCGCGAGCGCATCGTGCACCACGCCAGCGAACTGCTGGACGATGCACAGCTGCATGCCCGCATGAGCCGCGTGTACAGCCCCTACGGTGACGGCCGCGCCAGCGAACAAATCGCCCGCCGCCTGTGCACCTGGCTGGAGGCCCAAGCCCCCCGTACTCCGGCATGAGCCCGGGCAGCCTCCGCAGCCCGCAGTCGCAAAACGTCCAGTTGGCCATATGGCTCCACACTCTGTGCGAGAACTGGAAGCTACCGGTCACTGGCAGGTACCTGCCGATTGAACTGGACGACCTACACTTTCAAGCAGCGGATCGTCGCGCCCCCTCCAACCCCGGCGCGGTGTTCTCCCTGCGCTATCGCCCCTGGGGCAAGCCGCTGCTGGATCATCAGCTCACATCCAAGGCCCGAGATGTTCAGAACCCTTGAAGAACAAGTGCTCAAACAGGCCGCTCCGGCGGCCTTGAAGCTTGAATTCGCGCAACATGATTTCGAACGCCTGCGCAGCTTCTGCGTCCTGATCTACACCGCCAGCATCCTGATCTGGCTGATCTTCGACCTGATCGTCAGCTTTCCCGGGCAGCAGGGCTTCACCGCCTATTCGATGGTCTTTCTGAGCATTCTGTCCTTCACCACCATCATCCTCGGCTTCACCCGCCAGGACCGGCACTTCCAGTGGGTCAACCTGCTGTTCGTGCTGACCATCACCATCGGCGTGCGCCTGATGATCGAGGGGTTGCCGATCGACCAGCGCCCGGTCTGGCTGATTCTCGGGGCGTCGAGCATGCTCTACGGCGCCTCGGTGATGCCTCTGCGACGCTGGTCGTTCGTCAGCGCCATCTTCATCACCTGGCTGGTGCTCAATCCGTTCTGGCGCACCAGCACCACCCTGCAGGAACTCAAGGGGCTGCTGGTGCTGGTTTACGCGCTGTTCCTCAGCGCATTGACCCTCTACAGCTTCATCACCCTGCGCCGGGCCCGGCTGCACAACTACATCATGTCCAAGTTGCTGCTGGACCAGGCCTACCTCGACACCCTCACCGAGATCCCCAACCGCCGCTCGTTCATGGCCCGCGCCGGCCAGCGCCTGCAGGCTCTGCCCCGGGAGCACGACCATTACCTGGCGATGGTCGACATCGACAACTTCAAGAAGGTCAACGATGTGCACGGGCATGACATCGGCGACGAAGTGCTCAAGCGCATCGCCGCCGATATCAAGGGAGTGATGAGGGATTTCGACTATGCCCGCCTGGGCGGCGAGGAGTTCGCCATCTACCTGGCCGACGTGCCCCGCGCGGATGTGGAGGCGCTGGCCGCGCGGCTGTGCCAGGTGGTGCGCGACCAGCCGACCCGGCACCCAGTGACCATCAGCATGGGCCTGGCCCGGGTCGAGCCTGGCGAAACCCTGAACCAGGCCCTGATCAAGGCCGACCAGGCGCTGTACGAATCCAAGCACGGCGGCAAGGATCGCTACACCTTCCATCCAGCCGCCAGGCCCGCACCACCCGCGTAGGAGCTGGCTTGCCAGCGAAGAGGCCCCAGTGTCAGTCCACGCTCCTGCGCGACAGCAGCACCTGGGTTACCCGGCGCTCTTCCACTGCCCTGACCTGCAGGCTCCAGCCCGCCCACTCCACCCTATCGCCCTTGACCGGCAGGCGGTCCAGCAGGCTCATCACCAGACCGGCCAGGGTCTGGTAGTCCTCGGTGGGTTCAGCGCCGAAGCCGGTCCGCTGGCGTACCTGAGGCAGGTTCAGCGCACCATTGACCAGGAACCCGCCCTCTTCTTCGATCACATCCGGGCCTTCGATCTCGCTGGCATCCGGCAGCTCGCCGGCAATGGATTCGAGAATGTCGGTCATGGTCAGGATGCCCATGAAGTCACCGAATTCGTTGATCACAAAGGCAATGTGAGTGGACGCCTGGCGCATCTGTTCCAGGGCGTTGAGGATCGAAAAGCTGTCCAGCAGGTTGATGGTCTTGCGCGCCAGATGCTCAAGGTTCGGCTCGCTGCCCGCCAGATACTCCTTGAGCAGTTCCTTCTTGTGCACGAAGCCCAAAGGCTCATCCACCGCACCATCGCGAATCAGCGGCAGGCGCGAGTACGAAGAATGCATCAACTTGGTACGAATACTCTCCGGGCTGTCCGTAAGGTCGATGCAGTCGACCTCGGCACGCACCGTCATCAGGCTGCGGATCGGCCGCTCCGCCAATTGCAGCACACCACTGATCATCACCCGCTCACGGCGGTCGAACAGCTCGCTGCTGGGGGCCTCATCAGTTTCCAGCAAGTCGGCAATTTCCTCGCCCACTTCTTCCGCCGCCAGCCTGCGCCCACCCAGCAGGCGCATCACCGCATAGGCCGTGCGCTCGCGCATCGGCCGCAGGCCCTGCATGGATTTCTTGCGCCGGGCCCGGGCGATCTGGTTGAACACCTCGATCAGGATCGAGAAGCCGATGGCCGCATACAGGTAACCCTTGGGAATATGGAAACCCAAGCCTTCGGCGGTCAGGCTGAAGCCGATCATCATCAAGAAGCCCAGGCACAGCATGATCACCGTCGGGTGCGCGTTGACGAAACGAGTCAGCGGCTTGCTGGCGACGATCATCACGCCGATGGACACCACCACCGCGATCATCATCACCGACAGGTGCTCGACCATGCCCACCGCGGTGATCACCGCGTCCAGGGAGAACACCGCATCGAGCACCACGATCTGCGCCACGATCGGCCAGAACAAGGCGTAAGTGGTACTGCCGGCGCGCTGGCTGACATGGCCCTCCAGGCGTTCATGCAACTCCATGGTGGCCTTGAACAGCAGGAACACACCACCGAACAGCATGATCAGGTCACGCCCCGAGAAGCTGTGCTCGAAGACCTCGAACAGCGGCTGGGTCAGGGTCACCATCCACGAGATGCTGGCCAGCAGGCCCAGGCGCATCAACAACGCCAGGGACAGGCCGATGATCCGCGCACGGTCGCGCTGCTCGGGCGGCAGCTTGTCCGCGAGGATGGCGATAAACACCAGGTTGTCGATGCCCAGCACCAGCTCCAGGACGATCAGGGTCAAAAGGCCAAGCCAGGCCGTGGGGTCTGCGATCCATTCCATAACGACGACTCAAGTGCTCCGGAAAATTCAAACGGCCAGGCGCGACGCAGCGCCAAGGTGCAGGGGCTGCAAAACCTCGGGTACGGGCGGATAAAGGCAGGAAGTGGCAAGTGCCAGGCAAGTGCAACCGGGAGAATGGCTGCCTGAGCGTCTGGGGCTCAGGGCCGCCGGATGGCGCGAGAAGTCATGGGGCAAAGCGAGGAAAGAGCGCCGACTGGGGGGCTCCGAGAGCGTGTTCATGCAAGTCCTGAAGGAAAAAACGGACTTGGAGATTACAGGGAGGGCAAGGCGATTCCCCAGCGGGAAATCATTACAAGATTTTATCCGGCCCGCGTCTCTGACGCAGGCCGGCACCGCTACAACTGCTCGGAAATCTCGATCAGGTTCAGGTCCGGGTCCCGCAGGTACACCGAACGGATCGGGCCGGTGGCGCCGGTGCGCGGCACCGGCCCTTCGATGATCGGCCAGTTGGCCTGTTGCAGATGGGCAATCACCTGGTCCAGGGGCACGCTGGCGATGAAGCACAAATCCAGCGCCCCCGGCACCGGCAGGTGGGCCTTGGGTTCGAACTCCTGGCCGCGCACATGCAGGTTGATCTTCTGGTTGCCGTACTTGAAGGCCTTGCGCCCGCCGGCAAAGGTTTCCAGTTGCATGCCCAGCACGTGGACGTAGAAATCCTCGGCGGCAATCGGGTCGATGGTGGTCAGTACCAGGTGGTCAAGGTGGTCGATCATCGAAGACGCGGCTCCTGAAGCGAAAGGAATGGCCCGGGGATTATGCGACCCGGGCCGTCGCTTGAACATGCCCCATCAGGCTTTGCCGCGGTACTCGCGCCGTACCTGCTCGATGTAGCGCACCACCGCCGGTGCCTGCTCGAAACGCCGGTGGATCAGCGACAGCCAGGACGTCGCCGAGCTGCCGCCAATCGGCCGGTACAGCACATGGGGCAGGCTGATGTGGCCCACCACCGACTCCGGCACCACTGCCACGCCCTGCCCCAGGGACACCAGGGCCAGTACCGCCACCAGGCCGCCGGGCTGGGGGCCCAGCTTGGGGGCGTAGGCACCCTGGGCCGCCACCTGCAAGGTGCCGCTGATCTGCTCCGGAAGAATGAAGGTTTCATTGAGCAGGTGTTCGGAGGCGATCTGCGGCAGGCGGCACAGCCAGGATTCATCGGACAGCGCCAGGACAAAGCCCTCGGCGTCCAGGCGAATGGCCTCGACCCCTTCCGGCAATGTCATGGGCGAGCGAATGTAGCCCACGTCCAGGCGACCATCGGCAATCCGCGCCGGCAGCGTCGCCATCGGGCACTCCCGCACGTTGAGGCTGACGTCCGGGCAGTCGCGGCCAAAGCCCTGCACCTGTGTCTGCAACAGCCCGCAATACACCGCCGAGGCCACATAGCCCAGTTCGATATGGCCGATCTCGCCGCGCCCGGCACGCTGGGCATTGCGCTGGGCAAACTCGAACTGGCGCACCGTGGCCTCGGCTTCCAGCAGCAGGGTGGCGCCGGCCTCGGTCAGGCTGACTTCGCGTTGCTGGCGCAGGAACAGCCGGGTGCCAAGGGTGTTCTCCATGTCCTGGATCTGCCGGCTCAGGGTGGGCGGGGCAATCCCCAATTGCTCGGCGGCGCGGGTGAAATTGCGCTGCCGGGCCACCGCCAGGAAGTAGCGAAAGTGACGAATTTCCATGATGGGCATTAGCTCAAAGGTAATGAACTGGTCGCCAGCAGCTAACAAAGACCGCGAAAGGCCGGGATAAGCTGAGCGAACCTTCACAGTAGAGAGCCTCTGCCATGCGCGTCAAACCCCTGCTTCTGGCAATGATCACCTGCTGCGTGCTGCAGACCGCGGCCGCCGAGGACAGCCGCCCCGTCATTGCCCACAAGGCAATCCTTACCCTGGACAACGCCCAGCGCCTGCTCAGGGCCGCCCAGCAAACCGCCCAGGCCAAGGGCTGGCCCTGCGCCGTGGCAATCGTCGACGACGGCGGCTGGCCGATACTCGGCGCACGCATGGACGGCGCCCCGGTGGTGGCCGGAGTCGAGCTGGCCCAGGGCAAGGCACGCACCTCGGCGCTGTTCAAGCGGCCTTCCGGGGATCTGGAAAACGCCGTCAATGGCGGCCGCCCCGCCGCCCTCAGCGCCGGCCTGGTGATGATGAAAGGCGCCCAGCCGATCATCGTCGACGGCCAGGTGATCGGCGCCATCGGGGTCAGTGCCGACACCCCGGCCCACGACGATGAAATCGCCCTGGCCGCCCTCGCCACCCTCAGTCGGCAGGCCACGCAATGAACCGCTCCGTCAACCCGCGCCTGACCCTGCTCACCGCCTCCGGGGTCTGTTCGCTGATCGTTCTGGACACCAACATCGTCGCCGTGGCGCTGCCGAGCATCGCCCGTGACCTGGGGGCCAACTTCGCCGATATCGAGTGGGTGGTCAGCACCTACATGCTGGCCTTCGCCGCCCTGCTGCTGCCCGCCGGCAGCCTGGCCGACCGCTTCGGCCGCAAGCGCACCCTGCTCTGCGGCCTGGGCCTGTTCATCCTCGCCTCCCTGGGCTGCGGCGCGGCGCCCAACGCCCTGCTGCTGGACATCGCCCGGGCGCTCAAGGGGGTGGGCGCGGCGCTGCTGCTGACCTCGGCCCTGGCCTCCATCGGCCATACCTTCCACGACGAAGTGGAACGGGCCAAGGCCTGGGCCTTCTGGGGCGCCTGCATGGGCATGGCCATGACTGCCGCGCCCACGGTCGGCGGGCTGATCACCGAGTACTTCGGCTGGCGCTGGATCTTCTACTTCAATCTGCCGGTGGGTGCGTTGCTGCTGTGGAGTGTGCTGCGCAACGTGCCGGAATCCCGCGATACCCAGGCGGCGCGCCTCGACCCCTGGGGCAGCCTGGCCTTCAGCGCCAGCCTGCTGTGCCTGATCTGGGGCCTGATCGAGGCCAACCGCATCGGCTGGAGCCACCCGGCCACCACCACCCGCCTGCTGGCAGGCGTGGCGCTGCTGGGGCTATTCGTGCTGATCGAGCGGCTGCAAAGCCGGCCCATGGTGGACCTGCAACTGTTCCGCCACCCGCGCTTCATCGGCGCCCTGCTGGGCATGTTCGCCTACGCCGGCTGTGCCCAGGTGATGATGACGCTGCTGCCCTTCTACCTGCAGAACGGCCTGGGCTTCTCGGCCATCGCCTCGGGCCTGGGCATGCTGCCCTTCGCCCTGACCATGCTCATCTGCCCGCGGATCGGCGCACGCCTGGCCGGGCGCTATGCGCCGGCCACGCTGATGGCCGCAGGGCTGACCCTGGTGGGCTGCGGCAACCTGCTCAGCGCCTGGGCGGTACACGCCGGGGGCTACCTGAACTTCGCCCTGGCAATCGCCGTGACCGGCGCCGGGGCCGGCTTGCTCAATGGCGACACGCAGAAAAACATCATGGCCTGCGTGCCGCGGGAACGCACCGGCATGGCCTCGGGCATGAGCACCACCATGCGCTTTAGCGCCATCATGCTGGCCATCGGGGTGTTCGGTGCGCTGCTGGCCAGCCATACCCAGCAGCTCTTGCAGGGCAGCCTGCACGCCGTGCCCGGGCACTGGCTGGAGCAGGCACCGGAGATTGCCTCACGGGTGGTGGCCGGGGACATGCAGGGCGCGATGGCCGGCTTGCCGCCCGATGCCCGGGCCCTGGTCGAGCCCCTGGCCCGGCAGGCCTTTGTCGGTGGTTTCGGCCTGGTGCTGACGGTGGCCGGGATGCTCGCCCTGCTCGGCGCCCTGGTGGTGGGCCGGCTGATGCGCAACCCGCTGCCCCAGGCATCGGGGCTGACGCTGAAGCTGCAATAGCCCAGGCACTGCACAAACCGCTGCCGCGCCTGCGGCAGCGGTCCTGGCCCGCCCGCTTGCAATTTCACAACACTCGTTCAATTGCTGGGGCAATCCGCCACGGTTAAGGTGCGCCCTTCGCAACGCCCCATTGAATGGATAACGAGGTGAGCGTGAAGCCTTCAAGCGTGATCGTGGTGGGCGCCGGGATTGTCGGCGCCGCCATTGCCTACCACCTGGCCCGCCAGGGCGCGCAGGTGACCGTGCTGGAACAGGACAGCCCGGGCTCGGGCGTCACCCGCCACTCCTTTGCCTGGATCAACCCCCACGGCGAGTTCCCGGCAGCCGCCCGCGCCCTGCGGGCCCAGGCGCTGGCAGACTACCGCCGCCTGCAGCACGAACTGCCGGCCTTGCAGATCCGCTGGTCCGGCGCGCTGACCTACGGCGCGGCCGACCAGCAAGCGCCAGATACCGACGAGCCAACCGCCGAGGCCTCGACCCGGTGGCTGGACCGGGCCGGGGTTGCCCAACTGGAACCCCACCTGCAAGTGCTGCCGGAGCGTGCCCGCTATGCACCCGGCGAAGGCAGCCTGGACCCGGTGGCCGCCACCCGCACCCTGCTCGATGCGGCCTGCACCCACGGCGCCCGGGTGTTCGACCAGACCCAGGTACTTGGCTTGCGGGTCGAAGGCCAGCGGGTACTCGGGGTAAACACCACCGCCGGGCTCCACCGTGCCGACCAGGTGCTGCTCGCCAGCGGCTGCGCCACCCCGGCCCTGCTCGCGCCCCTGGGTATCCAATTGCCGGTGCAGGCCTCGCCGTCGATCCTGATCCGCATCAATGCGCCACCGGGCCTGGTCAAGACCCTGGTCTCCAACAGCCAGCTGGAAATCCGCGAAGCGGCGGACGGCAGCCTGCTGCTGGCCGAGGACTATATCGATGCCCAGGGTCCACTGGGGCCCGAGGCCATCGCGCAACAGGCCCTGGCCAGCATCCGCCAGCTGTTCCGTGGCGCCCAGGCCATCACCTTGCGCAGCGTGGAAGTCGGCCTGCGGCCGATGCCCGGGGACCAACTGCCGATCATCGGCCCCAGCACCCGCTACCAGGGCCTGTACCTGGCGGTGATGCACGCCGGCGTGACCCTGGCCCCCACGGTGGCGCGCCTGATCAGCCAGGAACTGCTGCACGGGCAAACCTGCGCCGAACTGGCCGCCTGCCGACCGGCACGCTTCGCCTGAACACCAGCCCCTGTCGCCACACCGCGGCAGGGCCTGCAAGATTTCACGGAATCATCCGCACTCGCCTGTTGTCCTCTTTTGATTGCACGACTTCTTAAGCGGACCGCAGGAGCTCTTCATGGCGAACATCACCATCGCCCAGCAACTGGCAACCACCCTTGAACAGGCCGGGGTCAAGCGTATCTGGGGGCTGACCGGCGACAGCCTCAACGGCCTCACCGACGCTCTGCACAGCATGCAGACCATCGAGTGGATGCATGTGCGCCACGAAGAGGTGGCCGCCTTTGCCGCCGGCGCCGAAGCCGCCGCCACGGGGCAACTGGCGGTGTGCGCCGGCAGCTGCGGGCCGGGCAACCTGCACCTGATCAATGGCCTGTTCGACTGTCACCGCAACCATGTGCCGGTACTGGCCATCGCCGCACAGATCCCCTCCTCGGAGATCGGCCTCGACTATTTTCAGGAAACCCACCCTCAGGAGCTGTTCAAGGAGTGCAGCCACTTCGTCGAACTGGTGAGCAACCCGGCGCAGATGCCCGAGGTGCTGCACCGGGCCATGCGCAGCGCGATCCTCAACCGCGGCGTGGCGGTGGTGGTGATCCCCGGCGACGTGGCCCTGCAGCAGGTACCCGCCGCCAGCAAGCCATGGCCGGCCCTGCACGCACCGCGCACCCTGCCCGCCCCCCACGACCTGGACAAACTGGTGGAGTTGCTGAGCCAGAGCAAGGCCGTGACCCTGCTCTGCGGCAGCGGCTGCGCCGGCGCCCACGATCAGGTGGTGGCCCTGGCCGATGCCCTCGGCGCACCGGTGGTGCACGCCCTGCGCGGCAAGGAGCACGTGGAGTGGGACAACCCCTTCGACGTCGGCATGACCGGCCTGATCGGCTTCAGCTCCGGCTACCACGCCATGCTCAACTGCAACACCCTGGTGATGCTCGGCACCGACTTTCCCTATCGCCAGTTCTACCCCAGCGACGCCTGCGTCATACAGATCGACCGCAACCCCCAGGCCCTGGGCCGGCGAGTGCCGCTGGACCTGGGGATCGCCGCCGACGTCGGCGAAACCCTCGCCGCACTGCTGCCGCGCCTGCCCTATAAGGGCGACCGCCGCTTTCTCGAAGAATCCCTCAAGCACTACGCCAAGGCGCGCCAGGGCCTGGACGACCTGGCCCAGCCCTCGCCCGCTGGCCGGCCGATCCACCCGCAGTACCTGACCCGGCTGCTCAGCGAACTGGCAGACCAAGACGCCATTTTCACTGCCGACGTCGGCACCCCCACGGTGTGGGCCGCGCGCTACCTGAAAATGAACGGCCAGCGGCGCCTGCTGGGCTCTTTCAACCACGGCTCCATGGCCAACGCCATGCCCCAGGCCATGGGCGCCCAGGCCGCCTTCCCCCAGCGCCAGGTGATCTCGCTGTCCGGCGATGGCGGCTTCAGCATGCTGATGGGCGACTTCATCTCCCTGGCCCAGCTCAAGCTGCCGGTGAAGATCGTGGTCTACGACAACGCCTCCCTGGGCTTCGTGGCCATGGAAATGAAGTCCGCCGGCTACCTGGACACCGGCACCGACCTGCACAACCCGGACTTTGCCGCCATGGCCAACGCCATGGGCATTCTCGGCCTGCGGGTGGAAAACTCCGAAGAACTGGAAGGCGCCCTGCGCACCGCCCTGGCCCATGACGGCCCGGTGCTGGTGGACGTGGTCACCGCCACCCAGGAACTGGCCATGCCGCCGGCCATCAAGCTGGAACAGGCCAAGGGCTTCAGCCTGTACATGCTCAAGGCGGTGATGAGCGGGCGTGGCGACGAGGTGATCGAACTGGCCAGGACCAATTGGCTCAAGGACAGTTGGTTCAAGATCACCTAGAAAGGCTCTACCCCCGGGCATGCCATCGCAGCCTCTAATGCACCCACATTAGAGGCCTGTGTCCATGAAAAGGGTGGCAGTAGCATCCATCGAGGGTGGCGTTGGGAAAACCACCACCTCCGCAGGCCTCGCCTCTTATCCATTAAGACAAGACGTTTCGACTGCACGCCAACGGATTGGCCGTAAGCACAAGCGGGACAAGAAAACCGTCGCGTTCCTTCAGTGATCCGATCATTTTTGAGCGGCTCGCCTCTTTCAAGATCGGCAGCGGATGAAGGCATGCCCAAACGTCAGCCCCCCCTCAGCGGCCGACTGATCAGGCGCAAAAAACCTACGCAATATTTTCCTTTAGACCAAATGCCTTTGCTTTTTTGAATGCTAATTCGGAAACGGAAGGTGCATCGCTTTTCCGGCAGGCTAGAGTCTAAATCCGACAAGCACATTGATGTGCCTCTTGCACGGATGCACAGAGACTGGCGGCCTTCCCCTCCTCACAGACAGCCCGCCTCGAAACAGGGAGTGTTATGAACAAGCCAATCAAGAATATCGTCATCGTGGGCGGCGGCACCGCGGGCTGGATGGCCGCTTCGTACCTCGTCCGGGCGCTCCAACAGCAGGTAAACATCACGCTCATCGAGTCTGCGGCGATCCCCCGGATCGGCGTGGGCGAGGCGACCATCCCGAGTTTGCAGAAGGTGTTCTTCGACTTCCTCGGGATACCGGAGCGGGAGTGGATGCCCCAAGTGAACGGCGCCTTCAAGGCCGCGATCAAGTTCGTGAACTGGAGAAAATCTCCCGACCCATCGCGCGAAGATTACTTCTACCATTTGTTCGGCAGCGTGCCGAACTGCGACGGCGTGCCGCTTACCCACTACTGGCTGCGCAAGCGCGAACAGGGCTTCCAGCAACCGATGGCGTACGCGTGCTACCCGCAGCCCGGGGCCCTCGACGGCAAGCTGGCACCTTGCCTGGCCGACGGCACCCGCCAGATGTCCCACGCGTGGCACTTCGACGCGCACCTGGTGGCCGACTTCTTGAAGCGCTGGGCCGTCGAGCGCGGGGTGAATCGCGTGGTCGACGAGGTCGTGGAGGTTCAACTGAACGACCGCGGCTACATCTCCACCCTGTTAACCAAGGAAGGGCGGACGCTGGAGGCGGACCTGTTCATCGACTGCTCCGGCATGCGAGGGCTCCTGATCAATCAGGCCCTGAAGGAACCCTTCATCGACATGTCCGACTACCTGCTGTGCGACAGCGCGGTCGCCAGCGCCGTGCCCAACGACGACGCGCGCGAGGGGGTCGAGCCGTACACCTCCGCAATTGCCATGAACTCGGGATGGACCTGGAAGATTCCGATGCTGGGCCGGTTCGGCAGCGGCTACGTCTTCTCGAGCAAGTTCACCTCGCGCGACCAGGCCACCGCCGACTTCCTCAAACTCTGGGGCCTCTCGGACAATCAGCAGCTCAACCAGATCAAGTTCCGGGTCGGGCGCAACAAGCGGGCGTGGGTCAACAACTGCGTCTCGATCGGGCTGTCGTCGTGCTTTCTGGAGCCCCTGGAATCGACGGGAATCTACTTCATCTACGCGGCGCTTTACCAACTCGTGAAGCACTTCCCCGACACCTCGTTCGACCCGCGGTTGCGCGACGCATTCAACGCCGAGATCGTCTACATGTTCGACGACTGCCGAGACTTCGTCCAGGCGCACTATTTCACTACGTCGCGCGAAGACACGCCGTTCTGGCTCGCGAACCGGCACGAACTGCGGCTCTCGGACGCCATCCAGGAGAAGGTTGAGCGCTACAAGGCCGGGCTGCCACTGACCACCACCTCGTTCGACGATTCCACGTACTACGAGACCTTCGACTACGAATTCAAGAACTTCTGGTTGAACGGCAACTACTACTGCATCTTTGCCGGCCTGGGCATGCTGCCCGACCGGTCGCTGCCGCTCCTGCAGCACCGACCGGAGTCGATCCAGAAGGCCGAAGCGATGTTCGCCAGCATCCGGCGCGAAGCCGAGCGCCTGCGCACGAGCCTGCCGACGAACTACGACTACCTGCGGTCACTGCGTGACGGCGCGCAGCTGTCGCGCAACCAGCACGGGCCGACGCTCGCGGCGCAGGAACGCCAGTAGTGGAACGCACCTTGAACCGGGTATCCGCATTCGCGGCCACACACGCTGCCGTGGCGGCCTGCGATCCGCTACAGGCACGCGCGCTGGTTCTGCAGCTGCCGGCCCTGAACCGTGACAAGGACGTGCCCGGCATCGTCGGCCTGCTGCGCGATTTCCTCCCGGTGAGCGGCGTGCCCTCCAGCTGGGGCTTCGTCGAAGCCGCCGCCGCGATGCGGGACATCGGTTTCTTCCTGGGGTCGCTCAAGCGGCACGGACATGAGCCCGTGGACCTGGTGCCCGGGCTTGAACGGGTGCTGCTCGACCTGGCACGGGTGACCGACTTGCCGCCGCGCGAGACACTCCTGCATGTGACGGTCTGGAACCCGGCGGCGGCCGATGCGCAGCGGAGCTACACCGGGCTGCCCGACGAAGCGCACCTGCTCGAGAGCGTGCGCATCTCGATGGCGGCCCTCGAGGCGGCCATCGCGTTGACCGTCGAGCTGTCCGATGTATCCCTGCGCTCGCCCGCGTTCGCGCAAGGGTGCGATGAGCTGGAAGCCTACCTGCAGAAAATGGTCGAATCGATCGTCTACGCGTACCGCTTCATCTCGCCCCAGGTCTTCTACGATGAGCTGCGCCCCTTCTACGAACCGATTCGAGTCGGGGGCCAGAGCTACCTCGGCCCCGGCGCCGTAGAAATGCCCCTCTTCGTGCTGGAGCACGTCCTGTGGGGCTCGCAATCGGACGACCCAGCGTATCGAGAATTCAAAGAGACGTACCTGCCCTACGTGCTTCCCGCGTACAGGGCGGTCTACGCTCGGTTCGCCACAGAGCCGGCGCTCATCGACCGCGCGCTCGACGAGGCGCGAGCGGCGGGTACGCAGGGCGAGCACGTCCGGGCTGGGCTGACGGCCCTCGAGCGGGTCTTCAAGGTCCTGCTGCGCTTCCGGGCGCCTCACCTCAAATTGGCGGAGCGGGCATACGAAGCCGGGCGCAGCGGCCCCACAACCGGCAGCGGGGGCTACGCGCCCAGCATGCTCGGCGATCTACTCACGCTCACCTGTGCCGCGCGGTCCCGCATCCGCGCCGCGCTCGATGAATCCTGATGCGCGCGACCCAGTGTTATTTCACAAGGAGAGTTTGCCCCCATGACTCAGAAGAGCCCCGCGAACGGACACGATAGCAACCACTTCGACGTAATCATCCTCGGTTCGGGCATGTCCGGTACCCAGATGGGGGCCATCCTGGCCAAACAACAGTTTCGCGTGCTGATCATCGAGCAGTCGTCGCACCCGCGGTTCACGATCGGCGAATCGTCGATCCCCGAAACGTCTCTCATGAACCGCATCATCGCTGATCGCTACGACATTCCGGAGCTCGGCCACATCACCTCGTTCTACTCGACGCAGCGTTACGTTTCGTCGAGCACGGGCATCAAGCGCAACTTCGGCTTCGTGTTCCACAAACCTGGCCAGGAGCACGACCCGAAGGAGTTCACCCAGTGCGTCATTCCCGAGCTGCCGTGGGGGCCGGAGAGCCATTATTACCGGCAGGACGTCGACGCCTATCTGTTGCAAGCGGCCATCAAATATGGCTGCACGGTCCGCCAGAAGACGAGCGTGACCGAATATCACGCGGACAAGGACGGCGTCGCGGTGACCACCGCCGAGGGCGAGCGGTTCACCGGCCGGTACATGATCGACTGCGGAGGACCCGGCGCGCCGCTGGCGACCAAGTTCGGGCTCCGCGAAGAGCCGTGTCGCTTCAAGACGCACTCGCGCAGCCTCTACACGCACATGCTCGGGGTCAAGCCGTTCGACGACATCTTCAAGGTCAAGGGGCAGCGCTGGCGCTGGCACGAAGGAACCTTGCACCACATGTTCACCGGCGGCTGGCTCTGGGTGATTCCGTTCAACAACCACCCGCGCTCGACCAATAACCTGGTGAGCGTCGGCCTGCAGCTCGACCCGCGTGTCTACCCGAAAACCGACATTCCCGCGCAGCAGGAATTCGACGAGTTCCTCGCGCGGTTCCCGAGCATCGGCGCTCAGTTCCGGGACGCCGTGCCAGTGCGCGACTGGGTCAAGACCGACCGCCTGCAGTTCTCGTCGAACGCCTGCGTCGGCGACCGCTACTGCCTGATGCTGCACGCGAACGGGTTCATCGACCCGCTCTTCTCCCGGGGGCTCGAGAACACCGCGGTGACCATCCACGCGCTCGCGGCGCGCCTCATCAAGGCGCTACGCGACGACGACTTCTCCCCCGAGCGCTTCGAGTACATCGAGCGCCTGCAGCAAAAGCTTTTGGACCACAACGACGACTTCGTCAGCTGCTGCTACACGGCGTTCTCGGACTTCCGCCTATGGGACGCGTTCCACCGGCTGTGGGCGGTCGGCACTATCCTCGGGCAGTTCCGGCTGGTGCAAGCCCACGCGAGGTTTCGCGCGTCGCGCGACGAGGGCGACCTCGATCACCTCGACAACGACCCGCCGTACCTCGGGTACCTGTGCGCGGACATGGAGCAGTACTACCAGTTGTTCAACGACGCCAAAGCCGAGGTCGAGGCCGTGAGCGCCGGGCACAAGTCGGCCGAGGAGGCCGCGTTGCGGATTCACGCCCTCATCGACGAACGAGACTTCGCCAAGCCGATGTTCGGCTTCGGGTACTGCATCACCGGGGACAAGCCGCAGCTCAACAACTCGAAGTACAGCCTGATACCGGCGATGAAGCTGATGTACTGGACGCAAACCCGCGCGCCGGCAGAGGTGAAGAAGTACTTCGACTACAACCCGATGTTCGCGCTGCTCAAGGCGTACATCACCACCCGCATCGGCTTGGCTCTGAAGAAGTAGTCGGCCAAGGACGGCACACACGCGATGAACAACATTCAATTGGATCAAGCGAACGTCAAGAAGCATCCCCCGGGGGCGTACGACGCGACCACACGCGTGGCCGCGAGCTGGTACGTCGCGATGCGCTCGAACGGCCTCAGGGACAAGCCGAAGGAGTTGACGCTTTTTGGCCGTCCGTACGTGGCGTGGCGCGCAGCGACGGGGCAGGCCGTGGTGATGGACCGCCACTGCTCGCACCTGGGCGCGAACCTGGCTGACGGGCGGATCAAGGACGGGTGCATCCAGTGCCCGTTTCACCACTGGCGCTACGACGAGCAAGGCAAGTGCGTTCACATCCCCGGCCACAGCGAGGTGGTGCGCCAGCTGGAGCCGGTGCCACGCGCGGCGCGCCAGCCGACGTTGGTCACCACCGAGCGATACGGCTACGTGTGGGTCTGGTACGGCTCCCCGCAGCCGCTGCACCCGCTGCCCGAAATCACCGCAGCCGACGTCGACAACGGCGACTTCATGCACCTGCACTTCGCGTTCGAGACGACGACGGCGGTCTTGCGGATCGTCGAGAACTTCTACGACGCACAGCACGCAACCCCCGTGCACGCGCTCCCGATCTCGGCCTTCGAGCTCAAGCTCTTCGACGACTGGAGCCGGTGGCCGGAGGTTGAGTCGCTGGCCCGGGCGGGCGCGTGGTTCGGTGCCGGGATCGACTTCCACGTGAACCGCTACTTCGGCCCCCTCGGCATGCTGTCGCGCGCGCTCGGCCTGAACATGTCGCAGATGAACCTGCACTTCGATGGCTACCCCGGCGGGTGCGTCATGACCGTTGCCCTGGACGCAGACGTCAAATACAAACTGCTCCAGTGTGTGACACCGGTGAGCGACGGCAAGAACATCATGCACATGCTCATCTCGATCAAGAAGGTGGGCGGCGTCCTGCGCCGTGCGACCGACTTCGTGCTGTTCGGGCTGCAGACCAGACAGGCAGCGGGGTACGACGTCAAAATCTGGAACGGGATGAAGCCCGACGGCGGCGGCGCGTACAGCAAGTACGACAAGCTCGTGCTCAAGTACCGTGCGTTCTACCGCGGCTGGGTCGACCGTGTCGCGAGTGAGCAGTAATGCGTGAGGCCGAGCCGGTAGCGGTCGCGTCGCGCTGCCCGGCGCTTGCGAACCTTTCGAGCTGCGTCACGGAGATCACGGCGTACGGCGCGGCGGGCCCGCTTGGGCTCGCGGCCACCCGCTTGGTGTCGGTGTCGCTCTTTGCGAGGTATTGATGACCATCTGGCTGTTGCAACTCGTGCTGGTGATCGCGCTCTGCAACCTCTGCGGCCGCCTTGCCGAACGGCTCGGCCAGTGCGCGGTGGTCGGCGAGATCGCGGCCGGCCTGCTGTTGGGGCCTTCGCTGTTCGGCGTGATCGCACCGAGTTTCTACGACCTGTTGTTCGGCCCACGTACGCTGTCAGCCATGGCGCAAGTCGGCGAAGTCGGCCTGATACTGCTGATGTTTCAGATCGGTCTGCATATGGAGTTGAGCGAGACGCTGCGCGGCAAGCGCTGGCGCATACCTGTCGCGATCGCGGCGGGCGGGCTCATCGCGCCGGCCGCGATCGGCATGATCGTCGCCATCGTCTCGAAAGATACGCTCGCCAGCGACGTGCCGGCGCTGCCCTACATACTCTTTTGCGGTGTCGCACTTGCGGTATCAGCGGTGCCGGTGATGGCGCGCATCATCGACGACCTGGCGCTCGGCGCCATGGTCGGCGCACGGCACGCAATGTCTGCCGCGATGCTGACGGATGCGCTCGGCTGGATGCTGCTGGCAACGATTGCCTCGCTATCGAGCGGGCCTGGCTGGGCATTTGCGCACATGCTCGTCAGCCTGCTCGTGTACCTGCTGCTATGCGCGCTCCTGGTGCGCTTCGTGGTGCGACCGGTGCTTGCGCGGCTCGCCTCGACTGCGCATGCGACGCGCGACCGCTTGGCCGTGTTGCTCTGTTTTGTAATAGCCTCGGCACTCGCGACGTCGCTGATCGGATTCCATAGTGCATTTGGCGCACTTGCGGCGGCGCTGTTCGTGCGGCGCGTGCCCGGCGTCGCGAAGGAGTGGCGCGATAACGTCGAAGGTTTCGTCAAGCTTGTACTGATGCCGGTGTTCTTCGCGTGCGCGGGGCTGCATGCGTCGGTCGGCACGATCGACGACGCGGCATCATGGATGTGGTGCGGGGTATTCCTCGTGGGCGGATTCATCGGCAAGTTCGGCGGCAGCTATCTGGGCGCGCGTGGCACTGGGCTGGCGCCGCACGATGCGATGCTGGTGAGCTCGTTGATGAATACGCGCGGGCTGATGGAGCTAATCGTCCTGTCAATCGGCCTGCAGATGCAGATTCTTCCGCCAAAGGTCTACACGATCCTCGTGGTGTTCGCGCTGGTGACGACGGCGCTGACCGCACCGCTGGTTCGATTCACGCTGCGCATGCAAACACGCGCAATGAGCCAACAGGCCGCCTGAGCCAGCTTGAGGGGAGAGCTCACCATGATTGCTGCCACCGAAACCAAAGTTCACGATTTGCTCGATGCCGAGGGCCGCGATGTCCGCGATGCCCGTGAACTGCGCAACGTGCTGGGGCAGTTTGCTACCGGTGTGACCGTGATCACCACCCGCACCGCAGACGGCCGCAACGTCGGTGTGACGGCCAACTCGTTCTCCTCACTGTCGCTGTCACCGGCGCTGGTGCTCTGGAGCCTGGCACGCACGGCACCGAGCCTGAAGGCCTTTTGCTCGGCGAGCCACTTCGCCATCAACGTACTGGGCGCGCACCAGCACCACCTGTCGGAGCAGTTCGCACGGGCAGCAGCCGACAAGTTCGCCGGTGTAGCTCATTCCTATGGCAAGGCGGGAGCCCCGGTGCTGGACGATGTGGTGGCAGTGCTGGTGTGCCGCAACGTCACCCAGTACGAGGGCGGTGACCACCTGATCTTCATTGGCGAGATCGAACAATACCGCTACAGCGGCGCAGAACCGCTGGTCTTCCATGCAGGCCAGTACCGGGGGCTAGGGAGCAATAGAGCAGAAAGCGTCCTCAAGCACGAATAGCCCGGCTCATGTGATCTTTTGCCGGGAAAGGTCACTGACCCAGGTGTCCCTGGATGTGGCAGCAGCTCGACCTCAGTGGCTCGCTCGCAGCGCCCCAGCGAACAACCAGCCCGACCGGCCAAGCGCCCGCGACAGCTATTTGTAGTTTCCCTCCTCCTCCTCCTCCTCCTCCTCCTCCTCCTCCTCCTCCTCCTCCTCCTCCTCCTCTGAAGTCGATCCGACACCCACGCCAGGAAATGAATAATCACTATTGGGTTTGTGCCCAATGAGAAAGCCCTTGTAGTACGTTTTTTTCGAATGCCTTAGGCCCTTGAAGCCTGGCCATCCCAGCGCGAGGCTTGCCCAGGCGCTGCTGATTGAGGCTCACAAAATGCATTTGATAATCATTTGCAATCAAGGATAGAATCCCGCCCCCTCGTCTGATCCCGCCTTGAATGATCGCCGCCGTGTCTTATCTCAGCGATAAACTCGAGCTCTACCTTTCCCACCGTACTGCGCTGGTCGACTATTCGGCGCCCATTGTCGGTTGTCGGGCTCAAGCCGAAGAAGTGGTCCAGGAGGCCTGGCTGCGCTTCTGCGGCCAGGCCGATAGCGCCGCCCAGCCGAGCAACCCGGTGGGCTACCTGTACCGCATCGTGCGCAACCTGTCCTTTGACCTGCTGCGGCGCTCGACCCTGGAAAATCGTCATCCCGATGGCGCCGATCTGCTGAACGAGCTGCCCTCGAGTACGCCATCACCGGAGCATCAGGCGCTGCACAGCGACCAGTTGCGCCTGCTGCAAGATGCGCTGGCACTGCTGCCGGAGCGCACGCGCCGAGCCTTCCACATGCACCGCCTGCAACACCTGACCTTCCAGGAAATTGCCGCTGAGCTGAAGATCTCCTCCAGCTTGGCGCACCAGCTGGTGCGTGACGCACTGACCCACTGTGCGGAGCACCTGGCCGATGACTGATACCCCCTTGCCTCAACCTGTATCCGGTTCACTGAAGGACGACCCCGTGTGGCAGGCGGCGATGGATTGGCTGCTGCAATGCCACGCCGCGCCGGATGACGCCTTGCTGCAACAGGCCCATGCGCGCTGGCTGGCCGCTGACGAGCGCCATGCTGTCGCCTGGCGCAAGGCCGAGAAAG
Source organism: Pseudomonas protegens CHA0 (assembly GCF_000397205.1). Taxonomy (NCBI): domain Bacteria; kingdom Pseudomonadati; phylum Pseudomonadota; class Gammaproteobacteria; order Pseudomonadales; family Pseudomonadaceae; genus Pseudomonas; species Pseudomonas protegens. The sequence goes on from NC_021237.1 coordinate 4,093,945, forward strand.
TCTGGTTGCTCAGTGGCGGCCTGGCGCCGCTGGAACCACCCGTGCCCCAGCCTTTGCCCACCCCGCTCCGGGCTCGGCGCAACAGACCGCGGCGGGCACTGAAGGCGCTTGCACTGGCGGCCTGCCTGCTGTTGCTGGCCGGGCCGACACCACCGACCGCCCATACCAGCCCAGCCGGCGAGCACCGACAAGTGCTCTTGAGTGACGGCAGCCGTATTGAACTGGGCAGCGACAGCGCTATTCGAGTGGACTTCGAACCTGGTACGCGGGCGGTCACCCTGCTCAGGGGGCAGGCGTTCTTCGAGGTCAGCCACGATGCCTCGCGCCCGTTCACGGTGCAGGCTGCGGACGTCAAGGTCAGGGTCATAGGGACCGCGTTCGACGTGGACCTCAGCCGCACCGCCGTGGTGGTAGCCGTGCAGAGCGGCGCTGTCCAGGTTCGCGATGGGCGCGGCGAACTCGCGGTGCCGGCCCTGGGTCCGGGCGATAGCCTTCGCCTTGGCCTGGACCAGGGCCCGCCGCAGCGCTGTCGGCTATTGCCTGGCCAGGTTGCCCCCTGGCGCCAGTGGCAGTTGCTGGTCAATGACCGGCCACTCTCCGAGGTGGTTGAAGCGCTGCAGGACTATTACCCCGGTGTACTGCTATTGACGGACCCTGCTCTGGGCGAGCGGCGCATCACCGCTTCGCTGAACCTGCGCTCGCCAGTCAGCGCACTGCAACTGGCGATCGCTCCGTTGGGTGGGCATCTGCGGCAATGGGGCCCCTACCTCACGCTGATCCGCAAAGAGCCGCAAGTGCCGGCAAAACAATAAATTTCAAAATTTTCTGGAAGTTCTCGATCGCCGTTCGTTTATTGCCCCGCTGAGTTAATCATAATTATTCTCATTAGCATGTGCGTATTGTTCGCACTGAACGGGGAGTTCACCAGAGCATGTCCATTTTCCCCCAACAGGGACTACAGGGTTGCCGACGCAGTGCGCGGCTGTTGTGGCTGTCAGTGGGGCTGGCGGTGTCCCTGCCGGCCTTGGCCAGTGACCATCGGACACGGCATAGCATCGACATCGCACGCCAGCCGTTAAGCACGGCGCTGATGGCGCTGGCACAGCAGACCGGCCTGCAGATCAGCGTCGAGAGCCAACTGCTGCTCAACCTGAACGCTCCGGCGGTGCAGGGCGAACTGAGCGCCGAGCAGGCGCTGGCGAAACTGCTCAAGGGCAGCCAGCTGGAGTGGATCTACATCGGTGACGACGCGCTGATGGTGCAACGGGCGACTCGCCCGCGTACCGACCCGGTCCGCCTGGGCAATACCAAGGTGCCTGGCGAGTTGTCGCTGCCCCAGGGTGAAACCCGAGTGGACCGCGCGACGATCGAAGCAATGCCGGCGGGCAATGGCGACATCACCAGCCTGTTGCGCAGCCATCCCAACGTGCAGTTCGACGACGCTCAGCTGAGCAGCAAGACCCCTGGCGAAATCGGCCCGGCCAACATCAGCATCAACGGGGCGCAGTTCTACCAGAATGCCTTCCTGGTCGATGGCATCAACATGAACAATGACATCGATCCGGCCGAATACCGGGTGCAATTGCTGGACGCGGTACCGGGGCGCAGCCAGGGCCTGGCACTGGACACCGACCTGCTGGAGAACATCACGGTCCTGGACAGCAACGTGCCAGCGGCCTATGGCGGCTTCAACGGTGGCGTCATCGATGCACAGACCCGTGCACCGACCCAGGCGCTGCACGGCAAATTCTCGGTGCAGACCACCCGCTCCGCCTGGACCCAATATCACGTCGACGAAAGCGAAGAACAGCGCATGGAAAACTCGGGCTCTCCCGACGAGCAGCCCAAGTTCGACAAGGTCACCGTTCGTGGCACGCTGCAGGGCCACCTGACCGACAATTTCGGCCTGCTTGGCAGCTTCAGCCAGAAGCGCTCGACCATCCCCCTGGGTTTCTACTCCTACAACAATGTCGAGGAGATGGGCTTTCACGAGGAGAAGCAGCAACGGCGCATCGACAACTACTTCCTCAAGTCGGTATGGAAAGCCAGCGATCAACTCACTGTTGAGACCAGCGTGACCCATGCCCCCGAGGAGAGTCACTACTTCCGTGCCAACGTGGCCAACTCGGGTTATGACAACAAGGCCGGCGGCACCCAAGTGAACCTGCGCACCGTCTGGGATGGCGACCTGGCGCGCGTCGAACAGAACCTGGCGTGGAGCGGCCAGGAACAGAGCCGCCAATCGGACTCCGCCGACTACTGGACCTGGCGCAAGTCGGCCACCAAGGATTGGGGCATCGGCAACAAGGCCACCTCCAATACCCTTGAAGGCGGTTGGGGTGATATCGAGCAGCAGCAACGTACCTGGCAGTACAAGCTCAATGCCGACTGGCGCAGCGTCGACTGGCTGGGCATGACTCACCGCCCGCAGACCGGCCTGGAGTTCTCCCGCCAGTACGTGCGCTACGAGCGCCTGACCGACAGCAGCACCTATGTCACCCCCGCGGCCACCACCACCTGCACCAACGGCGCCGGGGTTACCGACAGCGTCGCCTGCAACATCGGCCAGACCCTGAACGGCTGGGCGGGCCAGTACATGAAAAGCCGTACCCGCTATGCCACTGGCGAATTCGACTTCACCACCACCTCCTGGGGCAGCTGGCTGCAGGACGAGATCACCCTCGGCCAACTGACCTTACGCCCCGGCGTGCGCGTGGACAGCGACGACTACATGGACAAGACCACCTGGGCGCCGCGCTTCTCCCTGGAATATGACCTGTTCGGTGACCGCACCACCTTGCTCAATGCCGGCGTCAACCGTTACTACGGGCGCAGCGTCAGCAGCTGGCAGCTGCAGGACGGGCGCAACCGCCTGCGCTTCAACGAAACCCGCGACAGCCTGGACAAACCCTGGGTGGTCAAATCCAACGCGGCCAACCAGGTGCGCTTCAATCAGCTGGACATCCCCTACGACGACGAGCTGATGCTGGGCGTGGTGCAGCAATGGGCCGGGGTCGAATATGCCCTCAAGTATGTCAATCGCAAGGGGCGCGACCAGGTGGTTCAGGTGTCCGGCAAGACCTTGGGCGAGCCCTCCACGGACCCGACGCTGGCGAGCAACTACACCACCTACACCAACGACGGCAAGAGCGAGACCGACACCTACACCCTGACGGTGACACCGTTGCAGCGCTGGACACTGCTGGGCACCCAGACCGGCGGGCAACTGGCGCTCAACTGGACCGACAGCAAGGCCTCCGCACCGACCTACGTCGCCGCCGAGAACCTGTACTACCAGAACAGCGTCATCCAGTACCAGGGCAGCTTCATCAATTATGACGACCGCCCGGCCAGCAACTTCAACCGGCCCTGGACGGCCCGCCTGACGACCATCACCGAGATCCCCCAGGCCAATCTGCAGTGGAGCAACTTCTGGCGCTACCGCGCCGGCTACAAGCGCATTGGCGACACGGGGCGCAATGTGGACTACATGGGCACCTCGGTGGATGTCTGGGAGGAACAGAAATTCCAGGCGGCGCTGACCTGGGACACGCGCCTGGGCTGGCGTATTCCCACCGCCAGGGACCAGAACGTGTTCATCAATGTCGACGTGTTCAACGTGCTCGACAAGAAGTCGGTCAATGCCAACCAGACGGTCAACAGCAACTCGGTCTCGACCTATGAGGTGGGCCGCCAGTACTGGCTCGAAGTCGGATACGCGTTCTGAAATGCGCCGGTTCCTGAAGAGCCTGCAGGTCATGCTCGGCATGGTGCTGGTGATTGGCCCGCAGCACGTGCTGGCCTGCGCCACGAGCGAACCGTCTTGCCTGCGCGAGTTGTACAGCCGCCCCCCCGCGCAGTGGCCGGCGCCGCAGGTGGATGCCGGCGTGGCCTGGCAAGAGCTGGGCCCCTTGCCCGAGCGGGCGCCGTCCCCGGCGTACAACCCCTACACGCAGCAGAAGGCCGATCTGGGCCGCCGGCTGTTCTTCGACCCGCGCCTGTCGCGTTCGGGGCAGATTGCCTGCGCCTCCTGCCATGAACCGGACCTGGGGTTCGCCGATGGGCGTCGGGTTTCGTTCGGGCATGACCGTGCCGCGGGCCGGCGCAATGCACCGAGCCTGGTGGCCAGCGGCCTGGCCAAGAAGCTGTTCTGGGACGGGCGCGCCGACAGCCTGGAGATGCAGGCCCTGATGCCGGTCGTCGACCCCAAGGAGATGGCCTTCAGTGTCGCGCAACTGGTGGCCCGGCTGCGTGACACCACGGACTACCCGACACAGTTCGCCCAGGTATTTCCCGGACAGGCGCTGGGTGCCGAGCAGGTGGCGGCGGCATTGGCGACTTATCAGCGTGGCCTGCTGCGGGTTGCCCAACGCACCCCCTTCGAGCGTTTTCTACGGGGGCAGGCGAAGGCGCTCAGCGACCAGCAATTGCAGGGGCTGCACCTGTTTCGCACCAAGGCACGCTGCATGAACTGCCACTTCGGCCCGGGGATGCAGGACGACCGCTTCCACAATGCAGGCCTGACCTTCTATGGGCGCCTGCGCGAAGACCTCGGGCGCTATGAAGTCACCGGGCTGGCGCAGGATGTCGGGCGCATGCGCACACCTTCACTGCGGCTGGTGAGCCATACCGGCCCCTGGTTTCACAACGGGCTGGCCAGCAGCCTCGATCAGGTGCTGTTGTTCTACAACGCAGGCATGCCCAGGCCCGTACCCAAGGAGGGGCAGCTGCAAGACCCGCTGTTTCCCGTGACGTCGGCGCAATTGAAGGTATTGGAGCTGGACCGGACCGAACTGAAGGCACTGAAGGCTTTCCTGGAGGCCCTATGAGAGGTTGGCCGCGGCGGCTGCACATCGGTGTGCCCACACAGGGCCAGCGCCAGGGACTTGATCACCTCCTGCCCGCTGCGGATACCGCTGTCGAGCCAGACTTCGAGGCGCTGGGCAACAGGCGCCTGGCGGCAGCGGGCCGGCGGCTGGCGATCTAAAGAGTTCGTAAAGACTGCCCGCCCGCCCCTCCCGGCACCTGGCAAATGCGCTTCAATAGCCTGCAAGCCAAGCCTGAAGCTCCCGGAGAAGCCCATGAGCAAAGTCGCCCGCTATCTGCAGGTCGAAGACATCCTCCTGGCGGTCAATGTCACGAACAAGCAGCGCCTGTTCGAGCAGGTCGGCCAGCACCTGCAAGAGACCCGGCAACTGCCGGCGGATTGGGTGGCCGCCAGCCTGTGGCGCCGGGAGCTGGCCGCCAGTACCGCCATCGGTGAAGGGGTCGCGGTGCCCCACGCGCGGCTCGCCGAGCTCGATCGCATTCATGCGCTGTACCTGCGGCCACAGACCGCCATGGCCTTTGCCGCCCCGGACCAGCAGCCGGTCAGCGATATCCTGGTGCTGCTGGTGCCCGCTCCCGCCGATCAGCAGCACCTGGACCTGCTGGCCGACACCGCCCGGCTGTTTACCAACCCGCGGTTTCGCCAGGCCCTGCTGCGCTGTACTGCGCCGATGCAGGTCAAACAGCTGTTCGATCACTGGTAGCTTGACCCAGACACCTGCTCCAGCACGCAATACCCATTTGCCGCTCCCCCGCGGCAAATGGGATAGCCCAAGCCCCACCGATCACCTTCCGGCACAAGATTTCATCTATTGGCGGTTAGCCGACTCATCCATTAACGTTCATTACACCTCGCGCAGCCCAGCGCTTGAGGGGGTGCCTGCCCTGCCGTCGCGCCGCTCTCCATATTCCTGTTGAACTCACTCACTGATTGCTCAATTAGAGAGAATATGAACAAGCCACAGCTGCTGCCTGTAGCCACTGGCGGCCGGCGTCCTCACAGGGACGAAGGTACCGGTCGAAAATCCTCTGGGCACCTGTCTCTTCTGTTGCTTGCCCGCTCGTCCCTGAACCTGATCTGCATCGCAGCCCTCGCCAGCTGCGCCGTGGGGCCGGATTTCAGCCGCCCGGAACTGAGCCGGGACGCCGGCTACAGCGCCACGCCCCTGCCGCCCGGCACCGTCACGGCGGGGGTCGCCGCCGGTGGCGCGGCGCAGCGACTGGTGAACGGCATGGACATTCCCGGGCAGTGGTGGACGCTGTTCCGCTCGCCGCAACTCGATGCCCTGGTGCAGGAAGCGCTGCAGGCCAACCCGGATATCGACGCCGCCCAGGCCGCGCTGCGCCAGGCCAATGAACTGCTGTACGCCGAACAGGCGTCGCTGTTTCCCTCCCTCAGCGCCTCGGCCTCGAAAACCCGCGAGAAGGTGTCCGCCGCCAGCGCCCTGGGCTCCAGCGGCGGTGCGGCAGCGGCCGGGGGCTCTGCGGCGCAGATCTTCACGGTCAACTCGGCGTCCCTGAGTGTGTCCTACGCCCCCGACGTGTTTGGCGGTACCCGCCGGCAGATCGAGGCCAGCGGTGCCCAGGCCGACTACCAGCGCTACCAGCTGGAGGCGACCTACCTGACCCTCACCGCCAACCTGGTGAACACCGCCATCAGCCTGGCCTCGATCCGTGACCAGATCGCCGCCACCGAAACCGTGATTCGCCTGCAGAGCGACCAGCTCGACCTGCTGCAGGCCCAGCGTCGACTGGGTGCCATCGGCGACAGCGATCTGCTGACCCAGCAAGCGACCCTGGCCCAGACCCGCGCCACCCTGCCGCCCTTGCAGAAACAGCTGGCCCAGACCCGCAACCAGTTGCAGGCCTACCTGGGTCGCTTCCCCAGCCAGGACCGTGGCGAACACTTCCAGCTGGCCTCCCTGCACCTGCCCGAGGAACTGCCCCTGAGCCTGCCTTCGGCCATCGTCGAGCAGCGGCCCGACGTGCGTTCCGCCGAGGCCCAGTTGCATCAGGCCAGCGCCGATATCGGCGTGGCCATCGCCAACCAGTTGCCGCAGTTCAGCATTACCGGTTCCCTGGGCTCCACGGCGCTGGCGGGCACCAAACTGTTTTCCTCCGGCACCGGGGTCTGGAGCCTGGCCGGCTCCATCGCCCAGCCGCTGTTCGACGCCGGCGCCCTGGAGCATCGCAAGCGCGCCGCGGTGGCCGCCTATGAGCAGGCCGCAGCGCGCTATCGCGGCACGGTGATCACCGCCTTCCAGGACGTAGCCAATGCCCTGCGTGCCCTGCAGGCCGACGCCGAGGCCCTGCAACAGCAAGTGCTGGCCGAGACCGCCGCGCGCCAGAGCCTGGACCTGGCCCAGGCCCAGTACCGCCTGGGCGCGGTGGGCTACCTGAACCTGCTGACCGCGCAGCAGACCTACCAGAACGCGATTGTCAGCCGGGTGCGGGCCCAGGCCGCCCGCTACAGCGACACCACGGCGCTGTTCCAGGCCCTGGGGGGCGGCTGGTGGCAGCGCCAGGATGTCGATCCCGACAGCCTCGGCAGCCCCGATCGTTTCGGCTGGCCGTCGCTCAAGGAGATGTACCCGCCGCCCGCCGCCCAGCACCGCGAACAGGCTCAAGCCAGCCAGTCGGGCCGGCTCCAGGGGCCGGCAGCCGCCGCGCCGTCCACTCGACCTGCACCCTTGCCTTAAGTGAGATCCGCCATGGCCGATGTCCACTCCAGCCCCTCCCCTGCGCACCCCGGCGCGGCCCCCCAGGCGCCGCGCAAGCGCCGGCTGCTGCGGCCGATGCTGATCATGCTCGGCGTGGTGCTGCTGATCGTCGCGGTGATCGGCGGGGTCAAGTTTGCGCAGATCTCCAAGCTGATCGCCCAGGCCAAGGTGCCCCTGCCGCCCGCGGTGGTTACCGCCATCAAGGCCCAGTACGAAGAGTGGCAGCCCAGCGTCTCCGCGGTGGGCTCGATGAAGACCGTGCGCGGGGTGGACGTGACCACCGAGGTCGGCGGCATCGTGCGCAGCATCGGCTTCAAGCCCGGCCAGGAAGTGGCCGCCGGCGACCTGCTGGTGCAGTTGAATGCCGACTCCGACATCGCCCAGTTGCACTCCCTGGAAGCCACCGCGGCCCTGGCCGGCACGGTGCTCAAGCGCGACCGGGCGCAACTGAAGGTGAGCGCGGTGTCCCAGGCCCTGGTCGAGGCCGACGAAGCCGACCTCAAGGCCAAGCTGGCCGCTGCCGAACAGCAGCGCGCGCTGGTGGCGAAGAAGAGCATCCGCGCGCCCTTTGCCGGGCGCATCGGCATCACCGCGGTCAACCCCGGGCAATACCTCAACCCGGGGGACAAGATCGCCAACCTGCAGACCTTCGACCCGATCTACATCGACTTCAACGTGCCCCAGGCCCAGGTGCAGCAGGTGGCCCTGGGCCAGAGCGTCACGGTCAGCGCCGACGGCCTGCCCAAACAGACGTTCACCGGCCGGGTCAGCTCCATCGACACCCAGTTCGACCCCAACACCCGCAACGTCACGGTGGAAGCCACCATCGACAACCCCAAGCGCAGCCTGGTGCCCGGCATGTTCGCCCGGGCCGTGGTGGCCTCCGGCGGCACCCAGCGTTACCTGACCCTGCCCCAGACCGCGGTCACCTATAACCCCTACGGCACCACGGTGTTCATCGCCAGCCAGAAGAACAACGACCAGGGCGACGCAGTGCTCACCGCGCAGCAGACCTTCATCGAAACCGGCCCCAACCGTGGCGACCAGGTGGCGGTGCTGTCAGGGGTCAAGGAAGGCGACCTGGTGATCACCAGCGGCCAGATGAAACTCAAGAACGGCTCGCTGGTGAAAGTCGACAACAGCCACGCGCCGCGCAACGATCCTTCGCCGACGCCGCAAGAGCACTAGGGCCCGCCATGAACTTCACCGATACCTTTATCAAGCGCCCGGTCTGGGCCGTGGTGGTCTCGCTGTTCATCCTGATCCTGGGCCTGCGCTCGATCTTCGAGCTGCCGGTGAACCAGTGGCCGCGCACGGAAAACACCGTGGTCACCATCAGCACCTATTACTACGGGGCCGACGCCGCCACCGTGGCCGGTTTCATTACCCAGCCCCTGGAGGCCGCCATCGCCCAGGCCCAGGGCATCGACTATCTGTCGTCCACCAGCATCACCGGGCTCTCCACCATTACCGCGACCCTGCGCCTGAACTACGACTCCAGCAAGGCGCTGACCGAGATCAACACCCAGGTCAACTCGGTGAAGAACCAGTTGCCGGCCCAGTCCCAGGAACCGGTGCTGACGGTAGCGGTGGGCCAGACCACCGACGCCATGTACCTGGGGTTCTACAGCGACACCCTGGCCACCAACAACATCACCGACTACCTGGTGCGGGTGGTCAAGCCCAAGCTCGATTCCCTGGAAGGCGTGCAGACCGCAGAGATCCTCGGCGGCCGCCAGTTCGCCCTGCGGGCCTGGCTCGACCCGGACAAGCTGGCGGCCCACAACGTCACCGCCCAGGACGTGGCCACGGCCCTGGGCAACAACAACTACCTGTCCGCCGTGGGCTCCACCAAGGGGCAGATGATCACCGTGGACCTCACCGCCGGCACCGACCTGCACACGGTGGACGAATTCAAGCGCCTGGTGGTCAAGCACAACGGCGACGCCCTGGTGTACCTGGAGGACCTGGGCAACGTCACCCTGGGGGCGGAAAACTACGACAGCAGCGTGGCTTTCTCCGGCAAGCGCTCGGTGTTCATCGGCATCAAGGCAGCGCCCACCGCCAACATCCTCAACGTCGCCGACAACGTGCGCAAAGCCTTCCCCGAACTGCAATCGCAACTGCCGGCCGGGGTGCGCGGCGAGATCGTCTACGACTCCACGGCCTTCATCAACACCTCGATCTTCGAGGTGGTGAAGACCCTGGTGGAAGCCATGATCATCGTCTCGGTGGTGATCTACCTGTTCCTCGGTTCGTTCCGTGCGGTGATCGTGCCGCTGGTGGCGATCCCGCTGTCGCTGGTGGGCACCTTCTTCGTCATGTACCTGCTGGGTTATTCCATCAACCTGCTGACCCTGCTGGCCCTGGTGCTGGCCATCGGTCTTGTGGTGGACGACGCCATCATCGTGGTGGAAAACGTCGACCGGCATATCAAGGAGCAAGGCCGCGGCGTACTGGAGGCGGCGCTGCTGGCGGCCCGCGAGCTGGGCGGCCCGATCATCGCCATGACCGTGGTGCTGATCGCCGCCTACGTGCCCATCGGCCTGCGCAGCGGCCTGACCGGGGCGCTGTTCAAGGAGTTCTGTTTTTCCCTGGCCGGCGCAGTGACGGTGTCGGCGGTGATCGCCCTGACCCTGTCGCCAATGATGACCTCGCGGCTGTTCAAGAGCGGCCAGGAGGAAGGCCGGTTCGCCAAGCGCCTGGACCGCTACTTCGACTGGCTGCGGGGGCGCTACCACCGGGTGCTGGCGGCCGGGCTGGATAGCTGGCCGGTGCTGGTGACCTTCGGCTTCCTGCTGTTCGTGCTGGTGGCCGCCAGTGGCCTGACCGCCAAGAGCGAGCTGTCGCCCACCGAGGACCAGGGCCTGGTGTTCATGCAGATCAAGGGCGCGCCCACCGCCTCGCCGCAGCAGATGGAGTGGATTGCCGACCAGGCGTTCCAGATCGCCAACAAGGAGCCCGAGTACCTGCAGATGTTCCAGCTCACCGGCCTGCCCTCGCTGAACCAGGGCCTGGGCGGGGTGCTGCTCAAGTCCTGGGAGGATCGTGACCGCTCCCAGGCGCAGTTGATCCTCGACCTGCAACAGAAGTGGAACCAGGTGCCCGGCGCCACCATCGCCGCCTTCCCCCTGCCCTCGCTGCCCGGCGCCCAGGGCCTGCCGGTGCAGTTCGTGATCAGCACCACCGAGTCGGTGGCCAACCTCAACGAGGTGGCCCAGGCGGTACTGGCCGAGGCCACCAAGCAGCAGCTGTTCTGGTTTTCCGACCTGGACCTCAAGCTCGACAAGCCCCAGGCCAAGCTGGTGGTGGACCGGGAAAAGATCGCCGCCCTGGGCATGACCCAGGCCGACGTCGGCGCCGCGCTCTCGGCGGCCCTGGGGGGCAACTACGTGAACTACTTCTCCACCGCCGGGCGCTCCTACAAGGTGATCCCCCAGGTGCTGCAGGTGGACCGGCTGAACCCCGAACAGATCCTCGACTACTACATCCGTACCCCGTCGGGGGCGATGATTGCAGCGCGCACCGTGGCCCATATCGAAACCTCCACCGAGCCTGAGTCGGTCAACCACTTCCAGCAGCTCAACTCGGCGACCCTGTCCGGGGTCAGCGGCGTGTCCCAGGGCGAGTTGCTGGCCCGGCTCAAGGGCATTCTGGAACAGGTGGCGCCATCCGGTTACTCCAGCGACTACGCCGGCGAATCACGGCAGTTCATCCAGGAATCGGGGGGGTTCGTCGGCCTGCTGCTGTTCTCGATCCTGATCGTCTACCTGGCCCTGGCGTTCCAGTTCGAGAGCTACCGCGACCCGGTGGTGATCCTGTTCTCGGTGCCGCCGGCGCTGTTCGGCGCCCTGGCCTTCATCACCATGGGGTTCGCCTCGATCAACGTCTACACCCAGGTCGGGCTGGTGACGCTGCTGGGGCTGATCACCAAGCACGGGATCCTCATCGTGCAGTTCGCCAACCAATTGCAGCGCGCCGGACACAATAAGCGCGAAGCCATCGAAGAAGCCGCCGCGGTGCGCCTGCGGCCGATCCTGATGACCACCGCGGCCATGGTCCTGGGGGTGGTGCCGCTGGTCTGGGCTTCCGGCGCCGGCGCGGCGGGCCGCCACGACATGGGCCTGGTGATCTTTGCCGGGCTGTCCATCGGCACCCTGCTGACCCTGTTCATGGTGCCGGCCATGTACCTGTTCATTGGCAGTACGCACTCTGCCGCAAGCATCGAGAACCCGGGGGCGCAGGCGGATGCCGGAGCTTCCGACAGCGCCTGAACCCCTGCTCGATCGAAACCGCCGGGTATCAGGCCGGCACGCCCAGGATGATGTGGGACGCCTTGATCACCGCCGTGGCGCTGACGCCCGGGGCCAGGCCCAGTTCGGTCACCGCATCGCGGGTGACGATGGAATACACCTGGCTGCCGCCGCTGAGCTCCAGCACCACTTCGGCGTTGACCGCACCATCGGTGACGCTGATCACCTTGCCCTGCAGGCAGTTGCGAGCGGACAGGCGGATGCCCTCGGCATCGGTCATGAGCATCACCCAGGGTGCCTTGACCAGGGCCAGGGCCTCGGTGCCCGGGGCGATGCCCAGGCTACGCAGGCTTTGCAGGGTCACCACCGCCACCAGTTGCTCGCCGCCCTCCAGGGACAGCACCACCTCGGCGTTGACCGAACCCTCTTCCACCTGGCTGACCCGGCCTTTGAACACGTTGCGTGCACTGACTTTCATGTTGCATTCCTTTTATTGACTGCGGGGTTAGGATCGCCCGGCATGATCCGGGCGCACGTTGTGGAGAAACAACCATAGCGCCCGCCACTCAAAGCCGGATATTTCTCGCAGGCCCCGGGTCAATCCTGCTCTTGCAGGTGTTCGATAAAGGTCGTGCCGCTATAGCGCTCGCGAAACAGCCCCGCCTCCACCAGCATCGGTATCACCTGTTCCAGGAAAATGTGCATCGAACGGATCGAGCCCCCCGGCGCGGCGATAAAGCCGTCCATGGCGCCGGCCTCGGCCCATTCGACGATCTGTGCAAATGCATCTTCGGCGGTGCCTATCACTTGCCAGTGGGCCGCGGAAATCACTTCCGGGCGCAGCAGCAGTTCGTCCAGGCGCAGGGTTTCGCGCTCGATCAACCGCCGCAGCAGGTTGGTGTGGGTGCGGCTGCCGGGGTTGTGCACCGGGGCCGGCAGGTCGGCGGCGCTCACCGGGCGGTCCAGGGGCCAGTCGCTTAAATCGAGGCCGATCATCTGCTGGATCGAGGCGAACTTGCGCGCGTTGTCCGGGCGCCCGTGGGTTTGCATGAACAGCTCGCGGGCCTGTTCCCGGGTCGGCGCCAGGTACAGGCTCAGGCCCGGCAGCAGGCGGATGTCCTCGGGGCGGCGGCCGTGGCGCCGGGCCCGTTGCGAGAGGTCGCGACGCAGTTCCAGGGCCGCATCCTTGTCCGGGGTCGGGGCGAACACCAGGTCGGCCACCGAGGCGGCAAAGTCGCGACCGGTGTCCGAGGCGCCGGCCTGGACCAGGGGAATCCGTGCCTTGCCGAACGCCGGCAGGTTGAGCGGGCCGCGCACCCGGAAGTACTCGCCGGCATGGTCCACCGGGTGCACCTGGCTGCGGTCGGCGTAACGGCCGTTCTCCCGGTCCAGTAGCAGCGCCTGGTTGGGGTAGCTGGCCCACAGGTCGTGCACCAGGCGGGTGAACTCTGCCGCCCGGGCATAGCGCTCATCCGCGCCGGGCATGGCCTCCAGGCCGAAGTTCTCGTGGCCCTGCAAGGCGGTGACGATGTTCCAGCCGGCGCGGCCGTTGCTCACCCAATGCAGCGACTGCAACTGGCGCGCCACCACATAGGGCGGGAAGAAGGTGGTGGAAACGGTGGACACCAGGCCGATGCGGGACGTCTCCCGGGCGATGCACGCCAGCAGCACCGTGGGATCGAGGCTGGCGAAACCCGAGCCGCTTTCCAGGCCGTCCATGTTCAGGCAACTGACGTCGGGGCGGAACACGAAATCCAGGTGCGCGGCCTCGGAACGCTTGGCGATGTCCACGGCGAAGTCGGCGCTGTAGATGCCTTCGATATTGCTGTCGGGCTGGCGCCAGGCATCGCCACTGAGCCAGGTGGGGGCCAGGGACATGCCGATATGCAGGCGTTTGCGGTTACTCATCTGTTGCCAATCTCCTGTGTACGAATGAACGCCGGCAGTGCCTCGAGGGGCGGCCGGCGACGGGTTCCCGGGGCCTCAGAACGCCCCTTTGACGCCGATGCCCAGGGTCCGTGGCTGGGTCATGCTGGCCTCGATGCCGCCGATGCCGCGGTTCTGCTGCATGTAGGTGGGCGAGCGGTCGTCGAAGACGTTCTTGACGTAGCCATAGAGCTGCACCTGGTCGTTGAAGCGGTAGCTCATGCGCGCATCGGTCAGGGTGTAGGGCTTGATCGAATAGGCCGAGGTGTTGGCGGTATCCGAGTAGTAGCCGTCCAGGTAGCGCACCTGGGCATTGAGGTTCAGGCGCTCGGTGATGTCCCAGCTGGGGCCGAAGCTCAGGGTGTAGCCCGGCGAGCGGGCAAACTCGTTGTGGGCGTAGTCGGCGTTGCTGGAAATCTTGTCGATGCGGGTGCGCAAGGTACCGGCGCTGGCCTTGAGCCGCAGGTTGTCCAGCAGGCGATAGTCCAGATCCAGCTCCAGGCCATAGGCGTGGGCCTTCTCGGCGTTGATGGTGTAGGACTGTGCCACCCCCGGGGAAATCACCACCGGGATGTTGTACTGGGCGTCCTTGAAATCCATGTAGAACAGGTTGGTGTTGATCAGCAGGCGGTCGTCGAGAAAGCTCGCGCGGCTGAACAGCTCATAGTTCCAGATCGACTCTTCCTTGAAATAGGCCCATTGCCGGGTCGTCAGGTTCAGCGACACACCGCCCGGGTTGTAGCCCCGGCTGACCAGGCCACCGACGGTCCAGTGCGGGGTGGCGGCGTAGGCCAGGGAAACCTTGGGCAGCACGGTGGAGAAGGTCTTGTCGTAGTTCAGCGCGCCGGGAGCCAGCACCGAGTTGCCCGTGCGCTCGATGTGGTCCTGCTGGTAGCGCAGGCCGGTGCTCAGGGTCCACAGGTCGGTGAGCCGGTAGTTGAGCTCGCCGAAGATCCCCAGGTTGGTCTTGGTGTCGTCGAAGGCCGAACGGCCCCGCAGGTTGAGGGTTTCGTCGGTGCGGGTGCGGGCGTAGTAGATCCCGCCCATGCCACTGAGCAGGTCCTCTTTCTCACCGAAGGTCAGGCGCGACTCGTTGGAGGCGTTCTTCTGGTGGATGTCGGCATCGCCCTCGCCCGCCGCCCCGGTCACCCGGTGCACCGACGACAGCGAATACTGCGCCTGGTTGAACAGCTTGAGGCCATTACCCAGCTCATAGGAGACGTCGAGGATGCTGGTGTTGGTGTCCTGTTCCCAGGACGGCATGGTGGTGGAGCTGTGCTCCAGCTTGTGGAACGGCGCCGAGGCGGCTTCCTGGGTCGGGCGGTTGCTGTCGTTGTGGGCGAAGGTGAACTGGCTTTCCAGCCCTGGAATGTCGGTGGGCAACCACAGCAGCTTGGCCCGGGCATTGAGGTTGCGAAAATCCTGGTCGGTCTTGCCGCCCTGGAACTTCGGGTTGTCGTAGTCGATGAAGGTGTCGCGGGCCGAATAGTCCACTGCCAGGCGCCCGGCAAAGTCCTGGGCCAGGGGCCCGGACACCGCCACCGAACTGCGCCGCGAGTGGTAGCTGCCGATCTCCGCCTGGTAGGCCGCCTCGGGGGTGAAGGTCGGGTTCTTGGTGTTGACGATGATCGCCCCGGCAATCGCATTGGCGCCCTGGGAGGTGGTCTGCGGGCCGCGGAACACCTCGATGCTGTCCAGGTCCCAGACCGAGGTCGCGCCGAAGAACATCTCGTTGTAGTTCAGGTAGTGGCCGTCCAGGTTGATGGTGGCCCGCGGCACCGTACCACCCCAGAACACGTTCTGCCCGTTGTTCGGGCCCTGGGTGTCCTGGCCGCGGATGATCGGCGCGCCCACCGAGTCGGTGTAGATCACGTTGGGGCTGCCGTTGATGACCTCCGACACCGACGCATCGCCGGTCTTGTTCTGGTCGATATCGCGGTCGGTGATGATCGACACCGAGGAGGCGGTGTCCTTCAGCTCGCGGTCGAGTTTCTCACCGGTGACCACCAGCGATTCCAGGGCCAGGCTGCCTTTCCCTGGCTTGTCCGGCTGCCTGCTGTCCTCGGCCATCAGCGGCGGGCTCGCCAGCAGGGTGGACAAGGTGAGAACGCCAATACCGTGACTGAATGTGCGGTGCGTAAGGGCCATCAAAACTTCCTTCCAAATGAGAATGATCCTCTTTCACGATTAGGCTATCACGCTGCCATGATATTCCTCAATACGGAATACGTTCTGCAAATTGGAATGATCTACACTTTTGGCCCGGGCGCATTCCCCCGTCCCAGGCAGGCGGTGGAACCGGTATCATGGCCGCCGCTAGCGCCAGCGCCGCGCAGGCCGTAGCCTGCGTACCCCACGCGGCCAGACATTGGTGAGGAGACCCAGCCGTTGAACAGTTCGCAGCCCCCGTTGGACGAGACCCTGGATGCACCGCCGGAAAAACGTTCCGGGGTGATCCAGTCGGTGTCGATCGCCGCGCGTTTTCTCAACACCCTGGCCAATGCCGAGGGCGAGCTGGCCCTGGGGGAAGTGGCCCGGCGCACCGGCACGGGTGGCTCCACCGCCCACCGCTACCTGCAAAGCCTGGTCAAGGAAGGGCTGGCCAAGCAGGACCCGCTCAGTGGCCTGTACGACCTGGGCCCGGCGGCCCTGAGCATCGGCATTGGCGCGCTCAAGCGCATCGATGCGGTGGACATCGCCGCCCAGCGCATGAAAGCCCTGGCCCAGCGGCATGCCGCCAGCGGGGGCGTGGCGATCTGGACCGACCGCGGGCCGACCCTGGTGCGCTGGTACCGCAGCGCCTATTTCTCCATCAACCCCCTGGCCCTGGGGGACATCCTGCCCATCGACAACACCGCCTGCGGCCTGGTGTTCCAGGCCTTTCTGCCCAAGGCCGTGATCGACGCGGCGCGCAAGCAGCAGCCGGCGCATTTTCGCGGCACCCCGCCCAGTGCCGCGGTGCTCGACGAGGTACGACGCCGGCATTGGGCCGAACTCACCAGCCACCTGCTGTCCAACGTCACCGGGCAGGCCGCGCCGGTATTCGACGCCCAGCAGGAGATCGTCTGCGTGATGACCACGGTCACTGACCTGGGGCAATTGCAGGCCCCGCAAGACCGCGATGCGCTGTTCCATGAAGCGGCCCAGGTCAATCAGGCCACCGGTGGCCAGCGCGTGCCCCAGGAAGCGTTGCCGGCGCGCCCCTGAGCCGTGGCTTCAGGCCGGGTCGATTCGGCCCTTGGGCACCATCAACGGCGTGCCGCTGACCGGGTCGCGGATGATCACCGAGGCCAGGCCGAACACCTGCTCCACCAGGGCCTCGGTGAAGATCGCCGCCGGCGCGCCCTGGGCGACGATGGCGCCGTCGCGCAGGGCGATCAGGTGGCTGGCATAGCGGCAAGCCTGGTTCAAGTCATGCAGCACCGCGACGATGGTCCGGCCCTGGCGGTTGAGCTCGGCCAAAAGCTCCAGCAGCTCGATCTGATGGACGATATCCAAGTAGGTGGTGGGCTCGTCCAGCAGCAGGATCGGCGTTTCCTGGGCCAGCACCATGGCGATCCACACCCGCTGGCGCTGGCCGCCGGACAACTCGTCCAGCAAGCGTTCGGCCAGCGCCTCGACCCGGGTCGCGGCCATCGCCCCGCGCACCGCCTGCTCATCCTCCTTCGACCACTGGCGCAGCAACGACTGGTGCGGATAGCGCCCGCGCGCCACCAGTTCGGCAACGCTGATGCCATCCGGCGCCATGGCGCTTTGCGGCAGCAGGCCCAGGCGCCGGGCCACTTCCCGGGCCGGCAGTTGGCGGATGTCCTTGCCATCGAGCACCACCCGCCCTTCAGCCGGTGCCAGTAGCCGGGACAACGCCGCCAGCAAGGTGGATTTGCCACAGGCGTTGGGCCCGACAATGACCGTGAACGAGCCGTCGGGAATGCTCAGGGACAGGCCCTGGGAAATGATTCGCGCGTCGTGGCGCAAGGTCACGGCATCGGCGTGCAAACGGTGAGTCATGGCGGGGTTTTCCTTGGGAGACAAGCGCTTGCAGTATTGCAATTGCGGAATGGATTCTACAATATGGAACGCATTGCATGAGAAGCATTATCATATGGTTCTGCTGTTCAGGCCCCTGCGCCCCACCCTTTACCGTCCGATGGATCGATGATGAACCCACGCCTTTGCGCCCGGCTGCTCAGTGCAGCGGTCCTGGCCCTGAGTTGCCAGCTGGCCCTCGGGGCAAGCACCACCCCCACCCGTATCGTCTCCACTAGCCCCAGCGTCACCGGGATCCTGCTGGCCATGGATGCGCCGCTGGTGGCCAGCGCCGCCACCACCCCCAGCCGCCTCACCGATGAGCGCGGGTTCTTTTCCCAGTGGGCAGAAGTGGCCAGGCAGCGCGGCGTAGCGGTGCTGTACCGCAACCTGCAATTCGATATTGAAGCGGTGATCGCCGCTGACCCGGACCTGCTGGTGGTGTCCGCCACCGGCGCCGACAGCGTGGTCGCCCACCGCAGCGAGCTGCAGGCCCAGGGCCTGGAGACCCTGGTGGTGGACTACTCGAACCAGAGCTGGCAAGACATCGCCACCGCCCTGGGCCAGCGCACCGGCCTGGAGCAACAGGCCCGGGCGGCGATCCAGCGCTTCGACCAGTACACCGCGCAAACCGCCGCCCGCATCACCCCGCCCCCGGGGCCGGTGAGCGTGGTGGGCTACAACATTGCCGGCAGCTATTCCATCGGCCGCCTGAACAGCCCCCAGGCCCGGCTGCTCGGCGCTCTTGGCTTCAAGGTCGCGGAGCTGCCCGAGGCGCTGGCGGGCAAGGTCACCCGGGCGTCGGACTTCCAGTTCATCTCCCGGGAAAACCTGCCGGCGGCGATCACCGGTGACAGCGTGTTCCTGCTCAGCGCCACGGACGGCGACGTGCAGGCGTTCCTCGCCGACCCGGTGCTGGCCAACCTGCCAGCGGTGATCAACCGGCGGGTGTATGCCCTGGGCCCGAGTTCGTTTCGCATCGACTATTACTCGGGACGGCAGATGATCGATGCCGTCGCCGCGCACTTTCGCTAAGCCATGAACCTCGTTGCCCAGCCCCTGGCCCGACCGCTGTCGCGCCCTCACCACCGCACCTGGGGCCTGCTGGCCGGGCTGCTGCTGTTGCTGGTGCTGGCCCTGCTGAGCCTGGCCATCGGCTCCCGGGCGATCCCCCTGAGCGTGACCTGGCAGGCGTTGCAGGCACCCGACCTGCACAACGACCAGCACCTGATCCTGCGTGAACTGCGCCTGCCCCGGACCCTGATCGCCCTGCTGGCCGGCCTCGCCCTGGGGGTGGCCGGCGCGGTGATGCAGGCGGTGACTCGCAACCCGCTGGCCGAACCGGGCCTGTTGGGCATCAATGCCGGCGCCGCCGTGGCGGTGATCGGCGGCGTGGCGCTGCTGCACTTGACCAGCCTGGCCGAGTACCTGTGGCTGGCGTTCGGCGGCGCCGGGCTGGCGGGAGTGGTGGTGTTCCTGCTGGGGCAGGCCCATGAGACCGGGACCAACCCGGTGCGCCTGGTGCTGGCCGGCGCCGGACTGTCAGTGATGCTGACTTCACTGACCGGGATCATCGTGCTCAACAGCCCACCCGAGGTCTTCGATCACTTTCGCCACTGGGCCGCGGGCTCGCTGTCCGGCAGCGGCTTCGCCCTGCTGCAGGTTCCGGCCCTGGCCATCGCGCTGGGCCTGGCCCTGGCCCTGGGGATCGCCGCCCAGCTCAACGCCCTGGCCCTGGGCCAGGACCTGGGGCGCGCCCTGGGAGTGAACCTGCGCCTGACCTGGCTACTGGCCTGCCTGGCGGTGATGCTGCTGGCCGGTGCCGCCACCGCCGTGGCCGGGCCGATCGGTTTTGTCGGGCTGGTGGCGCCCCATCTGGCGCGGATGCTGGTGGGCACCGACTACCGCTGGATCCTGCCCTACTCGGCGCTGCTGGCCGCCGGCCTGCTGCTGGGGGCGGACGTGCTCGGCCGGGTGGTGGCAGCGCCGGAAGAAATCGCCGCCGGCATCATCACCCTGCTGCTGGGTGGGCCGTGCTTCATCGTACTGGTCAGGCGCTTTCGCCTGAGCCGCCTGTGAAGGGGCTCAAGGCCCTGCGCCTGGGCTCGCTCTCGCTGCGCTGGCAACCGCGCACGGCCCTGGTCTGCGCCGTGCTGCTGGTGGCGATGCTGCTGCTCTGGGCGCTGCTGTTGGGTACCGGCAGCCTGTCACTGGGCCCGGAACAGGTGCTGGCCAACCTGCTGGGCCAGGGCCAGGACCCCACCGCCCAGCGGGTGCTGCAACGCGTGCGCCTGCCCCGGGCCCTGACCGCGACCCTGGTGGGCGCGGCACTGGGCATGGCCGGGGCGATCTTCCAGTCGATCTCGCGCAATGCCCTGGGCTCGCCGGACGTGATCGGCTTCACCACCGGCGCCGCCAGTGGCGCCATCGTGCAGATCATGCTGTTCGATGCCGGCCCCCTGGCCACGTCCCTGGCGGCAGTGGCGGCCGGCCTGGGCACCGCCCTGCTGGTGTTGCTGCTGGCGCGAAACGGCCACAGCAGCGGGGGTTATCGCCTGGTGCTGGTGGGCATCGGCGTGGGCGCCAGCCTGTCCGGCCTGAACAGCATCCTGCTGGTCAGCGGCAACCTCGACCAGGCGATGTTCGCCCAACTGTGGCTGGCCGGCTCGCTGAACACCCGCACCTGGTCCCATGTACTGCCGGCAGCCCTGGGCCTGCTGCTGATCGCCCCGATCGCCCTGTACCACGCCCGGCGCATCAACCTGCTGGAAATGGGCGACGCCAGCGCCAGCCAACTGGGGGTCGCGGTGGAGCACACCCGATTGATCATGGTCCTGGCCGCCGTCGGCCTCACTGCCATCGCCACCGCTGCTGCCGGGCCCATCGCCTTTATCGCCCTGGCCGGCCCGCAACTGGCCCGGCGCCTGACCCGCAGCGCCGAAGTGCCGCTGGGGTCGGGCGCGCTGATGGGCGCGGTATTGCTCCTGGCCGCAGACCTGCTGAGCCAGCGCCTGGCGTTCCACGCCAACCTGCCCATCGGCCTGATGACCGGCCTGCTGGGAGGTTTCTACCTGTTGTGGTTGCTGGGCCGCAGCCGGCGGGTTTGAGCCTCGGCGTGTACCGCATAAAAAGACGCAGGCGAGCAATAGGCTCGCCTGCCCCAGGTGGTCCACCCGGCTCCAGCCATCAGGCCAGAGTGAAGGTCCCGGTGCCACTACCATGGAAATAGCCGTTGTAGTAGTGCCCCGGCAGCGAGTGCATCACCCCCAGCACCCGCCCCTGGTCGTAAAACGTCATGGTGACCGCCCCCGATGAAATCTCCAGGTTGAATGGCAACGTGTGATTGACCACGCTGTTGACATCCGGGAACACCCCACTCATGTAGACATCTGACAGGTTGATGCTGGCGTTCATCGGCCCGTTCGCGCTGCCGTTGAAATGCGCGGGCATGCCCTGATTTTGCGTCGGGCCGATGGTGGTCAGGTTCGAGCTGATGTAAAGGTAGCTGCTGCATCCACAGCCCTGGGTACTGAAGCAGTAGTAGCCGCACACATACTCCTGGCAGCCACAACCGCACAGCGACTGGGGATGCGGCTGCTGGCTCAGCGAGGAGGCCAGGCCGGGTTTGCCTGCGGCCATCTCGCCACGTTGGGCGACGGCGGCGTCATAGGCGACCTTGGACAGCACGAACAAGGCATTTTTTTGTTCTTCAGTCACTTTGTTGGCAGGGTTCGAGTTCATTTCAAAGTCCTTTTTTCCAGAGTTGGGTCATGGTTTTCTTGCCAGCTAAGTCGCTATGGCAACTTGCTGAAAACGACTATAAAGCGACCCAATCAAGCTGAAATTGGTACTTTTACCAAATCTTCCCCCCGCACTTTTCGAGACGGCCTACCGGTCCTCTTTTCGATAATCTTTCTGCATATCCAGAATGGCGTCTATAGCCAAACAAGTTGACTCCTTGCGCCCTCGTCCCGGGGCTCATTCGGCCCCGCTCAACGGTGCCCGCAAAATTCATCAGTACCCACTTCATAGAACCTGACAGAACAGTTCCGGCACTGATTCCAAGGAGTATGCAGCGTCCCTTCGCAGCATTTTCAAACGCTCGTCAGCAACTACACTGGAACCTCCAAGGCAACTTGATCAAACACCACGAGGTGCGGATCAAGTCCCGGCTTGAGTTCGGAAAAGCGCACTTCTGGCCTTTCCCCACGCATTTTTCAGGCCGATTCTAAAGGAGTAGAAAATGGGACGTTATACGAGAAGATCGCCCGAGATAGAGTTCAAGAGAGTCAATATCCCGAGCAAGTTATGTGATGAGATCAGGACCGAGCTGGAACGAGAAACCAACCACACCGAGTTCTCTTTCATACTGCGCTCGGATCTGAAGTCCCACAGCAAAGTTGTCTACAACATCGATAGCTACAGCTACGCCTGGCGCCGGGACTACGAAGCGGAAAAATTCTGGATAGTGGACCCGATCCTGAAGATCCATTCTCCGACCCCCTACTTCCCGACGATATGGAGCGACGACTTCATCGAGAGCAAACTGTTTCTCCAGGCGGGCAAGGACTATGGCTTTCTTTCCGGGATGAGCATCGGCCTGCCCTGCAGCTTCGGCAACTACGGGGTGTTGTCGATCGCCTCGTTGAAGCAGGGTTCCCTGCAAGGCGTCGACCCCCTCGACTGGTCGGCTTGCGTCCTCAAGGTCTACGCCAAGCTGATCGACTACATCAACCGCCAACACTCCCTGCAGCGCATCTTCAACGATCATCAGCAAGCCCTGAATGATCGCGAGATCGATATCTTGCGCTACACCGCCGATGGCATGTCCTCCACCGATATCGCCATGCGCATGCACCTGAGCAAAAGCTCGATCGACTACCACATCGCCAAGATCCTGCAAAAACTCGACAGCCCCAACAAGCACCAGGCCCTGGCCCTGGCCATCAAGAAAGGCAAGATATGAAGCGCGTACAGACACCTGCGGCCTGCGTATCGTGCTATGGCGCAAAGACTTTCCCGAACCGCAGATTGCGCGCCACGCTGCTGGTCAGCACCGCGCCTTGCTCGGCAAAGCTGAGCACCCCCAGTTCCCCGGCGCTGAAACGCTCAGCGGTCAGGGGCTGCATCGGGTAGGTGTACAGGCCGATGCGTACATAGAGCTTGCCTTGCCGGGCATGGACCTTGAGCTGTCCGGGGCTGGTTTCTAGGGTATAGAGGCCGACGTAGGGGCGGATATCATCGGGCTTCCAGGGCGGGGCCAGGGCATAGGTCGAGGCCGGGTTGTTGAGCGCGATCCGCCCTCCCGAGGTCGCCGCGAGGTAGATCGGGGTGCCGTCGTTGTCCGCCACCAGCACCTCATCGCTCTGCCGGGTCAGCGGCAGGACGTCGGGGAAGGTTTCCAGGCTCCAACCCTTGCCGCTGCGCCGCAGCTGCAACTGATGGCCGCCATCGTCCAGGTAGGTGCCGGCCACCAGCGTTTTCAGCGATGCCTTGGGCAGCGCCCGGATGCTCGGGGGTGGCGGCGCAATGTCCGCTTCCCCGGACGGCGCCGGCGAGCCCAGCAGGGTATCGAGCAACTGGCGGCCGCGCTCCGAGGCACGGCCGTCATCGCTGTTGCACAGCACCACCGTGGCCACATCGAGCTTGGGGTACCAGGCCACGTCGGTGTTGAAACCGGCCCAGCCGCCGCTGTGGGACAGCTCTTGCAGCCCGCGGTAGCTGCGGTTGGCAAGGCCCATGCCGTAATAGCCGGGATCACCGTCGTTCAGGGGCTCGGTCTGGCGCATGTTCTCCACCAGCGCCTTGCCCCCGACCCGCCCGGTGGACAGGTTGCGCAACCACCGCATCAGGTCCGCCACATTGCTGTGCACCTGGCCGTCGCCGGTCTGCTCCCAGCGCGCATCCACCGCCACCTGGGCCTTGCCCTGCCCGCCCGGTTCATAGCCCCGGGCCAGGTTCGGCAACAGCACCGGGTACTGATCGACGATGCTTGAGTGATCCATGCCCAGGGGCAAAAAGATGTTCGCCCGGGAGTAGTGTTTCAGCGACAGGCCGCTGGCTCGCTCGACGATGCTCGACAGCAGGACGTAGCCGCTGTTGCTGTAGCTGAATTCGCTGCCGGGCGGGAACATCAGGCTGTTCTGGCGCACCAGCAGGTCCAGGGCCTGTTGCTGGGTAAAGCGCTGGCTCAGGGGAATCCCCGCCAGTTCGGCCAGCAGCATGTAGTCCTGCAGCCCTGAGGTGTGGTGCAACAGGTGACGGATCCTGATGCCCTGGGCATAGGCCGGCAGCTCCGGCAGAAAGCGCCGCACCGGGTCCTCCAGGCTCAGGCGCCCCTGGGCTTGCAGTTGGAGGATGGCAAAGCCGGTGAACTGCTTGGACACCGACGCCAGGTTGAACAGGGTATCGGCCTGGATCGCCGCTCCGGTGGTCAGGTCGGCGGCGCCATAGCCTGCGCTCCAGATCACTTTGCCGCCGCGCATCACCCCGGCGGCGCAGCCGGGCTGGTCGGCCGAAATATCCTCGAACACCTTGGAAAATGGCGCTGGTCCATCGGCACGAACCAGAGAGGCCGCCCCCAGGGTCGAGATCAGTACGGCGGTCAACAGTCTACGCATGGGGTTCTCCAGTCACGTCGGTCCTTGGCGCTCCGGCGGAGCAGGCGCCAGTATCCCCAGCAGCGGTGTTGGAATCTGTCGTGGGTCGGTGATTTTCTGTGAACAAAGGTGCAGGGATGTAATGAACGCCCGGGCCGGGAGGATTGCCCTGGAAAATCCCGTTATCATCGGCCGCCATCTCACTTCACCGGCGCCCATGGGCCCGGGCAAACCCTCACTGGCAGGATTCGCCATGCACCTTCTCTACCCCAGCGACCCCTTCGACCCGAAGCGCCCGGACGAGCAGTACCTCGACGAATACCAGGCGATTCTGGCCGCCGGCCTGAGCGCTTCGCTATTTTCCTTCGAGGATTTCGAGAGCGGCAATTTCCGGGCGCGGCCAGCCCTCGAAGGAGGCACCCCGGTGCTGTACCGCGGCTGGATGCTGACGCCCGAAGGCTACCGCGAACTGGTGGAGCATCTGCAACGCCTGGGCGCCGTTGCCTTCACCAGCGTTGCCGACTACCGGGACTGCCATCACTTGCCCCAGTGGTATCCGCGGCTGGCCCGCTTCACTTGCGAAACCCGGGTGCTGGCGGCCGACGCCAACTTCACCCAGGCCCTGGCGGACCTCCACTGGCCGGGGTATTTCATCAAGGACTACGTCAAATCGCTGAACACCGGCAGCGGTAGCCTGGTGCACACCCCCGCGGATATCGCGCCACTGATCGAACGCATGCGCCAGTATCGCGGCCAGATCGAAGGTGGTGTCTGCGTCAGGCGTCGCGAGGACTACCTGGATGACACCGAGCGCCGCTACTTCGTCCTCAACGGCCAGGCTTACGGTGCTAGCGGTGAAGTACCGGCGCTGGTGCACGAATGCGCGGCACTGATCGACAGTCGGTTCTTCTCGGTGGATGTGGTGTTGCGGGCCGACGGCGTACTGCGCCTCGTGGAGGTGGGCGACGGCCAGGTGTCGGACCGCAAGGAATGGCCAGCCCGGCGCTTTGCCGCGATGCTCGCCGGCGCCCTGTAGAAAGCCGCTTAGCGCAGCAAGCGGCGCAGCCCCGCTTCGAAAGCGCCCTCCAGCGCCTGCGCGCCCTCCCCGGCCAGGGCCAGCGCCAGGGCGTGGCCGTGGCTGTAGTCCACCAGCAGGTCGAACAGCGCCGGGTCTGCATCGAAGGCCCGTACTTCCTCGCGCAAGCGCTGGCTGAAGGTGGCCAGGGAGCCGCCGAACAGTTGCGGGTCACCGAGGACGCACAGGGTCAGCGCCGGATGGCGGCGGACCCGGGCCATGTACTCCCCCAACAGCGCCTGGATTCTTGCCTCGGGTGGCCACTGCGCTGCCGGCTCGGCCAGCGGCTCGGCGTGCACCCGCTCCACCAGCAGGCGCATCAGGTTGCGCTGGTCGCCCACGTGGTAGGCCACCGACATCGGGGTAATCCCCAGCTGCCGCGCCAGGGCCCGGCCACCGAACCCCTGGGGCCCCAGCTCCTCCAGCAGCTCCAGGCCCACGTCGAGAACCTGGTCCAGGCTCAGTTCACGCCCTGCGGCAGGGCGGCCGCTGCGCTTGGGCCGGTCAGTCATGGACGGCGCCCCGCTCCACCCGGTAGCGGGTGCTCACCAGCCCATCCGGATACCGCCGGGAATCGACGCAGCGCAGGTGCAGGTCCCGGGGCAGTGCGCCGAACAGGGGGCGGCCCGTGCCCAGCAGCACCGGCACCCGGGTCAGGGTCACTTCATCGATCAGCCCGGCCTGGAGAAAGGCTTGAATCAGGGTGCCGCCATCGATGTAGGCGGTTCTCCAGCCCTCGGCCCGCAACTGCGCCACCAGCGCCACCGGTTGCAGCGCGCTGATGCGTACTTTGCCCTCCAGGCGCTGCGGCACGTCCTGCGTACTGAGGGTGCGGCTGAGCACCACCACCGGCTTGTCGAAAGGCCAGGGGGTGAAACCCAGCACGCTGTCGTAGGTAGCACGGCCCATGACAATTCCGTCCACCGACGCCATGAAGGCGCCGTAGCCGTAGTCCTCACCGGACTCGCCACTGGGCAGCCAGTCGATGGCACCGTCGTTGCGGGCGATGAAACCATCGACCGAGGTGGCGATGAATACCTTGCCGAATGCCATGGGCGTTGCCTCCTGGGGGCCTAAACATACAGCGTATGATAAGCCGCTGCCGGGGCCACCTGGCAACCCTTGCCGACACCCTGGCGGTCAATCGCCCCCGGCATAGGCCGCCAGCCCCTGCACCAGCGCGGCGAAGGTCACCGCGCAGCGCGGGCTGTTGCGCAGGTCTTCATGCATCGCCACCCAGGCTTCCAGGCTCGGTGCGAACTGCTCCGCCAGGACCCGCACCAGGCGTGGATCAGCTTCGGCCAGGCGTACCTGGCAGGCACCAATGCCAAACCCCGCGCGCAATGCCGCCAACTGCGCCAGGTCACTGTCACTGCGCCAGGCGAAGGCGCCCCGGGCCAGCATCGGGTACTGCTGTTGCAGGCGGCGGATAAACGCGGTTTCACGGTCGAAGCCAATCAGGGCGTGCCCGGCCAACTGCTCCAGCGAGAGCGGCGTGCCCTGCTGCTGCAGATAGTCCCGGTGGGCATGCAGGCCCAGTTCGATGTCGGCGACCCGGCGCACCAGCAGCGCTTCCTGGGTCGGGCGGAACATCCGCACGGCAATATCGGCCTGGCGTTGCAGCAGGTCGTCGGCACGGTTGGACAGCACCAGCTCCACCACCAACTGCGGATGCTGCTGGCGCAAGGTGGCGAGAATCGGCGGCAACACCTCCACCCCGATGATTTCGCTGGCCGAGATCCGCACACTGCCCTGCACCCCGGCGCCATGGCTGCTGGCCACCCGGCGCAAGGCCGCCTCCCCCGCCGCCAGCTGCAGCAGGTAGGGCTTGAGCTCCAGCGCCGCTTCGGTGGCGGCGAATCCGTCGAAGGAACGGGTGAACAGCTTCAGGCCCAGGGCCGCTTCCAACTGGTCGATATGCCGGCCCACCGTGGGCTGGGTCAAACCCATGGCACGGCCGGCGGCAGACAGGGAGCCACTGTCCAGCACTGCGAGAAAGGTGCGGTACCAGTCCCAGTGGGGGGGAGTATCCGTGGGGCTATGCATTTTTTTATAGAAACCATCGAAGTCTGGGCAATTTCCATTTAGCCGAGGAACTCGCACTCTGCAAGCTCTGTTCATCCACGAGGAACCCCGTCATGCCCCAAGTAGCCTTGTTCGGCGCCATCGGCGCCATTGGCCAGAGCATTGCCCGGACCCTGCGCAGCCAGGGCCAGCCCTACCGCGTGGTGGGCCGCAGCCAGAGCAGCCTGCTAAAGGCCTATGGCGCCGACCCGTTGGCCGAGCCGGTCACCTGGGACCCCGACCAGCCCGCCTCGGTCGAGGCCGCAGCAGCCGGCATCGACACCTTGATCTATCTGGTAGGGGTGGACTATTGGCGCTTCGAACTGCACCCGCAACTGATGCGCCAGACCCTGGACGGCGCCATCGCCGCCGGGGTGCGCCGGATCCTGCTGATCGGCACCGTCTATCCCTACGGCATGGCTCGCAGCAACCCGGTGGCGGAGCAGCATCCGCGCCAGCCCAACAGCTTCAAGGGCCGCATGCGCAAGGCCCAGGAAGACCTGCTATGGAAGGCCCATGCCGACGGCAAGATCCAGGCCACGGTGCTGCGCCTGCCGGACTTCTACGGGCCCGGGGTCGATAAAAGCCTGCTGCACGGCGCGTTCCAGGCCGCGGTCCAGGGCGGCACGGCGAACCTGGTAGGCCCCCTGGACCGGCCCCATGAGTTTGTCTTCGTTCCCGACGTGGGGCCGGTGGTCTGCCGCTTGATCCAGCAGCCCGAAGCCTTCGGCAAGACCTGGCACCTGGGCGGCGCCGGGGTCACCAGCCAGCGCGAGCTGCTGGAGCTGATCCGGCAGCACGGCGGTACCCGCTTCAAGCAGCGGGTGATCGGCAAGCCCCTGCTGCGCCTGCTGGGGCTGTTCGACCCGCTGCTGCGCGAGATGGTGGAGATGCATTACCTGATCAGCTCGCCACTGATCCTCGACGACTCGGCCCTGCAAGCTCTGATCGGGCCGATCGCCAAGACGTCCTATGCCCAAGGGGTGTGCCAGACGCTCGCGGCGAGCGCCAGTGCCCCTCAGAACGTGAAGCGGTAACCGAGGTTGGCGGCCCAGGGCCGGTCGATGTTCGAGCCTTCGCTGGTCTCGACCTCGGCATACACCTGATGCTGGCGGCTCAGCTCACCGGTCACGCCAACCCCGGCATACCAGCCACCGCCGTTGCCATCGGGACGGCTGGCGATGCCGTTGGTGCGGACCTTGTTCTGCGCCGACAGATCCTCGACCCAGCCAGCCTTGAGATAGGGCTGCAAGCGTGTGCCATCTTCCAGCTGCAGGTTACGCCCGGCCCGGGCACCGGTGCGAATCTGGGTCGACAGCCCATCGCCGGGCTGCACCTGCAAGCCGTTGTCCAGGCGGTAGTTGTCGGAGCGGGCATAGAGCATGGAAACCTGCGCCTGGGGCTCGACGAACCAGCGGTTGCCCAGATCGATCTGCTTGCCGGCTTCCACCGACAGGCCCGCGCCCTTGCTGCGTGAATGCCCGGAGACCTTGGCGCCGTCGGTGCCCCATACATCCAGGCGGGTGGACCAGCGGTTCAGGGTCAGCAAGGTATCGGTATACCAGCCCGAGTCATCCAGGTAGGTGGCATAGCCGCCCAGGTGGTAGCTGTCGAGCTTGCCGCTGCCCTCGCCCTTGAAGTTGCGATCGGTCTGGCTGTAGCCGGCCAGCGCGCCAAGCACCAGGGTGCCACCGGCGGTGTCGAGCCGGGTGTCCATGCCCAGTTGCGTGCCCTGTACCTGTTGGGAAAACGTCCGGCCAACGCCGTTGTCCAGGGATTGCTGCTGGCCGAAACCACGGATCCACAGACCCTGGCGATCGGCCCCCTGGCGCAGGTCGCCGAGGCGCTGTACCAGGGTTGCCCGCTCGGCATCCCAGGTGGCCCGCAAGGTGGCAATGGCGCTGCTGTTGACCGCCGCGCTGGCGCCGGTGGAAAGGTTGTCCGGCCCCGGCGCCGGCTGGGTACGGCCGACGTTCACCAGGTTCCAGTTGCCCTGGGCATCGGCCGCAAGACCGTAGCGATAGGTCCCGGCATCCACTACCCCACCGCGGTTGGCCAGGCTGAACGAACCCGGGCCGCCGGCGCTTTGCACCAGGGTCAGGCTCTGGCCCTCGGCCCCCGGTTCGCTGCCGGAGTTGCGCACCAGAATGTCGTTGTTGCCGGTGACCTGGCCGCCGACGATCAACCGGTCACCCTGCGGCAGGCCCAGGTCGGTGTTCATGATGTAGTGGCCGTCGCCCTCGAGGTCGCCACTGACCTGCAACTGCTTGAAGGCCCCCGCCAGGCCGGGATCGGCGAACTCCACCACGCCGTTGTTGGCCAGGCGGGTGAGCTGGGAGTCGCCGCGCAGGGTCCAGACACTGCTGTCGTCCAGGCTCAGTTGGGTATCACGGCTGCCGCCCTTGATCGCCCCGTCCAGGCTGGAGTGGTCGGACAGGGACAGTTGCAGGCTGCCACCGTCCACCAGCACATCACCGAACAGGTTCGAGCGCACGGCGTCCAGTTGCACCGCACCGGCCAGCACCCCGCTAGCGCGGTCGGTGATCCACAGCGCGGTGCCCTGCTCGCCACCGCTGCGGCCCACCAGGCTACTGTCGGTAAAGCGCGTGGTCAGGCCACCGCCGTTGACCAGGATGCCGGCGCCGTCTTCGGTCTGGATATGGCTGGAGGTGACCTCCACATCGTTCACCACCCCGGCGCCAGTGGCGAAACTGACGATGCCATTGGCGTTGCTGCCGTTGGTGACCACCGTCGAGCCCTGGAAGCGGGTCGTGGCGTTGTTGCTGATGGCCAGGCCGTGAGCCTGCTCGCCGGCGGTCTGCACGTCGCTGTCCTGCAGCTCCACGCTGGCACCACGGCCCGAGGCGAACAGGCCATAGCCCAGGTCGCCGTGGGTGACGATGCTGCTGTTGCTCAGGCTGATGCTCGCCCCCGCCATGCGGGCCAGCGCCCCCACGGAGCCCCGGCCGCTGGTTTCGATCAGCACGCGGCTGACGTTGAACACCGCACCGGGGCTGTTTGTGGTGTCCGGCGAGGCGTACAGGGCATGGGAGTTGTCGCCAAGGGTGCTGATGGAACCACCGTCCATGGTGAACACGCCGCCACGGTTGTCGATGGCCACCGCACTCTGGCCACGGGTTTGCAGAATGCTGTCCTTGACGTCCACCCGGGTGTTGCTGCCCGGCATCCAGATCGCCACGCCATAGTCGCCCAGGGCGGTGACCTGCACGCTGTCCAGATCGGCCGCGGCCTGGTCGGCGTTGACGTTGATACCGTTGCCATTCTGCGAGGTGATCCGGCTGTGGCTGACCACCGCCGTGCCGCCCGGTTTCTGGTACAGGCTGCTCAGGGTGATGCCGTCGCCCTTGGCATTGATGCTGCCGTTGCGAAAGGTCAGGGCGGCGCTGGTCACACCGATGCCACGGCCATTCTCGGCGGTGATGTCGACGCCATCGGCGCTGAGGGAGGAGCCGACCCCTTCCACGGCCACCGCGCCAATGAAGCCGCTGGACTGGATGCTGACGCGCTGCAGCTCGATGGCCGCACCATCGGCGACGCGGACCGCATTGACCGAGCCGGTCGAAGTGGCGGTCAGGGTCAGGTCCGAGGCCAGGATGCTGGAGCCCTTGCCGGAGGCGGACAAGACATCGGCCTGGTTGCCCGAGGTGGTGATGGAGCCACCGGCCACCTGCACCTGGCCACCAGCGCTGGCCACCACGCCGCGGCTCTGGTTGCCGCTGGTGGTGATCTGCACATCGTTCAGGGTCAACTGGCTGCCGGCGCCGGTGGCCTGGGCCCCGGTGGCGAAATCCGAGCCGCCGGTGCTGATGGTCACGCCGCTCAGTTCGGCCTTGCCGCCGGCGTCCACCTGCACGCCCACCACCGCGCTGTTGGGGCTGTCCGCCGTGGCCCGGATATCGTAGCCCTGGCCCTGCAACTGGTTCTGAGCGCCGCTGACCCGCACCGCCGGCCCACGGCCGGTGTAATCGACAGACGCCTCATCCAGGGTCAGGGATTCACCTTCGGGCGAGGACAAATCGATTTTTTCATAATCAGCAGCGGTTGCAGACTGAGTAACAAGCGTCATCAACGACAGCGCGGAGCTAACGGCGAGGCTTATCGTTTTCTTAACCAGAACCATAACTTTCAAACCTTTGCGTTAGAGCACAAGAGGGTCGAAAGCCTGAAGTCAATAGGTGAACTAAAAAATGAGAATCTTCTTAAAGCCCCTGGCATTAAGAATATTCTGAAGAGGGATATAGATAGTTCTCCTTACTATGGGCCGATGCATACACAAGCCCACTTCCCTGCGTTTACCAGCCACTTCTACGGGTCCTATATCCCGGTGGTCCTGCTGCGCCTTTTCATGTTCAGCCTGCTGTCCTGCATCCTGATCATTGCCGGTTTCGTGGTCCACTGGTCACTTAATGAAACCCTCTCCAACTACCGCCGACAAATGAACGCAGCGGCATTTAACGCACAACAATTCTTCAATCAACGGGAAAGCCTGTTGAAGGCCATTTCTTCTTCGGCCGTGCGCACTAGCGATGAGCGCCTTAGTTCAACGGCGCGCAACTTTCTGGCAAGTAACGAGCAACTGCGGGTAATGCCCTTCGGCAGTACTCCCTCCCGGCGCTGGGCCCTGGTACTGACTGCCCGCGACCTGGTGGAAGTGGACAGCACCCACAGCCAGCTGCTGTACCTGGTGCCGGAGCAGGGCCTGGTCAGCACTCTCTACGAGCCAGCGGCCACCGGCATCGGCCAGCCCCCCAGCAAGGCCGTGGACGCACCCTGGCTGCGCCAACTCGACCAGCGTGCGGTACAGGACCTGCTGGCCCGACACCCCGAGGCCCGGACCCTGTGGTACTGGGCCGGCATCGATGGCAACAAGCAGGTGTACCTGTTGCGCCCGGTGGACGAGCATCACGCCAGCGAGGGCTGGCTGGGCCTGGAGCTCACCGAGATCGACCTGGCCCTGGACCCCCTGGGCCTGCACCAGGGCAAATACCTGCTGTATGACGCCGACGGCGCACTGGTGCTGCACAGCGCCAACTGGCAAGTGCCCGGCAGCCTGTCGCGCCTGCAGGCCGACGAGGACTCCTTCGGCCTGCACCGCCTGGGCGGGCTGCCCGACTACATCGTGCTCAATAAATCCGTGGGCAACGCTGGCTGGCGCCTGGTGTACTACGCACCGGTCAGCCAACTGCTGCGCGACAGCCGTGGCCCGCTGTACACCACCCTGCTGGTGACCCTGCTTCTGTTCGCGGTGATCTTTCTCGGCGCGCGCTACATCCGCCTGCGCCTGGTGGAACCCGCAGTGCGCCACTACAGCGCCCTGGCAGACAGCGTGTCCCTCAACCGGCGCTTCATCGAGGTGGCGCCGGTGGGCCTGTGCCTGATGCGGCGCGACAACGGCCGGCTGATCCTGTGCAATGAATCCGGGCGCCGCTGGCTGGCCTCGGTGCCCGGCCTGCGCGAGCGCATCCTCGACGAGCCGCCTCCCCGGGTGCATGCCATCGAACATGCCCTGGACGACGGCACCTTCATCCAGCTGACCTGTGCCCCCACCGGCTACAACGGCGTGGCGGCGGTGCTGTGCTGCATCAGCGACGTGACCGACTTCAAGGTGGCCGAACAGTCGCTGCTGCAGGCCAAGCTGCTGTCGGACCAGGCCAACCACGAGAAGACCCTGTTCCTCAGCACCCTGAGCCACGAGATCCGCACGCCCATGTACGGCATCCTCGGCTCTCTGGAAATGCTCCGCACCACCGCCCTCAGCGCCCAGCAGGGCGACTACCTGGAAGCCACCCAGCAAGCATCCTCGGCGCTGATGCGAACCATCAACGACACCCTCGACATGTCACTGATCGAGTCCGGCCGCCTGAGCCTCACCAGCGCCCCCTTCTCCCCGGTGCGGCTGGTGGAAGAAGTGGCCTTCAGTTACTCGGCCCGGGCCCGCAGCAAGGGCCTGCGCCTGTACGTGACCCTGGACCCGAATGTCGCCGAGCGAGTGGTGGGCGACGGCGAACGCATTCGCCAGATCCTCAACAACCTGGTGAGCAACGCCATCAAGTTCACCGAGTCCGGCCATGTGGTGCTGCGCCTGCATGCCGAGGCGGGCCCGAGCCAGGCGCCCCGCCTGCGCTTTCAGGTGGTGGACAGCGGCCCGGGGATCGCCCCGGAGTTCCAGGCCAACCTGTTCGAACCCTATTACCGGGTGCCCAGCTGGCTGGGCCAGAAGGCGCCGGGCACCGGCCTGGGCCTGGCCATCTGCCAACGGCTGGCGACGATGATGCAGGGTCAGTTGAGCGCCATCAGCGAACCGGGCCTGGGCTCCAGCTTCAGCTTCAGCCTGGCCATGGAACCCTGCACCGCCGCCCCGGCGCCGGACCTGCCGCGCCTGGGGGTGACCCCGGTGTATGTGCGCGGGGATATCCAGGAAGTGAATCTCAACCTCTGCCACTGGTTGCGCCGCTGGGGCGCCCTGGCCATTCCCTATGTGGCCGAACGCGACCCGCCGACCCGCAAGGCGGTGCTGGTGGAAGCCTTTCTCGGCCCCTCGCGGCCAGTGGCCTGGAGCGGCCCGCGGGTGCTCATGCACGCCCCCGGCATGGGCCCGCCGCAGCGCCAGGCCGGCGACAGCTGGGTGGCCCGCACCTTCAGCCTCGACAGCCTGCGCAACGCCGTGGCCCAGGCCCAGTCCGGCATCGTTGCCGAACGGTGCTTCGCCTCCCCCGAAGCCCTGGCCCCGAGCCTGGACCTCAAGCTGCTGGCGGTGGACGACAGCCCCCTGTCGCTGCAGGTGATCTTTCAGCAGGGCCGCTACCTGGGCAACCGGATGGTGGCCTGCGCCAGCGCCGTCGATGCCTTGAAACGCACCGACCTGCTGTCCTTCGACGGCGTGCTGACCGACTTGCAGATGGAACACATGGACGGTCTGTCGTTTGCCCGCACCCTGCGCGAGCGGGGGTATTGCGGCCCCATCATCGGTATCACCGGTGAGCTCTCCCCGGCGCTGCGCAGCCACTGCGAGTCGGCCGGAATCCGTCATTTGCTGATCAAGCCGGTACCCCTGGACGCCTTGAGCGAGGTACTGCAATCCATCAAGAGGAAAGTCATTTGAGCATGCTCAAGCCCCTGCGAGTCCTGGTGCTGGACGACCATCCGATCCACTGCCTGCAGGCCCGGCACCTGTTGCAGGCGGCCGGGTTCGGCCGGGTGGACAGCGCCCTCGATGCGCGCCAGGCCCTGGCCATGCTGCACCGGCAGGTCTACGACCTGGTGCTGGTGGACCTGCACATGCCGGAAATGGATGGGGTGCAGTTCATCCATGCCCTGACCGGTGTCGACCAGGTGCCGATCCTGGCCATCGTCTCGTCCTGCTCGCGGCGGTTGATGAACAGCGTCAGCCTGATGGCCAAGGAGAAGGGCCTGGCGGTACTCGGCACCTTCCCCAAGCCCCTGGAAGCGATCCACGTCGAGCAGATCAGCGCCATCATCGGCAACAGCCAGGACCCGGTGCTGGCAGCCCGGCCCGAGCACGAGGCGGTGTTCGACCGCCAGGTCCTGGAGCGGGCCATCGAACGCCGCGAGCTCAAGGCCCGGTTCCAGCCCCGGCGCTCGCTGAGCACTGGCCGGATCGTCGGCGCGGAGGCCCTGGTGCGCTGGAACAGTCCGTCCTTCGGGCTGCTGATGCCGGACTCGTTCCTTGCCTCCATCAGCCGCT
This sequence comes from Pseudomonas protegens CHA0, assembly GCF_000397205.1. Taxonomy (NCBI): domain Bacteria; kingdom Pseudomonadati; phylum Pseudomonadota; class Gammaproteobacteria; order Pseudomonadales; family Pseudomonadaceae; genus Pseudomonas; species Pseudomonas protegens. Next base: position 4,129,161 of record NC_021237.1, read on the forward strand.
GCCAGCTGGACCATGCGCTGTTGCTGCTGATGCTCGACGACGCCCTCCAGGCGCAGCAGCACTGGCAACGCCTGGGCCACCGCCTCAGCGTATCGGTGAACCTGCCCACCGGACTGCTGGACGACCCCGGCCTGCCCGACCAGTTGCAGCAGATCACCCTCGCCTCGGGGCTGGCCACCAGCGATATCTGCTTCGAGCTGCTGGAAACCGAGCGGCCACTGTCCCCCGGGCAGTATCATATGGGCGCCAGCCGCCTGCGCCTCAAAGGCTTCGGCCTGGCACAGGACGACTTCGGCATGGGCTACAGTTCCATGTACAGCCTGATCTCCACGCCCTTTACCGAGATGAAGATCGACCGCCACTTCGTGCATGGCGCCGCAGCCGACGATGCCCGCGCCGCAGCCCTGGTGGCGGCGGTGCAACTGGGCCGGCAACTGGGCCTGGAAGTGGTGGCCGAGGGCGTGGAATCGGCCCGTGACCTGGAATTTCTGCGCCAGATTGGCTGCGACAGTGCCCAGGGGTATCTTATTTCCGCCGCATTGGAGCTGGACGCCTTCACACAACTGCTGGGATGCACTGTTACTCCACCCTTTTCGTCACCTACCCGGCCCGCCTCCTCTCTCCCATGCCAGACATCCCGCTACGCCGCATCGCGAAAAACTTCCGACGATTGAATCTCGTGCTGTTCCTCATTCTGCCGTTGCTGCTGGTCATGGGCGGCGCGCTGTTCTGGGGCGGCCAGCGGATCATCCGCCAGGAACAGGAACGGATTGCCGTGGACTTCCAACTGCTGACCCGCTACATGAGCGAGCAGCAAGCCCTGCTCCAGCGGCTGGCCGGCGAGAAGCGCCTGCAATACAAGGACGCGGACCAGGATCCGGCGCAGCTCTTCCACCTCATGGAGCAACAGGAGGCGGTGGGCGCGACCCTGTTCCAGGGCAACCCCTCCTCAGTGGAAACCCCCTTCACCCTGGTCTGCCAGGACCAGGCCCAATGCCCCCACCAGAGCGCTGCAGCAGCCGGCCTTGGGCGCTACCTGGCCGATCTCTACTCCAGCTTCTGGGTGCGCTCGAGCTTTCCCGCTTCGGCCCTGCTGGTGGTGGACGCCGGTGCCGGCAGCAGCTTTACCGTGCCCACCATCGGCAGCCGCTGGCCGCGGCTGACCACACCCCTGGTCCTGGCAGGCCTGCATGCGGTGCGCGCCAGCGCTACCAGCAGCGACAGCGACGCGATCCGCTGGATCCGTCTCAAGGACTTTCCCCAGCACATGATCGCCTTCACCGCCCTGCACAACCTTGCCCCCGGCAGCGGCCTGCAGAGTTCCGGCACCTATGCTGCCTGCCTCACCTACAGGGACCGCATCAACGTCTTCACCACGCCGCAGCGGCGGCACTTCTACGACAAGTTCTGGCTGCAGGGCCGGCTCGACGGCCTGCTGCTGGGGGATGAACCGGCGCCCCTGGCGCTGCACGAGGGGGCCAACGTGCGCAGCGACGGCCTGCTGTTCCGGATCAACGACGCCAGTGGCCACTGGAGCGGTTACTACCTGTTGAGCTACCGCACCCTGTTCCTCGGCCACTCCTGGTCCCTGGCGGCGATCTTCCTGCTGCTGTTGCTCAGCCCCCTGGCCGCCAGGGTCTATGCGCGCTGGTACCAGCGCCGGGTCATAGCGCCGGCGCAACAGGCTCACGCCGAGCTGGTGGAAAACCATCAGTTCAGCCGCACCCTGCTGGAGACCACGCCAGTGGCCCTGTGCGTGCTCAGCCGCGAAGACCGGCGGATCGTCTTCGCCAACAACCTGGCCCTCAAATGGTTCACCACCCAGGTCGGCCAGAGCCTGGACGCCAGCGGTCTGGACCCGGCATTGCTGGAGCGCATCGCCCGGGCCCGGGAGCCGGGGGAGATCGAGAACTACCAGAGCTTCGACGGACGCTCGTTCTACATCGCCTTCGCCCCCACCCGCTACCGCAACCAGGATGTGCTGATCTGCGCCTTTGCCGACCTCAGTGCGCGGGCCCAGATGGAGCAGCAACTGACCCAGGCGAAACAGGCGGCCGACAAGGCCAACGGCGCCAAGTCGGTGTTCCTCGCCACCATGAGCCACGAGATCCGCACGCCGCTGTACGGGGTGCTCGGCTCCCTGGAACTGATGGGCCTGACCGACCTGGACCGCGAACAGCGCCAGTTGCTCGAACGCATCCAGGTGTCGTCCGGGCTGCTGCTGCAGATCATCAGCGACATCCTCGACATCACCCGCATCGAATCCGGCCAGCTGTCCCTGGGGGATCAGCTGTTCGATCCCAGGGCCCTGGTCCAGCGCTGCACCGCAAGCTTTGTCGACAGTGCCCGGAACAAGGGCCTGCTGCTGTTTTCCTGGGTCGATCCAGAACTGCCTCCAGCCCTGCTCGGCGATCCGGGGCGGATCAGCCAGATCCTCACCAACCTGATCAGCAACGCGGTCAAGTTCACCCACTCGGGCCAGGTGATAGTGCGCGCCCGGGCCGAGCCCGGCAGCCAGGGACGGGTGCTGCTGTCGCTGCAGGTGGCGGACACCGGTATCGGTATCGGCAAGGAAGAACAGCAGCAGCTGTTCATCCCCTTCTATCAGATCGACGCCCACTCCCACACAGTGCACGGCGCGGGGCTGGGCCTGTCGATCTGCGCCAAGCTGGCGGCGCTGATGGGCAGCCAGATCCACCTCACCAGCGAGCTGGGCCTGGGCAGCAGTTTCTCCATGCAGCTGGAACTGCCGGTGGCCAGCGACCCCGACGCCGAGCGCCAGCCCGACCTGGGCGGCGCGCGAATCTACGTGCAAAGCCCGCACCACGAACTCACCGACAACCTCTGCCAGTGGCTGCAGAAGTGGCACGCCCAGGCCACCCCCGTGGACGCTACGGCCCCACCTCCCCAGGGCCAGGGCGTTCTCCTGCGGCTGTTCGATGACCGCCCCGAAGCGTCCGAGGCCCTGCCCCCCGGGCTGCTGCGCATCGACCTGGGCGGCCAGCAACGCACCCCCGGTGCGGGCCTGGCCGAGGCCGGCGACTACTATGCCATCGGCCGCTTGCTGGAACGCACCCTGGGCGGCGCGCCCAACGCTCCTGCCGAACCGGAACTGCCGGCCCGGGACATCGCCACTCTGGCCCCCCTGGGCCTGAACGTGCTGGTGGCCGAGGACAACCCGATCAACCAGGCGACCCTGAGCCATCAGCTGCAGCAACTGGGCTGCCGCAATACCCTGGCCGCCGATGGCGCGGAAGCCCTGGACCTGTGGCGCATCGGCGACTACGACCTGTTGCTGACCGACGTCAACATGCCGCGCATGAACGGCTACGAACTCACTTGCATCCTGCGCGCCGCCGGGGACGACCGGCCGATCATCGGCATCACCGCCAATGCCATGTGCGACGAAGAGGCCCGCTGCCAGGCCTGCGGGATGGACGCCTGGCTGGTCAAGCCAGTGCCGTTGCAGACCCTGCGGGCCAGCCTGGCACGGCTCACCAGCCTCGCCCCGGAGCCGACCGCCGAGCCGGCAGCCGCGCCTGGCAACGCGCCAGTTGATGGCCTGCCGCCGAACCTGCGGGAACTGTTTGCCCGCACCATGGGCCAGGACGTGGAACACCTGCGCCAGGCCCTGGACGAGGAGGATTACGAGCGCATCTTCCAGTTGCTGCACCGGGTGCGCGGGTCGCTGGCGGTGGCTGGCCAGGAAGCGCTGATCCTGCAGGTCCACGACTTGGGGCAGAGCTTGCGCCAGAGCGGTTTGACGGCTACCACGCGCACGCATAGCCTGATGCTGCTGCACGCCTTGCAAGACATCAGCCAGCTCGAATGAACGCTCCTAGTACCCGCATTTCTGCGCATTCCCTTTTGACAATGGATCGTGTCCACCATGAAAAAAATACGCGTTGCCCTGGCCGACGATCATCCCCTGGTGCTCGCTGCCGTCAGCGACCTGTTGAAAAAGACCCGCCAGTACGAGGTGGTGGCGGCTGTCACCACCCCCAGTGCCCTGGTCCAGCAACTTTCGGATGACCCGCGGATCGACGTGGTCATCACCGACTACTTCATGGAGGGCGACCCGACCTTCGGCGATGGCATACGCCTGGTGACCTACCTGATCCGGCACTTCCCCAGGGTCCAGGTGCTGGTGCTGACCATGATGTCCAACCCGATGATCGTGGCCGCGCTGTATGACATCGGCGTGCGCTCGGTACTGCCCAAGCGCCATGACATGAGCGAGCTGCTCAGCGCCCTGGAGAACGTCCGCCAGGGGCGCATCCACCACCCGCCGAGCCTGGTGCAGAACGAGCTCAACAGCAGCCCGCTGCGCTCCATGGCCGACGGCCTGAGCAGCCTTACGCCCAAGGAATACGAAGTGCTGCGGCATTTCGTGCGCGGCGAATCAATGATGCAGATCGCCGCCAACCTCAAGCGCAGCGTGAAGACCGTCAGTGCGCAGAAGATCTCGGCGATCCGCAAGCTCAACCTGGACAGCGACCAGGCCCTGGTCGCCTTCTGCCTGGAGTCCGGCGAATTTCAGTAGGCCCTGGGGCCGGGGCAGCGCCGCGGCCAGGCGCTGCTGCTTCTGCATCCATGGCCTGCTCAACACTGCTGTTGCCTGCCTCGCTGGAACGCGAGCGCACGACCGCGCCGAAAGTACCTGCAGGGCAATCATTGAATAGCCCGGCACAAAAAATCGGAAATCTGATGCCGCCCTACCTGGGTAGCGGCTGGGGAATCGCCAGGCGGCTGGTGGCCTTGACCTCGCGCAGCGCCAGGCTGGACTGGATCGAGGCAATGCCCGGCTGGCGCCTGAGCACGTGCTCGACAAAGTCGCTGTAGCTGTCCAGGTCACGGGCCAGCACCTGCAGCAGGTAGTCGGCGTCGCCGGTGATCTTGTGGCAGGCCTGGACCTCGGGCAGGCGCATGATCACCGTCTCGAAATCGTCCGGGGTCTGGTCGGAGTGGGTGGCGAACCGCACATGGACGAAGGCCAGGATGTCCAGCCCCAGCAGGCGCCGGTCGAGGTTGGCCTGGTAGTCCCTGATCACCCCCTCCTCCTCCAGGCGCTTGCGCCGCCGCCAGCAGGGGGTAAGGCTCAGGGACAGGCGCTCGCTGAGCTCGGCGTTGGAAATGCTCGCGTCCTGCTGCAACAGCGCAAGAATCGCCAGGTCGGTGTCGTCGAGGTTAACGCTGCGAGTCGTTTTTTTCACAATCAGCAACCAACGGGGAAAATATTACCCAAAACTCTAATTGCACCCGAACAAAAAGCAAAGAATTCGCAGCCATGCCGGAACAAACTATTTGCACCGGACAATAACAATGGATGCGTTCAGCATGCTTACCGTCTTCAGCGAATCCCACCGCCTGCACCATGGCACCGAATTGAAGGATGGCGTGCTCAAGCCCTCCTTCGAGCAACCCAGCCGCGCCGACACGGTGCGAGACCGGGTGCGCCACGTGGGGCTTGGCGAGATCATCGGCCCGCGGCGCTTCGACCGCGCCTGCTACGTGGCCGCCCACAGCGAACGTTACGTCAGCTTCCTGGAAAACGCCTGGAGCGAATGGACCGCCACCGGCCGCAGCCACGACGCCCTGCCCCTGGTGTGGCCGGTGCGCGACCTGGCCAACCAGCAGGTGCCCGAATTCATCGACGGCAAGCTGGGTTTCTTCGCCATGGACGCCGGCTCGCCGATCACCGCCACCACCTGGGATGCGGTGCGCACCAGCGCCGATATCGCCCTCACTGCCCTGGCCCTGATCGATGAAGGCCAGGACAGCGCCTTCGCCCTGTGCCGCCCGCCGGGGCATCACGCCGCACGGGAATACATGGGCGGCTACTGCTACCTGAACAACGCCGCCATCGCCGCGCAGCACGCCATCACCCGGGGCGCCAGGCGGGTGGCGGTGCTGGACGTGGACTTCCACCACGGCAATGGCACCCAGAACATTTTCTATGACCGTGGCGACGTGCTCTTCGTCTCGCTGCACGGCGACCCGGCCGTGTCCTACCCCTACTTCTCGGGCCATGCCAGCGAGCGCGGCAGCGGGGCCGGCGAAGGCTGCAACCTGAACCTGCCCCTGCCGAAGAACACCACCTGGCAGCACTACCGCCAAGCGCTGGAGCTGGCCTGCAAACAGTTGCGGGCCTTCGCTCCCGAACTGCTGGTGGTGTCCCTGGGCGTGGACACGTTCAAGGACGACCCCATCAGCCACTTCCTGCTGGAAAGCGAAGACTTTCTCGGCATGGGCCAGATCATCGCCACGGTGGGCACGCCCACCCTGTTCGTGATGGAAGGCGGCTACATGGTGGATGAGATCGGCATCAATGCGGTCAATGTGCTGCACGGCCATGCCAACCGCTAGCGCGCGCCAGGCGCGCTCTCCCGCAGTGTTCAACGTTCCGACCGAGAGGGAAATCACCATGACCTTGTTTATCGATGTGGATCAGGCAGCGGCGCTGTACAAGCGCCTGGGTGTCGCCAGGGCGATCCGTGAAATGGCCGGTTATATCCAGGCCGACTACCTGCGCTGGCAAGCCTTCGAAAAGTCCCCGCGCACCGCCAACCACTCGCCCACCGGAGTCATCGAACTGATGCCCGCCGACGATGGCCAGCAGTACGCCTTCAAGTACGTCAACGGCCACCCTGGCAATCCGGCCCGGCAGTTGCTCACGGTCATGGCCTTCGGCGTGCTGGCCGAGGTGGACAGCGGCTACCCGGTGCTGCTCAGCGAACTGACCCTGACCACCGCGGTACGCACCGCCGCCACCTCGGCCCTGGTGGCCCGTGCCCTGGCGCGCCCGGACAGCCGAACCATGGCGCTGATCGGCAATGGCGCCCAGAGCGAGTTCCAGGCCATCGCCTTCCACGACATGCTCGGCATCGACGAGCTGCGGATCTTCGACATCGACCCGGCCGCCTCCCGCAAGCTCAAGCACAACCTGCAAGCCTGGCCGAGCCTGAAGGTGCGCATCGCCGAGTCGGTGGCCGATGCGGTCAAGGGCGCCGACATCGTCACCACGGTGACCGCGGACAAGGCCTACGCCACCATCCTCACCCCGGAGCTGATCGAGCCCGGCATGCACCTCAATGCGGTGGGCGGCGACTGCCCGGGCAAGACCGAACTACACGCAGAGATCCTGCGCAATGCCCGGGTGATCGTCGAGTTCGAGCCGCAAACGCGCATCGAGGGTGATATCCAGCAGTTGCCGGCGGACTTTGCGGTGACCGAATACTTCCGCATCGCCCAGGGCCTGGAACCGGGCCGCGAGCATGCCCGGCAGGTCACGGTGTTCGACTCGGTGGGCTTTGCCCTGGAGGACTTCTCGTCCCTGCGCTACCTGCACGACCAGGCGCGCGAACACGGCATTGGCGAGCAGATCCACCTGGTGCCGACCCCGGCCAACATCAAGGACCTGTACCAACTGATCGGCCAGGGCCCCGACGCCGCCACAGGCGCCCCGCGCCGCCTGGCCAGCGGCTGAGGCAATACCCCCATGGCCGCTGCACGGGAAAACGCCCCGTGCCCCTGTGCAGCGGCCCAACCCGAACCGGTTGCGCCACCCCGACCTACAACCACAGCGCGCAGCCCCAGCCACCCTGCACTGCCAAAACTCGACAACTATAAAATCAAGAGGTTTTGTGATGACTCCAGATACCCTCGGGGCCCCTGCGCGCCCCGTGCTGCAACGCACCCTGCATAACCGTCATATCCAGCTCATGGCCATGGGCGGCGCCATCGGCACCGGGCTGTTCATGGGCTCGGGCAAGATCATCGCCATGTCCGGTACCTCGATCATCCTGATCTACATGATCATCGGCCTGTTCGTGTACCTGGTGATGCGCGCCATGGGCGAGCTGCTGCTGTCGAACCTGCAATTCAAGAGCTTCGCCGACTTTGCCGGCGCCTACCTGGGGCCGCGCGCGGCGTTTTTTCTCGGCTGGTCCTACTGGCTGAGCTGGAGCGTGGCGGTGGTGGGCGACGCCGTGGTGGTGGGCGGTTTCTTCCAGTACTGGTTCCCCGGGGTGCCGGCCTGGATGCCCGCGGTCAGCATGATGCTGACGCTGTTCGCCCTCAACGTGCTCACGGTGCGGCTGTTCGGCGAAGTGGAGTTCTGGTTCGCCATCATCAAGATCATCGCCGTGGTCACCCTGATCGGCGTCAGCCTGGTGCTGATCGCCAGCTCGTTCGTCTCGCCCTCGGGCGTGACCGCCTCGCTGGGCCACCTGCTGGACCGGCAAGCGGCCTTTCCCCACGGCCTGCTGGGCTTCTTCGCCGGGTTCCAGATGGCGATCTTCTCCTTCGCCGGCACCGAGCTGATCGGTACCGCCGCCGCGGAAACCCGTGACCCTCACAGCACCCTGCCCAAGGCCATCAACGCCATACCGCTGCGGATCATCCTGTTCTACGTGCTGGCCCTGGCCTGCATCATCGCCGTGACCTCCTGGCAGCAGGTGTCGCCGAACAAGAGCCCGTTCGTCGAGCTGTTCCTGATTGCCGGCTTCCCGGCGGCGGCGGGCATCGTCAACTTCGTGGTGCTGACCTCCGCCGCTTCCTCGGCCAACAGCGGCGTGTTCTCGGCCAGCCGCATGCTCTTCGGCCTCGCCGACCAGGGCAATGCGCCGCGCCTGTTCAAGCGCCTGTCGGGCCAGAGCGTGCCGGTCATCAGCCTGAGCTTCACCACCCTGCTGATGCTGCTGGGGGTGTTGCTGCTGTACGTGGTTCCCGAGGTGATGACCGCCTTCACCCTGGTGTCCACGGTGTCGGCGATCCTGGTGATTTTCACCTGGTCGACCATCCTCGCGTCCTACATCGCCTACCGCAAAAAGCACCCGCAACTGCACGCCCGTTCGCGCTACAAGATGCCCGGCGGCGTGCCCATGGCCTGGTTTGCCCTGGCCTTCCTGCTGTTTGTCCTGTGCCTGCTGGCCCTGCGCCCGGACACCCGCCTGGCGCTGTGCGTAATGCCGGCGTGGTTTGTCTGGCTGGGCATCGCCTATCGCCTGACGGCGGGGCGCAAGGGGCGGGTTCATGGCCGGGCGGCATACCCGCGCTGAAGCGCAACAGTGCCAGGGATGGCACTCCCGACTGCGGCTCAAAACGTAAAAACATCGACACACCCCCTGCGGTCTTGGTCTACTCGCGCGCCATCAACGTAGCCAGGGAGTGCTCACATGCAAGTCGCAGGCCCCACCTTTGAAGAGGTGTTAAGGAAGAATTTCAAGCGCGTGCTGACCTATTGGAGCCAGATCGGCACGGTCATGGGCTTGAGCGCCGTCGGGTTGGGGTTGATCAGCCTGTACATGTACACCCGGGCGATTGGCCGCACCGACCTGTTCATGGCTTCGATCGATGCAAAGTCGGCGCTGATGATCTGGCTGGTCATAGTGCTGGTGCTCATGAGCGCGTTTCTGTTTCTGCTGACCGTCACCACTCTGCTGTTCTGGCTGTCCGCCAGCCTGTTTCACAGAACCCCGGGGCGCCTGAAGGATGTAGTGGTGTGGCTGACACTCCCGTTCCTGGTGGGGTTCCTGGGATATGTCGTTGTCATTTACTACACCTCAGGCTGGCTGCCGGTAGGGCAATCCCTGCTTGGGCTGCTAGTGCTGTTTCTGCTCAGTTGCTGGGGGGTACTGTCACGCCCGGCGTTCAAAAAGGTAATTGAGGAAAACCTGACACCCACCAGGGACAAAATGGACTTTCTGCTTGTGTTGCTGACCTGCCTGCTTGGCACGCTCTGCGCAGCGCTGTTCCCCAGCCTGGTGACACTCAATGCCTATGTGAGTGAAGTCAGCAGCGACTCCCCGCACTATGTGGCGGCATTGAATCTGCTGATCCTGATCCTTACGTTGCTACCGGTCGTGATTTTCTACCACAAGGCCGGAAGCCTCAATAAACGCATCCTGTATTCGATATTGTCGGTGGCACTGTTTGCCCTGGCGTTTCTGTTTGTACTGCCCGGGGCCATGAGCAAGGTCACCTACAAGGCCGCAGGAGGGCTGGATGTACGCCAGGACGAAATCGAACGCTTCGTCCTGCTGGACGATCTCGAACTGCATGACCTGGACCCGCTGATGTGGAATACCCGCCTGACCTCGCAGCGCCGCCTGGAGGTCCAGGGTTTTCAGCTGTTCTCTTTCGGTGAAACGCTGTTGATCTGTCCCAAGGGGCTACGCAACTTGCGGCTCAACCAGATGCATACCTATACCCGCCACTGCCTCAAGACCCGCAACAGCGCAGTGAGCCGCAAACCACCAGGCCCGCTGTACATCTCTCAACCGGCCTGTGCCAGCCTGGCGCCCCCTGCGACATGCTGGAAGCCGCAGGGTTCCTGACGCTTACACCCTCACGGCCTGCAACACCGAGGCGTAGTTGGCCACCGCCATGCCGCCCATGTTGAACAGCAGGCCGAACTCCGGCGAGCGCGCGGCGAGGCCAATGGGCTCGCCGGTCAACTGGCGAAAGCCCAGGGCATGCATCGACACACCGGTGGCGCCCACCGGATGTCCCTTGGCCTTGAGCCCCCCGGAGAGGTTCACCGGCAGGCGTCCGTCGGCATTCACCCAGCCTTCGTCCAGGGCTCGATGGCCTTCGCCCTTGGGCGCCAGGCCCATGGCTTCGTAGATCAGCAGTTCGGCGATGGTGAAGCAGTCGTGGACTTCGGCGAACGCCAGGTCGTCCAGGCCCAGGCCGGCTTCGTGCAAGGCGCCCTGGATCGCCAGTTGCGGGCCTTCGAAGGCCAGCACGTCGCGGCGCGCCATGGGCAGGAAGTCGTTCACCTGGCTCAGGGCGCGGATCGCCACTTCACGGCGGAACTCCCGGGCCCGGCGCGGCGACGCGAGGAGGATCGCCGCCGCGCCATCGCTGATCAGCGAACAGTCGGTCAGACGCAGGGGCTCGGCGATCAGCGGGTTGCCGGGCGAAACGCTGTTGCAGTGGGCAAAATCCATGGCCCGATGCATCTGCGCCAGGGGGTTGGCCATGGCGTTGGCGTGGTTCTTCACGGCAATCGCCGCCATGGCAGCCAGGGGGCTCTGGTAGCGCTCGGTGTAGCGCTGGGCCACTTGGCCGAACAGTTGGGCAAAGCTCAGGCCGGCCTCTTGCGGGTCGTTCTGGTAGCCGGCCCCGGCCAGGGCCCGGGTGACCTCGGCGGTGCTGTTGCCGGTCATCTTTTCCGCCCCCACCACCAGCACCAGTTCGGCGGCGCCGCTGCGGATCGCGTTGATCCCGGCCTGGATCGCCGCCGAGCCGGAAGCACAGGCGTTTTCGCAGCGGGTGGCCGGCTTGAAGCGCAGCTGCGGGTCGGCCTGGAGCATCAGGGACGCGGGAAAACCATCAGGCACCAGCCCGGAGTTGAACTGGCCGAGAAACAGCGCATCGATCGCCCCGGCGTCAATGGCGGCGTCCACCAACACGTCGCGGGTGACCTGGACAATCAGGTCTTCCAGGCTGCCATCGAGGCGGCCAAAGCGGGTGTGGGCCGCCGCGACGATGCAAACGGATTCATGGTTCATGGGGGTTCTCCTGTACTGAAGGCGGGTGGTCCCGGCCAGCGGCCTGCGTGCGCAAGGGCCCTCGGCCGGGGTGACTGCCCATCAGTGTAGGTAGTGTTGCGCCAGGTGCTCAGGTCAGCGCGGCCTGGGCATCCAGACGCAGCAGTTGCAAGGGTTCCAGAGTGGAACCCTGCAAAGATTCCCCGGCATACAGCGCCTCGTTGGCCATGGCCATTTCAGCGCTGCGGCCGGCAACCATTTCGTAGGTTTTGCGCGGCAGGACCTGGCTCCAGCCGTTTTCAAAGGTGTTGTAGGCCAGGGTCAGCGCGGCGGTGAAATAATGCTGGCCGGCCACCGGAATCCGCACCTCCTGGCCCGCCTCATCCAGGGCGATGAAGTGATTGGGCAAGTGCTCCACCCCCAGGCGCTTGAGCACGATCCAGGCCAGGGCCGATGGCACGAAGACGTTGAGTTTTTCTGCGGCGATGGCCGAGTAGCCACGCTCCTGCAGCAGTTGGACGATGTCGTCTTCACTGGCCTCGGGGTGGCCGGCCATCAACTCCAGGGTATCGAGCACACCCTGATGGGCACTGGCATGATCCAGGCAGCAACTGCAGTCCGGCGAATGTGAATCGTCATGCATGATCGGTCGATGATCCCTATCGGTCTTGGTGAGGGGGCGCAGGATAAACCCTGCGCCTGCCTCGCCACCAGCAAACAGCGGTTACTTGATGACGATGGGGTTCACCGGCGCTCCGCTGCCGCCGACGATCTTCAGCGGCGCGGCGGTGTAGAGGAAGGTCCACTGGCCATCGACGGCGCAATCCTCGGCCAGTTCTTCAAGCAGCACGATCTCGGTGAAGGCGATCCCCAGGTTGCGCATCAGCGCGCAATGCAGGGGAATCTGCACCCCGGACACCGGGTCGGTGATCACCTCGTTGGCGATGGTGTCGGTGACCAGATTGGGGATCTCCATCTGGTTGAACCAGTCCACCAGTTCCCGGCTGTAGGTCAGCCCGGGTTCCACCAGGTCCTTGAAGAACTCGGTCTTGCCGTACTCGTAGAAGGCGCCCATGGAACCGGTGCGGATGATGAGGATGTCGCGCTTCTCGATGGCCACGCCCTGGGCCTGGGCAGCGGCCAGCAGGTCCAGGTGGTTGAAGGTCTCGCCGCGCCCCAGGTACTTCTTGCCGCGGTGCCGGGCCATGTCGATCAGCACCGCACGGCCCACCACGCCGCGCTCGGCAATCGGCAACACACTGGCCTTGGCCATGCCGCCGACAGTGCTGCTGGCGTCGTAGCCGTTCCACAGCTGGTTGTCGTACCAGGCATGGCCCAGGGCGTCGTACTGGGTCGAGCCCTGCAGCTGCATGAAGATCACGTCGTCGCAGTACTCGGCGCCACCGGTCATGGAGGGCTGCTTGCCGGCCTGATAGTGGCTGCGGTCCAGGGTATTGAAACGCATCGACGGGTTGCGTGCCGGCCACATCGGGTCGCCGCCGGGATGGCCGATCTGCACTTGCAGGGTGAAGGTCTTGCCCTGGCGCACGGCGGCCACGCCCCGCAGTACCTCGGCCTGTTGCAGGTAGTTGAGGGCACCGACTTCGTCGTCCGGGCCCCACTTGCCCCAGTTCTTGGGCAGGCCTTCAAGCAGTTGCCGGGTATTGGGGTGGTTCTTGTCGTTCTCGATCCCACACATGTCGAATGCACTCCATTGATTGGGTTGAAACGGGCGAAAATGCTGGCGTGGCCTTGCCTGGCGATCAACCGTCAAGCCCCGGCGTCCCCTGGAACCTTGCGGCCCTGCGGGCCGTTCGCAGCCTGCGGCAGCGGCTACACGAAGCGCGGATCACGCGCGCCGGGGCTCTGGCCTGGAGGGTTTTACAGATCATCAGACGCAACGTCCACCATCCACTTCCAGACAGGTGCCGGTGATGAAGGCCGCCTCGTCAGAGGCCAGGTACAGGCAGGCGTTGGCCACATCCTGGGGGGTGGAGAAGCGCCCCAGGGGAATGGTGGCCATGAACTTCTGGCGGTTTTCCGGGGTGTCCGGCACCCCCATGAACTCACTGAGCAGGGCTGTGGCGCCCACCACCGGGTTGACGCAGTTGACGCGGATGTTGTCCGGCCCCAGCTCGGCGGCCATGGTCTTGCTCATCACCACCACCGCGCCCTTGCTGCCGTTGTACCAGACCAGCCCCGGACGCGGCCGGATCGCCGCCGTGGAGGCGATGTTGATGAACACCCCGCCGCCCTGGCCACGAAAATGCGGCACGAAGTGCTTGGCGCTGAGGAAGATGCTTTTGACGTTGACCGCGAACACCCGGTCGAACTCGGCCTCGTCCACTTCCAGCATCGGCCGGTTGCGGTGGGTGGTGCCGGCGTTGTTGACCACGATGTCCAGGCCGCCGTATTGCTCCAGGGTGTTGCGCAGCAGCGCGGCAACGCTGGCGTCCTGGGCCACGTTGACCTCGATGAAGTGGGCCTGGCCGCCGGCATCGCGGATTTCCTGCGCCACCCGCTGGCCGCCCGTGGCGTTCATGTCGGCGATTACAACCCGGGCGCCCTGCTGGGCGAAGGTCTTGGCGATGCCTTCACCAAAGCCGGAACCGGCGCCGGTGACAATGGCAGTTTTATGGGCTAGACGCATGCTAGTGACTCCTGTTTTTGTTGTTATTGGCCGCCGTAGTGGCGGCCCTCAGTCGTGACGAATGGCGATGGTCTTCAAGGCGGTAAAACCCAGCAGGGCCTCGAAGCCCTTCTCGCGCCCGTAGCCGCTGGCCTTGACTCCGCCAAAGGGCAGTTCGACGCCGCCACCGGCGCCGTAGTTGTTGATGAACACCTGGCCACAGCGCAGCTTGTGAGCCATGCGCAACTGACGCGCACCGTCCCGGGTCCAGACCCCGGCCACCAGGCCGAAGGCGCTGTCGTTGGCCAGGCCAATGGCCTCGGCCTCGTCCTCGAAGGGCATCACCGCCAGCACCGGGCCGAACACTTCCTCCCGGGCCAGGCGACTGTCTGGCGGCACATCGCGAAACAGCACCGCTTCGTGGAAGTAGCCGCCGCTGCCGGCCTCGGCCACCACCTGCCCACGCGCCGCCACCCGGATACCGGCGGCCTCGGCCTCGCGGACGAACTCCCGGACCTGGCGCAGCTGTTTCTGGTTGATCAGCGGGCCCATGTCCAGGTCCAGCTCCGAGGGCCCGGCGCGCAGTTGGCCAAAGCACTGGGCCAGGCGTTCCAGCAGCGGTTCATACAGGCTGCGCTGCACCAGCAGGCGGCTGCCGGCGGAACAGGTCTGGCCGCAGTTCTGCACGATGGCGTTGATCAGCACGGGCAGCGCCCGCTCCACATCGGCATCGGCGAAGACGATCTGCGGCGACTTGCCGCCCAGCTCCAGGGTTACCGGGCAATGCCGTTCGGCCGCCGCCTTGGCCACCAGGGCGCCGGTGCCGGTTGAACCGGTGAACGAGATATGCGCGACGCCAGGATGGGCGCACAACGCGGCACCGGCTTCGTGGCCATAGCCGCTGACCACATTCAGGCTGCCCGCCGGGAAGCCGACCTGGGCCGCCAGCTCCGCCAGCCGCAGCAGCGACAGGCTGGCGTCCTCGGCGGGCTTGACCACGCAGGCATTGCCCGCCGCCAGGGCGGCGCCGACGCTGCGGCCGAAGATCTGCATCGGGTAGTTCCAGGGAATGATGTGCCCGGTAACGCCATGGGGCTCGCGCACCGTGAGCACGGTGTAACCGGCCTGATAGGGCAAGGTCTCGCCGTGGAGCTTGTCGGCGGCCCCGGCGTAGTACTCGAAATAGCGCGCCAGGGCGGTGGCGTCGGCGCGGGCCACCTTGAGTGCCTTGCCGGTGTCCCGGGCTTCGATCTGCGCCAGCTCTTCATGGTGCTCCAGCACTGCATGACTCAGGCGCGCCAGCAGACGCCCCCGCTCCAGGGCCGAGAGGCAGCCCCAGGGGCCGTCGAAATTGTCCCCCAGGGCCCGTTGCGCGGCCTGCACCGCCAGGTCGATGTCCTCGGCGGTGCCCCGGGCGATACGCGCATAGCTGATGCCGGTACTGGGGTCCTGCACCGGAATGTCCTCGGCCCAGGACGAGGCTTGCCATTGGTTGTCGATGTAGTGTTCCAGACTCATCAGCTCAGCTCCTGTTTCCAGCCAGACACTCGGCAATCGCCCGCCCCACTTCCACGGTACTGGCATTGCCGCCCATTTCCCGGGTGCGCGGCCCTTCGGCGAGCACCGTCTCGATGCTTTCGACAATCGCCGCCGCGGCCCGCTGGTAAAGTTCATCGCCCCGCCCCAGGTGTTCGATCATCAGGGCCGCCGACCAGATCTGGCCGATCGGATTGGCCACGCCGAGACCGGCGATATCCGGCGCCGAACCATGCACCGGCTCGAACAGCGAGGGGTACAGGCGCTCCGGGTTGAGGTTGGCCGAGGGCGCAATGCCGATGGTGCCGGTGCAGGCCGGGCCCAGGTCGGAGAGGATGTCGCCGAACAGGTTGGAGGCCACCACCACGTCGAACCAGTCCGGGTGCTGGACGAAGTGCGCGCAGAGAATGTCGATGTGGAACTTGCGGGTCGCGACCTGAGGGTAGGCCTGGGCCAGCGCCTCCACCCGTTCGTCCCAGAACGGCATGGTGATGGCGATGCCGTTGGACTTGGTGGCCGCCACCAGGTTGCGCCGGGGCCGGCGGCTGGCAAGTTCGAAGGCGTAGTTCACCACCCGGTCCACACCATGGCGGGAAAACACCGACTCCTGCAGGGCAATCTCCCGCGGGGTGCCCTCCCACATGCGCCCGCCGACGCTGGAATACTCGCCCTCGGTGTTTTCCCGCACCACGATGAAATCGATGTCCCCGGGCGCCCGCCCGGCCAGCGGGCACGGCACCCCGGGCATCAGGCGCACCGGGCGGATGTTCACGTACTGGTCGAACTGGCGGCGGATCTTCAGCAGCGAATCCCAGACCGCAATATGGTCGGGCACGATGTCCGGCGCGCCCACGGCGCCGAAGAAGATCGCCTCGTGGCCACCGATCTGCTGCGCCCAGTCGTCGGGCATCATGCTGCCATGGGCCTGGTAGTGCTCGCTGCACCAGTTGAAATGATCGAATTGCAAGGCGATGCCGAAGCGCCGGCTGACGGCTTCCAGCACACGCAGGCCTTCGGGGACCACTTCGCGGCCGATGCCGTCACCGGCGATCACCGCAATGCGATGGGGAGGTTTTACAGCGGGATTGATCCTGGACAAGCCGTCTCTCCTGGTCTGACGTGTTGTTGTTATGGAGGCAGGTCAAGCGCACGGGCGAGCCCATTCTGGCCACAGCGCGGGGCCAGTGGGAATTGCTCATTATGGAAACCGCCTTCGCAAAATTCGAAGGCACGCGGGAAGAGTCCTGCTATGACCGGCGGCTAGCCCGCGGCTGCCGCGGCCTGCCCGCAACCGGCCAGGTAGTCGAACAGCTCGCGACTGGCCAGGGACGGCTGTTCCTGGCGCCGGCAGAGGTACATCTGGCGGTCGGCCCAGGGGTCGTCGATTTCGATAAAACGCAAGGCCATCTCCTTGCGAAAGATCTGCACCGCTCCCTGGGGCAGCACCCCCACGCCCTGCCCTGCGGCGATCAGCCGGCACACGGCCTCGAAGCTGCGCACCTGCACCCGCAGGCGCAAGGGCATGCTCACCGCCGCGGCCGCCTCGCTGATCAGGGGAGTGATCGCGGCGTTGTCCTCCAGGCCGACGAAGTCATAGCCCAACAGGTCCTGAAAGCGCGCGTGGCTCATCTTGAACGGGTGGTCCTGGGGCACGATCAGGCACAACCGGTCGCGGCAATAAGGGATGAAATGCAGGTCCTGGCCCCGTGGCCGGGTGGTGACGATGCCCACATCGGCCACGCCGTCACGCACCGCCAGGAGGATCTCGCGGCTGCGCTCCTCGCGGATGTCCACGCGAATGCCCGGGTGCAGGTCGCTCCACTGGGTCAATTGCCGGGGCAGTTCCTGGCTCATGGCCGAACTGTTGGCGTACAGGCTGACCCGGCCGGTGGCGCCCTTGGCGAAGTCGGCCAGGTCGGCGTGCATCACATCCACCGCCCGCAACAGCGAGCGGGCGTGCTCGGCCAGGGCCTGCCCCGCCGCCGTCGGCAATACCCCGGTGGAGGTGCGGGTCAGCAGCGCCACCTTGAAATGCTGCTCCAGGAGCGACAGGCGCCGGCTCGCGGCGGACAGCGACAGGTGCGACTGCTCGGCGGCCCGGGACAGGTTGCCCAGGGTCAGGGCCTTGAGAAACAGCTCGATGGAGGTCAGGTCCGGGGCCATGGCAGGGTCCTTGTGCGCGGTCCGTGAAAACTACCCAGTCGGGCGCGCCCTGTCCAACCTTGTGGCGGCTGCTCGCAGCCCCGGTCAGCGCCCGGAAAAACGCAGCCGCGACAGCTGGCGCAGATCCCCTTCCAGGTAGTAGGCGTTGCTCCAGCTGTCGTCCACCGCCAGGGGCTGGACCTGCTTGAGGGCCAGTTGCCTGGCGAAGTAGCGGAAGCGGTAGTGTTCGTAGAACCGCAGCAGCTCCAGGCCGTAGCGGTCCGCCAGGTCGGTGTCGCCGCGGATGATCAGGAAGTTCTCGTCATTGCTCTGGCTCGCGCCGACGCTGAGGTTGTGACTGCCGCTGATGATCACCGGCGCCTGGCTGGTGAAGTCGGTGACGATGGCCTTGGTGTGCACCAGCAGGTTGCCCTTCTGGCCTTTGAGCCCCTCCTTGAGCCAGCCCTCCAGGCCATTGTTGAGCAAGGCGGTGGCGGCGAACTCGGCCGTGCGGTCGGCGTGAAAACCGGTGATGCGGCTGGCGGTGTTCTGCAGGCCGTAGCGCAACACATCGTCGTGGGGCTGGCCGAGCAAGGCATCGAGAATGCTGTCGGGCAAGGCGAAGGCGGTGACGAACAGCAGGTCGCGGCGGGCGCCGTTGATGATATCGACGAACTCCGCGAGGTCGCCCTGGCCGCTGCGCGGGGAAAACCCGGCGAACAGCGGCGCCTGCGGCTGCATGGGGTTGTTCCGGGTCAGCCATGTGCGCGTGGCGCCGACATCCGCCGGCGTCGCCCAGACCTGCTCGAACACCTCCAGGTAGCGCGTGGCGATGTCCACGTGGTCGAGGCTGTGCAACACGTTGGCCTGACGGTAGACGCCATTGGCGGTGAAGTTGGTGCTGCCGCACAGCACCGACTGGGGCTGGCGCTGGCCGGCGGCGTCGAGGCGGCCGAGGACGATGAACTTGTCGTGGAAGATCGCGTGGGTCACCCGCCCGCGCTTATTGACCTCGGGCAGGTGCTGCAGGCTGGCCTGGTTCATCGTGGTGTCGGCATCGCCGGGGGCGGCGTGGTACAGCACCCGCACCTGTACGCCGCGGTCGAAAGCCGCGTTGACGGCATCGATGATCGCCTGCAACTGGTACTCGTAGATGGCGATGTCCAGGCTCCAGCTGGCGTCCGTGGCGCGCTGAATGAACCCCAGCAGCGCCTCCAGCAGGCCGTTTTCCAACCACTGGCGGGGCGCGTCCGGCCACTTTTCGATGGGCAGGTTCTTGTTGGCGCTGAGCAACGCATCGAGCTCGGGAAACTTGCGCGAGAACGCCTGGCTGGCAGCCACCGCACGGTTGAAGATCACCCGCTGGCCGGGAGGCTGGCCGTTGTCGGCGGTGATGCTCAACTGCAGGGACTCGCCCAGTTGCGGCGCGTCCGGGCTGCCATAGGCCAGGTGCACCCGGTAGTTGAGGGTGGCACCGGGGTTGACCGCGTAGTCGGCCCAGCGGAATTTCTGCAGGGGCGCCTGATCGCTGGGGGTGGCGTTGTATTGGGGGAAGGTATGGGCCTTGCCGGGGAAGGTCAGGCTGTTGAACAGAAACAGCCAGGGCTTGCTGCCGGTCTGTTTTTCGATGGCAAAACCCAGCAGGCCCTGGCGCCGCGACGCATCCAGGTCCATGGCCAGCAGCACCCCGTTGGTTCCGGCATAGGCCTTGACCCGGAAATCGTCCTTGTCGTTACGCACCAGTACCCGCATGAAGTCACTCCTGTGAAAGACAGCGCAAAGCGTAGCCGCTTCCCGCTCCGGCATGCCAAGGCAAATCCCTGTAGGAGCCGGCTTGCCGGCGAAGAGGCCCGTGTGACTTGCACCGCCAGGCCGGACGCTTTCGCTGGCAAGCCAGCTCCTACGGGGGATGTGCGGTGTGTCGGGGAGGTAGTCAGTCGATATGCTGGTAGACAGCGTTGAGCCGAGTCGCAAGTTCGCGGGCGCGGCCCAGGCGGATCGGGCCTCGTTCGATGTCGAGCAGCAAGGTCGGGCAGTTCAGGGGCCTGGGCGGTGGCAGGTTCTTCAGCCGGCCATCGGTGATCAGCAGCACGCGCTGCTGCTCCGCCGGCAGGCGCCGTTGGCGTTGTTCCAGCCACTGGGCCGCTTCGTTCAGGGCTTGGGGCAAGGGCGTGCCGCCGCCGGCACCCAGGCCGTCGAGCCAGTGCCGCAGGTCCCTGGAGGCCTTCAGGCCCTGGACCTGCCAGCTCGGCGCACGGCCGCTGGCAGTGAGCAGGGCCAGGCGTGCACGCTGGCGGTAAGCGTCGTCGAACAGTTGCGCCAGCAGGCCCTTGGCATCGCTCAGGGCGCTGTGCCGGCGGGTCGAGGCCGACGCGTCGACTATCACCAGCCACAGCTCATGGGGCGAGCGGCTGCGCAAGCGAAACAGCAGGTCTGCACGCAACCGTGGACGGCCTTTGAGCAAGGTGCCGGGCCAGTTGACCGAACCGGCGCTGGCCTCGCGGCTTTTGCCTTGCCGGCCGTGATCCAGGTGCCCCGCCCGGGGCTTGGCATCCGCCCCCCGGTCAGTGCGGGGGCGGATGCCTAGGGCTTTTTTGGCCAGCTGGGCACCTCACGACGGGCGCCGGTGGGCAGGGCCTGGGCCGGCATTTCGCCCCATTGGCCCTGGCCTTCGCTGGGGTTGGCGTTGGCTGGCGCCGGTGCCTGGGGGCTTTGCCCGGACTGTGGCGCGCTGGGCGGTGTCTCCCGCCGCCGGTGGCGCAAGGCGAACTCGGCCACGGCGTCGATATCCTCCTCGGCAATCGCCGGGGCGCCACGCCAGGCGGCATGGGCGCGGGCCGCGCGCAGCCAGACCAGGTCGGCGCGCAGGCCGTCCACGGCAGCAGCAAAGCAGCGCTCGGTAATCAGCGCCAGGGCCTGGTCGTCCAGCGGGATGCTGGCCAGGGCGGCCCGCGCCTGTTGGCAGCGCTCGCGCAATGCCGCCTGGGGTTCGGCCCACTGGGCGCAGAAGCCCTGGGGATCGCTGTCGAAATCCAGGCGGCGGCGGATGATCTGCCCCCGCTCCTGGGGCGCGGGCTGGCCGCTGAGGGCGACGTTGAGGCCAAAACGGTCCAGCAGTTGCGGACGTAGTTCGCCCTCCTCCGGGTTCATGGTGCCGATCAGCACGAACTTCGCCGAATGGCGGTGGGAAATACCGTCGCGCTCGATCAGGTTGGTGCCGCTGGCGGCCACGTCCAGCAACAGGTCCACCAAGTGGTCAGGCAGCAGGTTGACTTCATCGACGTAGAGCACGCCGCCGTCGGCCTTGGCCAGCACCCCCGGAGAAAATTGCGCCCGGCCCTGGCCCAGGGCGGCGTCCAGGTCCAGGGTGCCCACCAGACGCTCTTCGGTGGCGCCCAGGGGCAAGGTGACGAACTGCCCGCTGGCCAACAGGTCCGCCAGGCCCCGGGCCAGGGTCGACTTGGCCATGCCCCGTGGGCCTTCGATCAGCACGCCGCCGATCTTCGGGTCGATGGCGGTCAGGCACAGGGCCAGTTTCAGTGCTTCGGCGCCGACCACGGCGGACAGCGGGAAATGTGGGGTGTCGCTCATGTCAGGGTCTCGCTTGGGTCGGGGGGTGTCCCGCAGGACGCTTTCGCGAGCAAGCTCGCTCCTACAACGGCAATGCCAGCCCTGTAGGAGCGAGCTTGCTCGCGATCGAGTGCGCAGCACTCGCCGCCTCAGGAATCTTCTTCTATATCCAGCAGCAGGTGTTCCAGGGCTTCACGATAATCGCCGGGCTCTTGCCACAGGCCACGCTGCTGAGCTTCCAGCAGGCGCTCGGTCATGTCGCGCAGGGCGTGGGGATTATGCTGACGGACGAACTCGCGGGTCGAGCCATCGAGCAGATAGGCATCGGCCAGCAAGGCGTACTGGTGATCGTCGATCAGTTCGGTGGTGGCGTCGAAGGCGAACAGGTTGTCCAGGGTCGCGGCCATTTCGAAGGCGCCCTTGTAGCCATGGCGCTTGACCCCTTCGATCCACTTCGGGTTGGCCGCCCGGGAACGGATCACCCGGTTCAGTTCTTCCTTGAGGGTACGGATCTTCGGCAGGTCCGGCTGGCTGTGGTCGCCGTGGTAGCTGGCGGCCTTGGCCCCACTGAGGCTTTCCACCGCCGCCAGCATGCCGCCCTGGAACTGGTAGTAGTCGTTGGAGTCCAGCAGGTCGTGCTCGCGGTTGTCCTGGTTCTGCAGCACCGCCTGCACCCGGCTCAGGCGGGTGGCGAACTGCTCGCGGGCGGCAGTGCCTTCGTCGCTGCCACCATAGGCGTAGCCACCCCAGTTCAGGTAGACCTCGGCCAGGTCCTCGCGGCTCTGCCACAGGCGGCCGTCGATGGCGCCCTGGACCCCGGCGCCATAGGCCCCCGGCTTGGCGCCGAAGATCCGCCAGCCGGCCTGGCGCGAGGCGGCGTCGGCATCCAGCCCCGACGCCTCCAGGGCCGCGCGCTCGGCACGCACCCTGGCCGCCAGCGGGTTCAAGTCCTCGGGTTCATCGAGAGCCGCTACCGCCTGCACCGCCGCATCGAACAGGCGGATCAGGTTGGCGAAGGCATCGCGGAAGAACCCGGACACCCGCAGGGTTACGTCGACCCGCGGCCGGTCCAGCAGGCTCAGGGGCAGGATCTCGAAGTCATCGACCCGCTGGCTGCCGGTGGCCCACACCGGGCGTACCCCCATCAGGGCCATGGCCTGGGCGATGTCATCACCGCCGGTGCGCATGGTGGCGGTGCCCCAGACCGACAGGCCCAATTGCAGCAGGTGGTCGCCGTGATCCTGCAAGTGGCGTTCGAGAATCAGGTTGGCCGACTGGAAACCGATGCGCCAGGCGGTGGTGGTGGGCAGGTTGCGCACATCCACCGAGTAGAAGTTGCGCCCGGTGGGCAGCACGTCCAGGCGCCCGCGGCTTGGCGCGCCACTGGGGCCGGCAGGCACGAAACGCCCGTTCAGGGCGTCCAGCAGGCCGCGCATTTCCGCCGGGCCACAGGCGTCCAGACGCGGTGCGACCACCTCGCGCAGGCCGTCGATGATGCTCTGCACCGGCTCCCAGCCGGGTTCGTCCAGCTGTGGGACGGGCCCTTGCAGCGCCGCTTCGATCAACCCGGCGGCGTAGAGCTCCAGGCGCTCGCGAACGTCACCGGCGGTGCGCCACAGCGCCTCGCTCAACTGTTGCAGCACGGGCGGGCGGCGCCCGGTCCAGGGCTCGGACAGGGCACAGTCCAGGGGGTCGAAACCCAGGCCGAAAGCCTTGGCCAGGGCCCGCAGCAGGCTGGCATGGGCGCCTTTGCCGTCGCCCCGGGGAATGCGTAGCAGGGCCAACAGGGTGTCGATGCGCAAGCGCCCCTTGGGGGACTCACCGAACAGGTGCAGGCCATCGCGGATCTGCGATTCCTTGAGGTCGCACAGGTAGGTGTCCAGGCGCGGCAGCCAGAGCGCGGCGTCGGCGTCGCTGTCGAGCTGTTCGCCCAATTGCAGCTCGCGGTCGATATGGGTCTCGCGCACCAGCTTGAGAATGTCCCGCTGCAGCTCCCGGGCCCGGCGCGGGTCCAGCAACTGGGCTTCGTAGTATTCGTCCGCCAGCAGTTCCAGGTTGCGCAGCGGGCCATAGGTCTCGGCGCGGGTCAGGGGCGGCATCAGGTGATCGATGATCACCGCCTGGGTGCGGCGCTTGGCCTGGGCGCCCTCCCCCGGGTCGTTGACGATAAAGGGATAGATGTTCGGCAACGGCCCCAGCAGCGCATCCGGCCAGCATTGCTCGGAAAGGCCCACGCCCTTGCCCGGCAGCCATTCCAGGTTGCCGTGCTTGCCGACATGGATCAGCGCGTGGGCGCCGTAGGCCTGGCGCAGCCAGAAGTAGAACGCCAGGTAGCCATGGGGCGGCACCAGGTCCGGGTCGTGGTAGACCGCGCTGGGGTCCACCTGGTAACCCCGGGCCGGCTGGATACCGACGAAGGTCAGGCCAAAGCGCAGGCCGGCGATCATCATCCGCCCGTTGCGGCACATCGGGTCCTGCTGCGGCGTGCCCCAGCGCGCCAGCACCGCTTGGCGGTTGGCTTCGGGCAGGGCCTGGAACAGCGTCAGGTAGTCGGCCATGGCCAGGCTTTGCTGGCAGGGGCGCTGGTCGAGGCTGTCCAGGTCGTTGCTCACCCCACCCAGCAACTGCTGGATCAACTCGGTGCCGCTGGCGGGCAGTTCGGCCGGCAGCGGATAGCCTTCGGCGTGCAGTGCCTTGAGGATGTTCAGCGCCGCCGCCGGGGTGTCCAGGCCTACACCGTTGCCGATGCGCCCGTCCCGGGTCGGGTAGTTGGCCAGTACCAGGGCCACGCGTTTGTGGCCGTTGTCCAGGCGCCCCAGTTCGACCCAGCGCCGGGCCAGTTCGGCGACGAAATCCATGCGTTCGGGCTGGCCGCGATAGCAGACCACGTCCGACTGGCTGCGCTCGCTGCGCCAGGCCAGGTCCTTGAAGCTGATGGGCCGGCTGATGATGCGCCCGTCCAGTTCCGGCAAGGCGATGTGCATGGCCAGGTCCCGCGGCCCCAGGCCCTGCTCGCTGTCACGCCAGCCCGGTTCGTTGTCCTGGGCGCAGATCGCCTGGATCACCGGGATATTGCGGCGGAACGGCCGCAGGTGCGGGGCTTCGGGGCTGGACTGGGCGAAGCCTGTGGTGTTGAGGATCACCCCGGCCGCGGTTTCATCCAGCCAGTCTTCCACCTGGCTCAGGCAGCCCGGTTCCTTGAGGCTGGCCACCGCTATCGGCAAGGGGTTGAGGCCCGCCGCCAGCAAGCGCTGGCAGAACAGGTCGATAAAGCCGGTGTTGGCCGCCTGCAGGTGGGAGCGGTAGAACAGCAGCGCCGCCACGGCTTGCCCCGGCTGCCAGTCGGCCTGCCAGTCACTGAGAGCAGCCTGGCTTTTGTGCGGGTGGTAGATCGCCGTGCGTGGCAGGGCCTGCGGTTCGCTCCAGGGGTAGTCGCGCCCCAACAGGCCGCTGGCCAGGCAGCGGTAGAAATTCAGCGCGTTGTCGCGCCCGCCCTGGCGCAGGAACTGCCACAGGCGGTCGCGTTCGCCGGCAGCCACCGTGCTCAAGTCGCTGAGTTCCGGGTCCGGGCGGTCGTCCCCCGGCACCAGGATCAACTGCACCCCGCGCCTGGACAGCTCCACCAACTGCTCGACGCCGTAGCGCCAGTAGGCGATGCCACCGTGCAGGGAAATCAGGATGACCTTGGCGTGGCGCAGCACCTGGTCCACATACAGGTCCACCGAGGCGTGGTTCTGCACCTGCATCGGATTGGCCAGGCGAAAGCTGGGGTAGTCCTCGGGCAATTGCTCGGCGGCGTCCGCCAGCAGCGCCAGGCTGGAATCGCCGCTGCACAGGATCACCAGCTCGGCGGGGGTTTGTCCCAGGTCGGCAATGTTGTCATCCGACACGAAACCGCCGGGCTGGGTCCTGAGCAGGTGCATGGCTTAGACGCTGAGTGCGGCGCGCAGTTGCGCTTCGAGCTGGGCGGCGTCCAGTTCCTGGCCGATCAGCACCAGACGCGTGGTACGGGCCTCGTCGGCGCCCCACTTGCGGTCGAAGTGCTTGTCGAAGCGCGTGCCCACGCCCTGGATCAGCAGGCGCATCGGCTTGTTGGGGATGGCGGCGAAACCCTTGACCCGCAGGATGCCGTGCTTGACCACCAGTTGGGTCAGGGCGTCCAGCAGCAGGCTTTCGTCGGCCTGGGGCAGCTCGATGGAGATGGAATCGAAGGCGTCGTGATCGTGGTCGTCGTGATCGTCATCGCCGTCATGGTGATGGTCGTGATGGCTGTGGCGGCCGTCGATGTGTTCCTCGGAACCGGCACCCAGGCCCAGCAGCACATCCAGGGGCAGGCGACCGCTGCTGGCTTCGATGACCTTGACCGCCGGCGGCAGCTCCTCGGCCACTTCCAGGCGCACCTTGGCCAGGTCTTCGGGGCTGATCAGGTCGGTCTTGTTGAGGATCACCAGGTCTGCGCTGGACAGCTGGTCGGCGAACAGCTCATGCAGCGGCGATTCGTGGTCCAGGTTGGGGTCGAGCTTGCGCTGGGCGTCCACTTGATCGGGGAAGGCGGCGAAGGTGCCGGCGGCCACGGCCGGGCTGTCGACCACGGTGATCACCGCATCGACGGTGCAGGCACTGCGGATTTCCGGCCACTGGAAGGCCTGGACCAGAGGCTTGGGCAGCGCCAGGCCGGAGGTCTCGATGAGGATGTGGTCCAGGTCGCCGCGGCGCGCCACCAGTTCGCGCATCACCGGGAAGAACTCCTCCTGCACGGTGCAGCACAGGCAACCGTTGGCCAGCTCGTAGACTCGGCCGCTGGCCTCTTCCTCGGTGCAGCCGATGGCGCATTGCTTGAGGATTTCGCCGTCGATGCCCAGCTCGCCGAATTCGTTGACGATCACCGCAATGCGCCGGCCCTGGGCGTTGTCCAGCATGTGCCGGAGCAAGGTGGTCTTACCCGAGCCAAGGAAGCCGGTGACGATGGTGACGGGAAGTTTGGCCAGTGTTTTCATCGGATGCCCTTTGGCAAAAGGAGGCGGGCAAACGGGACGAGAACCGCAACGCCGGGCGCGCGGAGATTTCGCCACCGGATCACCCCGCCCGGTTGTAGTGAGAATCTTGGATCGAGGCAGGTCTCCTGGCTGAGGGCTTGCCAGTCGTCGGACCGGCGATTGCTGCGCCTTCCCACCGGCGTCGTCGACGCCCATGCAGTGGCCTTGCAGCAATCGAACCCTTCACAGTTGCGGGGGCAGCCGCGGCATCGACCGCGTTCCCTTCTTAGCTTCGACCCGTGGCCGAAGAACCTCGAAAGCGCAAGGCTACGCAGAGCCAGGGGGACGGTCAATCGACAATGCGCCCGTAGCAGCCGGCTTGCCGGCGAAAGGGCCATTGAACCTTGCACGAGCGCGGCGCACACCTGCGCAGCGGTCACGGCAATTGACGCCCCTGCCCCGCCCATGATCTCCTACACACCTTGTTACGGGTGCCCCTTACAGGGTGAAACGGGAAACCGGTGAATCACGTGCTTAACTAAAAAGCCGTGGCCAGTCCGGTGCTGCCCCCGCAACGGTAAGCGAGCGAAGTGTCAGATCCACTGTGCCAAGGCATGGGAAGGCGACACTTGCTGGCACGGCATGACACAGCCCTGCCCCTCGCAAGCCCGGAGACCGGCCCGCAACACTTACATAACAACCCGCGGTGGGCGGGCGCTGTTGCAAACCCTGCGTGGCCATCACGCGGGGTTTTCCTGCGCCTCTACCCCGCTGACACTCCAGAGGGAAGCGCCATGTCGATCATCAGCAGCACCAGCCACTCCGCCAGCACGACCTCCACCCTGAGCCAGCGCCTGGTGGCCGCCATCGGCGCCTCGATCCTCGGCGCGTGCCTGGTGTACTTCGCCGGCTTCTCCCACATCGAGGCGGTGCACAACGCGGCTCACGACACCCGCCACAGCGCCGCCTTCCCTTGCCATTGAGACCTGCCGACATGATCAAGCGTATCGCGCAAACCGCAGGTTTCACCGGCCTCTTGGCCGCCCTGCTGCTGACCCTGCTGCAAAGCTTCTGGGTCGCCCCGTTGATCCTGCAGGCGGAAACCTATGAAAAGGCCCCCGCGGCCGAAGTCCATGAGCACGCCGAAGGCGCCATGGCCGCCCACAGCCACGATGCCGAAGCCTGGGAGCCGGAAGACGGCTGGCAGCGCGTGCTGTCCACCACCGGAGGCAACCTGGTGGTGGCCGTGGGCTTCGCCCTGATGCTGGCCGGCCTCTACACCCTGCGCGCGCCGAACCGCACGTCCCAGGGCCTGCTCTGGGGCCTGGCCGGCTATGCCACCTTCTGCCTGGCGCCGACCCTGGGCCTGCCGCCGGAACTGCCGGGCACCGCCGCAGCCGACCTGGCACAGCGGCAGATCTGGTGGGTCGGCACCGCCGCCTCCACCGCTGTGGGCATTGCCCTGATCGTGTTCGCCCGCAACTGGCTGCTGAAGATCCTGGGCGCGACCATCATCGCCGTACCCCACGTGATCGGCGCGCCGCAGCCGGAAGTGCATTCGATGCTGGCCCCGGAAGAACTGGAAGCGCAATTCAAGATCGCCTCGCAGCTGACCAATGCGGCCTTCTGGCTGGCCCTCGGGCTGATCAGCGCCTGGTTGTTCCGGCGCAAGAGCGCGGGCCAGTACTCGGCATGATCGAAGTGAGCGCAGCGCCGACCCTGGTGGTCGGCCTGGGCTGCCAGAAAGGCTGCCCGGTGACCACGCTGCGCGCCTTGCTCGACCAGGTCCTGGCGGCGCACCAGTGGCAAGCCCGGCAGGTCCTGGCCCTGGCCAGCATCGACCTCAAGCGCAACGAACCCGGCCTGCTGCAACTGGCGGAGCAACTGGAACTGCCGCTGACCTGTTTCAGCAGCGGCCAGCTCGCCCCCTTTGCCCTGCGCCTGAGCCACCGCTCGCAAATCGCCTTCGAACGTACCGGCTGCTACGGCGTGGCCGAAAGTGCCGCCCTGGCCCTGGCCGAACAGCTGTCACCCGGCCCGGCCACACTGCTTGTTCCCCGGCAAAAATACGCCCAAGCCACCCTGGCATTGGTCGCCGCCCGGTAGAATCCCCGATAATCCCCGCCTTCGATCATGAGCAATCTTCATCTGAAGCACGGCTCCCGACCTTTTTTTCACAGGACACAGCCATGACTGTCTATTTCATCGGCGCCGGCCCCGGCGACCCGGAACTGATCACCGTCAAGGGCCAGCGCCTGATCCATCGTTGCCCGGTGATCATCTACGCCGGCTCCCTGGTCCCCCAGGCAGTGCTCGACGGGCACCGCGCGGAGCGGGTGATCAATAGCGCCGAACTGCACCTGGAGCAGATCATCGAGGCCATCAAGCAGGCCCATGCCCGGGGCCAGGACGTGGCCCGGGTGCATTCCGGCGACCCGAGCCTGTATGGCGCCATCGGCGAGCAGATCCGCTGCCTGCGGGAGCTGGGCATCCCCTTCGAGATCATCCCCGGGGTCACCGCCACCGCCGCCTGCGCTGCCCTGCTGGGGGCCGAACTGACCCTGCCGGACGTCTCCCAAAGCGTGATTCTTACCCGCTACGCGGACAAGACCGCGATGCCTGCCGGCGAGGATTTCGCCAGCCTGGCGGCCCACGGCGCCACCATGGCCATTCACCTGGGGGTCAATCACCTGCCGAAGATCGTTGCCGAGTTGCTGCCCCACTACGGCGCAGACTGCCCGATTGCAGTGGTGCACCGCGCCACCTGGCCGGATCAGGACTGGGCCCTGGGAACCCTGGCGGACATCGTCGATCAGGTGGCGGCCAAGGGTTTTCGGCGCACGGCACTGATCCTGGTGGGCCGGGTGCTGGCCACGGATGCATTCAGCGAATCGTCGCTGTACCGCGCCGGGCACGCACACCTCTACCGCCCCTGACACACACCCTGTGTAGGAGCTGGCTTGCCAGCGAAGGCGATCTTGGCATCGTGCAAGGCTTGAGGGCCCATTCGCCGGCAAGCCGGCTCCTACGAGGTGGGAGTTCCTATGTTGCCGCGCTGGACGCTTTGTAGGAGCTGGCTTGCCAGCGAAGGCGATCTGGGAATTGGTGCAAGGCTCTAGCGCCCTTTCGCCGGCAAGCCGGCTCCTACGGAGGCTTTGGGGGGAGCTGGCTTGGGGGCATAAAAAAACGGCGCTCACGGGGCGCCGTTTTTTCAAGTCGCAGCGAACGCCTTAGTAGTAGGCGTTTTCTTTCTGCGTGTGGTCGGTGACGTCACGTACGCCCTTGAGCTCCGGAATGCGCTCGAGCAGGGTGCGCTCGATGCCTTCCTTCAAGGTCACGTCGGCCTGGCCGCAGCCCTGGCAACCGCCGCCGAACTGCAACACGGCAATGCCGTCCTCGACCACGTCAATCAGGCTGACCTGGCCGCCGTGGCTGGCCAGCCCCGGGTTGATCTCGGTTTGCAGGTAGTAGTTGATGCGCTCGTTGACCGGGCTGTCGGCATTGACCATCGGCACCTTGGCGTTGGGCGCCTTGATGGTCAGCTGGCCGCCCATGCGGTCGGTGGCGTAGTCGACCACCGCATCATCGAGGAAACCTTCGCTGAAGGCGTCGATGTAGGCGGTGAAGCTTTTCAGGCCCAGGGCCTTGTCTTCGGGTTTCTCTTCGCCCGGCTTGCAATAGGCGATGCAGGTCTCGGCGTACTGAGTCCCTGGCTGGGTGATGAAGATGCGGATGCCAATCCCCGGGGTGTTCTGCTTGGATAGCAGATCAGCCAGATAATCGTGGGCGGCGTCGGTAATGGTTATGGCGCTCATGGTGGTTCCTCGCAGACGTGGGCGCAGTTTACGCCAATCCAAGCCGCTGACAAAGTCCTAGTATTTTTGTCGGGATAGACTTTGGTATAGAGCGTCCCCGGGCCGCGCCAAGGCGCAGTCCGGGGGCGATGACAGCTCTATGTCAGAGGTTTTCGTAACGGTTCATGTCCAGGACCCCGGCTTCCACCGGGTCGGTTTCCTGCAGGTAGCGGGTCTGGTCATGGAAGTACTGCCAGAACTGCGGATGGCTGCGGCGGATGCCCCAGCGCTCGACGATCCTCTCGAAGCTGGCGGCGTCCCGGGCCGCCTGCATGGCGTCGACGAACTCCGGCACTTGCCCGGCCGGTACGTTGAACATGAAGTTCGGATAGCTGCTGAGAATCCCCGGAAATATGGTCAGGGTGTCCAGCCCCGGCTGATAGCGCAGCGACTCGCCGAGCATGAAGGCCACGTTACTGTGGGCGCGGTTGCGCAGCATGCTGTAGAACTCGCGCTTGCCGCTGGCGGTCTGGACACGCAGCAGGGTCGCTTCCGGCAACTGTTCGATGACCTTGAGGC
The DNA here is from genome assembly GCF_000397205.1 of Pseudomonas protegens CHA0. Classification (NCBI taxonomy): domain Bacteria; kingdom Pseudomonadati; phylum Pseudomonadota; class Gammaproteobacteria; order Pseudomonadales; family Pseudomonadaceae; genus Pseudomonas; species Pseudomonas protegens. The sequence continues at coordinate 4,159,882 of NC_021237.1, forward strand.
CCGCCGCCGGGCGCGATGCCAGGCGGCTCAGGGCCTGCTCGGCATCCTGCAGCGCCGGGTCGATGTTCGGGCGTGAGCAGTAGGCGCTGTCACAGCGGTTGATCGGATCCGGCTTGGCGTTGAGGTCGCCATAGCGGGCCAGCAACTGGTTGGCGAAGTCCTTTTTCGGGTCCTTGAGGTCGAGCTTCAGCGCGCTGCGCTTGTCGTCGTCGATGGACTCGTAATCCAGCCACATCTTGAACTTGCCACTGTTCTGGTACCAATCGTCGAGGAAATCCTCGCGAGTGCCGGCGGGCATCAGGCGCAGGAAGTTCTGCTCCGCGCCATTGCGGATCAGGTCGAAGTACAACCGGGTCTGGGCCTGGTGGGAGACGTTGCCGAACACGTCGAAGTTCACCGCCAATTGATAGTAGGTGCGCTCCAGCAGCGGGTAGTCGAACAGCCACATCGTCTGTGGCACTTCGCCGATCAGGCCCTTGGTCACCGAGGCGCTGTCGAAGTGGCGGAAGATGCTCAGCAGCGCGTTGTCGTTGCCGGCCCACAGGGTCGACCAGCTGGGCGCCGGCGAATCGGCATAGGAATCGCGGCGCAGGGCCTCGTACTCGTTGCGCTTGTCGCGATAGGCCAGCCACAGGCTGAGCACGCTGCCGACGTCGTCGTTCTGCCCGGGCATGGCCAGCAACGGCGTGGCCTGGCCGCGATAGGCCGGGTCGGTGATGTACAGGTCATGTTCGGGGGCCTGGAACAGCGCCCAGAAGTTGTCGCGGATCACGTCGGTGGCGATCTGCCCGCGGCACACCGGGCCACGGATAAAGGTGCGCACGAAGTATTCGGCGTTATCCAGCATGAACTGGTAGCGGGCCTTGGCCGGAATCGCCTCGAAGGTCTCGAACGGGTTGGCCCGGCGCGCCGGCCCGTAGCCCGGCAGGGCCGTGACCTGCCAGTCGCCGCTGTAGAACAGGGACTTGACCCGGGCCATCTTCGCCGCGCTCAGCGGGTAGGTGATATGGGTCTTGTGCACGATCACCCCTTGCACCGGCCACAGGCGGTAGTACACCTGGGTGCCCGGGTCGTCGTTGGGGCGACGGGTGTTGATCAGGTCGATGGGCTGGCCACTGGGGGTACGGGAACGCACCCACTGGAAGAAATGCCCCGGCTCGCCGCCTTCAAAATAGAGATGGGCGAGGAACAAGTGTTCGTAGAGCCAGCGCGCCACCAGGCTCTCCCGGGCGCCAGGGGCGTTGAGCAGGTTTTCCCACTGAGCCACTTGCAGGCTTTCCCGGGCACTGGGGGCCAGGCCTTGCTCGTCGATGGGCGCGCCCGAGGCCAGCCAGCGTTGCAGGGTCAGGTATTGCTGATCGGTCAGGCCGGTGACCGCCAGGGGCATGCCTTCCTTGGGGTGAGCCCCGGCATAGGCGTCGAACTCCGCCGGCTGCGGGCACATGTTCTCGCGGCTCAGGCCCAGGGCGATCTCGCTGGGCAACTTGGCGTTGGGTTGCAGCGGGGTGCGATGGCCCAGTTCCAGCATGCGCGCCATCAGCGCCGCCTGGCTGCCCTGGGCGTCAAGCACCGAATAGAAGCCCTTCTGCTGCCAGGCACGCTGGCCAGTGGCGTCATAGAACAGCCGCGTAGGCGCTTGGGCCTTGCTGCGCTCGCCGTCGTACACCGGAATCTTCGAAGCACCGCGGCTGGCCCCTTCGCCACTGCCCAGGTTGAGCTGACAGGCGGAGTCGTAACAGGCATGACAGGCCACGCATTTCTCGGTAAAGATCGGCTGGATGTCGCGGGTATAGGAAATCGCCGGCGCCGGACCTTGTGCCAGGCACACTGAACTCAGAAGCAGCAGCGCGCTGCTGACGATAAAACGAAACGGCATGTCCCTGGTCCCGAAAGAAAAAAACGCCGCGATTCTACCGGTCTCACTCCTCGACCAACATGAGCGATATTCATGCAAAAACCACGCATGCCGCAAAACCATGCAGGTTTGCTATGATCGCCGCCCTTCGTAATGGCCTTACCAGGTAGTTCTCATGTCCGATCGCAGTGCTCGCCTCCACGCCCTCCAGCAAGCCCTCAAAGAGCGCATTCTGATTCTCGATGGCGGCATGGGCACCATGATCCAGAGCTACAAGCTCGAAGAACATGACTACCGTGGCAAGCGCTTCGCCGACTGGCCCAGCGACGTCAAGGGCAACAACGACCTGTTGGTGATCACCCGTCCGGACGTGATCGGTGGCATCGAAAAAGCCTATCTGGATGCCGGCGCCGACATCCTGGAAACCAACACCTTCAACGCCACGCGCATTTCCATGGCCGATTACGGCATGGAAGAACTGGCCTACGAATTAAACGTAGAGGGCGCACGCCTGGCGCGCAAGATCGCCGACGCCAAGACCCAGGAGACCCCGGACAAGCCACGTTTCGTCGCCGGCGTCCTGGGACCGACCAGCCGTACCTGCTCGCTGTCGCCCGACGTCAACAACCCCGGCTACCGCAACGTCACCTTCGATGAACTGGTGGAAAACTACACCGAGGCCACCAAGGGCCTGATCGAAGGCGGTGCCGACCTGATCCTGATCGAGACCATCTTCGACACCTTGAACGCCAAGGCGGCGATCTTCGCCGTACAGGGCGTGTTCCAAGAACTGGGCGTCGAGCTGCCGATCATGATTTCCGGGACCATCACCGATGCCTCCGGTCGTACCCTGTCGGGCCAGACCACCGAGGCCTTCTGGAACTCCGTGGCCCACGCCAAGCCGATCTCGGTGGGCCTGAACTGCGCCCTGGGCGCCAGCGAACTGCGCCCGTACCTGGAAGAGCTGTCGAACAAGGCCAGCACCCACGTCTCGGCGCACCCCAATGCCGGCCTGCCCAACGAATTCGGCGAATACGACGAACTGCCGGAACAAACCGCCAAGGTCATCGAGGAATTCGCCCAGAGCGGCTTCCTGAATATCGTCGGCGGCTGCTGCGGCACCACCCCGGGGCATATCGGCGCCATCGCCAAAGCCGTGGCCGGTTATGCCCCGCGACAGATCCCGGACATTCCCAAGGCCTGCCGCCTGTCGGGCCTGGAGCCCTTCACCATCGATCGCAGCTCGCTGTTCGTGAACGTCGGTGAACGCACCAACATCACCGGCTCGGCCAAGTTCGCCCGGCTGATCCGCGAGGACAACTACACCGAGGCCCTGGAAGTCGCCCTGCAGCAGGTGGAAGCCGGCGCCCAGGTGATCGACATCAACATGGATGAAGGGATGCTGGATTCGAAGAAGGCCATGGTGACCTTCCTCAATCTGATCGCCGGCGAGCCGGACATCTCCCGCGTACCGATCATGATCGACTCCTCCAAGTGGGAAGTGATCGAAGCCGGCCTCAAGTGCATCCAGGGCAAGGGCATCGTCAACTCCATCAGCATGAAGGAAGGCGTCGAGCAGTTCATTCACCACGCCAAACTGTGCAAGCGCTACGGCGCCGCCGTGGTGGTAATGGCCTTCGACGAGGTCGGCCAGGCCGACACCGAGGCGCGCAAGAAGGAAATCTGCAAGCGCTCCTACGACATCCTGGTCAATGAAGTGGGCTTCCCGCCGGAAGACATCATCTTCGACCCGAACATCTTCGCCGTAGCCACCGGCATCGAGGAACACAACAACTACGCCGTTGATTTCATCAACGCCTGCGCCTATATCCGCGACGAGCTGCCCTATGCCCTGAGCTCCGGCGGTGTGTCCAACGTGTCGTTCTCGTTCCGCGGCAACAACCCGGTGCGTGAAGCGATCCACTCGGTGTTCCTGCTGTACGCGATCCGCAACGGCCTGACCATGGGCATCGTCAACGCCGGCCAGCTGGAGATCTACGACCAGATTCCGCAACAGCTGCGCGACGCCGTGGAAGACGTGGTGCTCAACCGCACGCCCAACGGCACCGACGCGCTGCTGGCCATCGCCGACCAGTTCAAGGGCGACGGTAGCGTCAAGGAAGCGGAAACCGAGGAATGGCGCGGCTGGGAAGTCAACAAGCGCCTGGAACACGCGCTGGTCAAGGGCATCACCACCCATATCGTCGAAGACACCGAAGAGTCGCGCCAGAGCTTCAGCCGCCCGATCGAGGTGATCGAAGGCCCGCTGATGTCCGGCATGAACGTGGTCGGCGACCTGTTCGGCGCCGGCAAGATGTTCCTGCCCCAGGTGGTTAAATCCGCCCGGGTAATGAAACAGGCGGTGGCCCACCTGATTCCCTTCATCGAGCTGGAAAAAGGCGACAAGCCGGAAGCCAAGGGCAAGATCCTCATGGCCACGGTCAAGGGCGACGTGCACGACATCGGCAAGAACATCGTCGGCGTGGTCCTGGGCTGCAACGGCTACGACATCGTCGACCTCGGGGTGATGGTGCCGGCGGAGAAGATCCTCCAGGTGGCCAAGGAGCAGAAGTGCGACATCATCGGCCTGTCCGGGCTGATCACCCCGTCCCTGGACGAGATGGTCCACGTCGCCCGCGAGATGCAGCGCCAGGATTTCCACCTGCCGCTGATGATCGGTGGCGCCACCACCTCCAAGGCCCACACCGCGGTGAAGATCGAGCCTAAATACAGCAATGACGCGGTGGTCTACGTCACCGACGCCTCCCGCGCGGTGGGCGTGGCCACCCAATTGCTGTCCAAGGAACTCAAGGCCGGCTTCGTGCAGAAGACCCGCGAGGAATACGTGGAAGTGCGCGAGCGCACCGCCAACCGCAGCGCCCGCACCGAGCGCCTGAGCTACCCGGCGGCCATCGCCAAGAAGCCGCAGTTCGACTGGAGCAGCTACCAGCCGGTCAAACCGACCTTCACCGGCGCCCGGGTGCTGGACAACATCGACCTCAAGGTGCTGGCCGAATACATCGACTGGACGCCGTTCTTCATCTCCTGGGACCTGGCCGGCAAGTTCCCGCGCATCCTCGAAGACGAAGTGGTGGGCGAAGCTGCCACCGCGCTGTACAAAGACGCCCGGGAGATGCTCGACAAGCTGATCAACGAAAAGCTGATCAGCGCCCGCGCCGTGTTCGGTTTCTGGCCGGCCAACCAGGTGCAGGACGACGACCTGGAAGTCTACGGCGATGACGGCCAGCCCCTGGCGCGCCTGCACCACCTGCGTCAGCAGATCATCAAGACCGATGGCAAGCCGAACTTCTCCCTGGCCGACTTCGTCGCGCCCAAGGACAGCGGCGTCACCGACTACGTCGGCGGCTTCATCACCACCGCCGGAATCGGCGCCGAAGAAGTGGCCAAGGCCTACCAGGATGCCGGCGACGACTACAACTCGATCATGGTCAAGGCCCTGGCCGACCGCCTGGCCGAAGCCTGCGCCGAGTGGCTGCACCAGCAGGTGCGCAAGGAGTACTGGGGTTATGCCAAGGACGAACAACTGGACAACGAGGCGCTGATCAAGGAGCAGTACAGCGGCATCCGCCCTGCCCCGGGCTACCCGGCCTGCCCGGACCACACCGAGAAGAGCACCCTGTTCGCCCTGCTTGACCCCGAGGCCAGCGAAGGCCGTGCCGGCCGTAGCGGCGTGTTCCTTACCGAGCATTTCGCCATGTTCCCGGCGGCCGCCGTCAGCGGCTGGTACTTCGCTCACCCGCAGGCGCAGTACTTCGCCGTGGGCAAGGTCGACCAGGACCAGGTCCAGAGCTACACCGAGCGCAAGGGCCAGGACCTGGCCGTGAGCGAACGCTGGCTGGCACCGAACCTGGGCTACGACAACTGACCCAGACGCGGTAGGAGCCGGCTTGCCGGCGAAGGCGGTCCCCGGGGCCTCTTCGCTGGCAAGCCCATTCCTGCAACCGCCCGCCACCCCGGGCGGCATTGTCTATGCTCTGTTGACACCCAATCGTGTCGAGGGATTTATGGACGATCCAAGCAAGGACAATCAGCCTCCGACCTTCCTGCAGATGCTGCAAAGCGTGCTGGCCGCCGCCTTCGGCGTACAGAGCGGGAAGAACCGCGCCCGCGACTTCAGCCATGGCAAGCCCAGCCACTTCATCGTGCTGGGCATTCTGTTCACCACCCTGTTTGTTCTGGTGCTGCTGGGCATCGCCAACCTGGCGATGCACCTGGCGGGGGTCTGAAGCGGCGTCAGCGCAGCAACAGCTGCAAACCGAAGGGATAGCGGTAGCTGTCCGGCTTGCCTTGGGCGGACAGCCCGCGAAAATCGACCCTGGTGCCCACCTGATCCCCCAGGCGCAGCAACTGCCGGGCCTGGGCCGGGGTCAATGCCTGGAACAGCGACAGCTGCCAATCCGGCCCGCCCAGGCGCCGGGCGTCCAGCCCCAGGGCATCATCGTGCAACGCCACCAGGGCCCAGCCCCCCAGGGTGAAGTGCCCCGCCTCCAGCACCGACAACTTGCCGTCGATCAGGGCCTGCAAGGCCTCGGGCGAACTGTTGACCCCACTGAACAGCAGATCCGTTCCCGGCTTGCGGCCCAGTTCCCGGGCCGCTTGCATGGCCCCCAGGGCCATTTCGTCATTGGCCGACCAGACCAGTTGGGTTTTCGGGTAGCGCTTGAGCAACTGTTGCGCCTGGCGGTAGGCGCGCTCCCGGTTCCATTCGCCATAGACCAACTGACGCAAATGCACCTGCGGGTATTCGGCCAGGGCCCGGCGCAAGCCGCGCTCGCGCAACTGCGCCGCAGGTGTGACCTTGAGCCCGGAAAATGCAAGGAGTTCGATGCCGTGCCCTGCCGGGACCGGCCCAAGCTTGTGCAGCAGCTCCTTGAGCATGCGGTAGCCGGCTTCCTCATCGTCGCCCACCATGCTGCCGATCCAGTCCGAATAGTTCTGCCGGCTCTGCCCGATCAGTTCCCGCTGGTCCAGGGTCAAAGGGCTGTTGACGATAAACAGCTTGGTCCCGGAGCCCTGGGACAGACGCAGGATCTGCGGAGCCACGTACTGTTCGTTCACCAGCATCAGGTAATCGGGTTTGTCGCGGCCCTGGAACAGCTCCCGGGCCTGCTGCAGAGTGCTCTGCGGATCGCGCTCGGCATAGAGGATGCGCAGGTCAAGCCCCAGGTCCCGGGCCGCGGCCTGCATGAACTGCGAATAACTGACCCAGAAGGTCTCCGTGGAATTGCCGGGATTGAGAAACACCACCGATGTGGCATGAGCGACCGCCCAGAACGGCAGACTCAGGCACAACAGCCACTTGCACAGACGCTTGAACATTACGAGAAGAGCCCCAGAATTTCGCCCAGGCAGTATAACTGGCAAAGTGCTGGCCAACGGCGGCAAATTGTCATGATTGTCCGACAATTCAGGCTCTTTTTTATCGCTCGACTACTGGTGACTGACCCAGAACACGGCCGTACCCACGACCAGTATGATCAGAAAGAGAATGGCCCAAGCATCAACGCTACTGTCACTTTTCCTTACTTTGGTTGGATGGCTCATAGCATCGCCTCTAGTAGATTTTGTCGGTGACTGCTCAAAGACTCGTCCACAGTTAAGACCAGGATTGCCCCTACCACAAATGGGGTTACTCTCACGCCCCTACCGTTAGTCGTTTTGGTTCTGTGCATATACTCAAACATCACTTTTGCGCATAACCGCAAACTGGTATCGTTCGGCGGCTCCGTTGGGAGTGCGCGGCCGTGCGCGCAGATTTGCTTACATGGGTGGCGTGAAGCGTGAACGAAGGCAAGACGAGGTGAGACCGGCGAAAACCGCGCTGGACGCCAGTCCGAGCAGCGTACCGAAGCCGTTCACCGCAGTATTTGCCAAGTGCGCTTGAGCGCCGCCTGTAGCCTGAGAACTGGACCTATATGTACGTATACGACGAGTACGATCAGCGGATCATCGAGGACCGCGTCAAGCAGTTCCGTGATCAGACCCGACGCTATCTGGCAGGCGAGCTGAGCGAAGAAGAATTCCGCCCCCTGCGCCTGCAGAATGGCCTTTATATCCAACGTTTTGCCCCGATGCTGCGGGTCGCCGTGCCTTACGGCCAACTGACCTCGCGCCAAGCGCGGATGATGGCCAAGATTGCCCGCGACTACGACAAGGGCTACGCGCACATCAGTACCCGGCAGAACGTGCAGTTCAACTGGCCGGCCCTGGAAGACATCCCGGACATCCTCGCCGAACTGGCCACCGTGCAGATGCACGCGATCCAGACCAGCGGCAACTGCCTGCGCAACGTCACCACCGACCAGTTCGCCGGTGTCGCCGCCGACGAGCTGATCGACCCGCGCCCCTGGTGCGAGATCGTCCGCCAGTGGACCACCTTCCACCCGGAATTTGCCTACCTGCCGCGCAAGTTCAAGATCGCCATCAACGGCTCGACCTCTGACCGCGCGGCCATCGAAGTCCATGACATCGGCCTTGAGCCTGTGTACAACGCCGCCGGTGAGCTGGGTTTCCGCGTGCTGGTGGGTGGCGGCCTGGGCCGTACCCCGGTGGTCGGTGCCTTCATCAACGAGTTCCTGCCCTGGCAGGACCTGCTGAGCTACCTCGACGCCATCCTGCGGGTCTACAACCGCTACGGCCGGCGTGACAACAAGTACAAGGCGCGGATCAAGATCCTGGTCAAGGCCCTGACCCCTGAAGTGTTCGCCGAGAAGGTCGAGGCCGAGATGGCCCACCTGCGTGGCGGCCAGACCACCCTGACCGATGCCGAAGTGCATCGCGTGGCCAAGCACTTCGTCGACCCGGACTACAAGACCCTGAGCAACCAGGACGCCGAACTGGCCGCCCTGGACCAGCAGCACCCGGGCTTTGCCCGCTGGCGCACGCGCAACACCCTGGCCCACAAGAAGCCGGGCTACGTGGCCGTGACCCTGTCGCTCAAGCCCACCGGTGTAGCGCCGGGAGACGTTACCGACAAGCAGTTCGACGCCATCGCCGACCTGGCCGACCGTTACAGTTTCGGCCAGCTGCGCACCTCCCACGAGCAGAACATCATTCTCGCCGACGTCGAGCAGAGCCAACTGTTCACCCTGTGGGGCGAGTTGCGGGAGAACGGCTTCGCCACGCCGAACATCGGCCTCTTGACCGACATCATCTGCTGCCCGGGCGGCGACTTCTGCTCCCTGGCCAACGCCAAGTCGATCCCGATCGCCGAATCCATCCAGCGCCGTTTCGACGACCTGGACTACCTGTTCGACATCGGCGAACTGGACCTGAACATCTCCGGTTGCATGAACGCCTGCGGCCACCACCACGTGGGCCATATCGGCATCCTCGGGGTGGACAAGAAAGGCGAGGAGTTCTACCAGGTGTCCCTGGGTGGCAGCGCCAGCCGCGACGCCAGCCTGGGCAAGATCCTCGGCCCGTCCTTCGCCCAGGACGACATGCCCGACGTGATCTCGAAGCTGATCGACGTGTACGTGGAACAACGTACCGAAGACGAACGCTTCATCGACACCTATCAACGTATTGGCATCGACCTCTTCAAGGAGCGCGTCTATGCAGCGAATCATTAAGAACAACGAGGTCATCGACGAAACCTGGCACCTGCTGCCCAAGGACGCGACCCTCGACGGCATTTCCAACTGCGACGACCTGATCGTGCCACTGGCCCTGTGGCGCGAGCATGCTCACGCCCTCAAGGCCCGCGATGGCGGCCTGGGCGTATGGCTGGATGCGGACGAAGAAGCCGAGGAAATCGGTGACGACGTCGAGCAGTTCCAGGTGATTGCCCTGAACTTCCCGGCCTTCACCGATGGCCGCAACTACTCCAACGCCCGCCTGCTGCGTGACCGCTACGGCTACAAGGGCGAGTTGCGAGCGATTGGCGACGTGTTGCGCGACCAGCTGTTCTACCTGCACCGCTGCGGCTTCGATGCCTATGCACTGCGGGCCGACAAGGACCCCTACGAAGCCTTGGAAAGCCTCAAGGACTTCTCGGTGACCTACCAGGCCGCCACCGACGAACCGCTACCGCTGTTCCGTCGCCGCTAAGCCCTGGCGCCAACAAAAAGCCCTGAACCGGGAAACCGGTTCAGGGCTTTTTTGTGCAGACCTGCCACTCTCACCGTAGGAGCCGGCTTGCCGGCGAAGAGGCCCTCGGGCCTTGTGCAAATCTTGCGATCGCCTTCGCTGGCAAGCCAGCTCCTACAGCAGACGCCCGTAAACGAAGCACTCCCTGTAGGAGCCGGCTTGCCGGCGAAGAGGCCCTCGGGCCTTGTGCAAAGCTTGCAACCGCCTTCGCTGGCAAGCCAGCTCCTACAAAGCCAGCTCCTACAAAAAGCCAGCGCCTACAAGGCCGGGGGGTTACCAGAAGCGCTGCTGGGTCAGACGGCTCCACCAGGTCAGCAACACGCGATCGATGGAACCACTGGCCGCCAAGCCTACGCGCTCCTGCAGGCTCTTACGCTCGGCATAGTGCAGGTGGAAAACCTCGGCATTCTTGGCCTTGTCGGCCAGGTACTCATCGCTGGTCTGCAGCTCGTCCACCAGCAGTTTTTCCTGCGCCGCCACGCCCAGCCAGACTTCACCAGTGGCCACTTCATCAATGGCCAATTGCGGGCGATAGCGGGACACAAAGTTCTTGAACAGTTGATGGGTCACGTCCAGGTCTTCCTGGAACTTCTCCCGGCCCTTCTCGGTGTTTTCACCAAATACCGTCAGGGTGCGCTTGTACTCACCGGCGGTGAGCACTTCAAAATCGATGTCGTGCTTCTTCAGCAGGCGGTTGACGTTGGGCAACTGGGCCACCACGCCAATGGAACCGAGGATGGCGAACGGCGCGCTGATAATCTTTTCACCGATGCAGGCCATCATGTAGCCGCCGCTGGCCGCTACCTTGTCGATGCACACCGTCAGCGGCACGCCAGCCTGGCGGATACGCGCCAGCTGCGACGAAGCCAGCCCGTAGCTGTGGACCATGCCGCCACCGCTCTCCAGGCGCAGCACCACTTCATCCTTGGGCGTTGCCAGGCTCAGCAGGGCAGTGATTTCATGGCGCAGCCCTTCGGTGGCCGAAGCCTTGATGTCGCCATTGAAGTCCAGCACGAAGACCCGGGACTTGGCCTCGGCCGGCTGTTTCTTGTGCTTCTTCTGGCTCTTTTCGCTCTTGCTCTTGGCCTTGCGCAGGGCCTTGAGCTGATCCTTGTCCAGCAGGCTCTGCTCCAGGCGCTCGCGCAGTTCCTTGTAGAAATCATTCAGCTTGCTGACCTGCAACTGCCCCACACCCTTGCGCCGCCCCTTGCTGCGCAGCGCAGCGGCGGTGATCAGCACCACCAGGATGGCGACCACCAGGGTCACGGTCTTGGCCAGGAAACTGGCATATTCGGCGATAAACTCCACAGGGACTCCTCAAACATGGACCGCTGCCAACGAGCGGCGTAATGGGCTAAAGCATACCGGCGCGACTGGTCGGCCACCAGTCGGGAAACCTTGTGTAACCAAGCTCCAACAATCATTTCAAACAAGCGTATGTTTTTTCATTGACAGCTCACCGGCATCCTCATAACCTCGCAAAACTTTCAACGTACCGGGATGACGCGGACGTGGGCAGCATCTACTTGATTCGACATGGCCAGGCCTCCTTCGGTGCAGACGACTACGACGTGCTGTCGGCCACTGGCGTGCGCCAGGCGGCGGTGCTCGGCGAACACCTGGCAGCGCTGGGCATCGGCTTCGATCGCTGCCTGTCCGGCGATCTGCGGCGCCAGCAGCACACCGCCCAGGCCGCTCTGGAACAGATGAGCGCCGCAGGCTTTGACAGCCCGGCCCTGGAAATAGATTCCGCCTTCAACGAATTCGATGCCGACGCCATCATCCGCGCCCTGCTGCCCGACCTGCTGCCCCAGGAACCCGAAGCCCTGAACATCCTGCGCAACGCCGCGCAGAACCGCGGTGAGTTCCAGCGCATCTTCGCCCTGATCATCCAGCGCTGGCTGGCCGGCACCTACGACCCGCCGGGCCTGGAAAGCTGGCTGGGTTTTGTCGAACGCGTCCAGGGCGGCCTGCAACGGATTCTCGAAGCAACCAACAACCAGCAGAAGATCGCCGTGTTCACCTCCGGCGGCACCATAACCGCCCTGCTCCACCTGATTACCCGGATGCCCGCCCAGCAGGCTTTCGAACTCAATTGGCAAATCGTCAACACCTCGCTCAACCAGCTGAAGTTCCGCGGTCGCGAGGTGTCCCTGGCTTCCTTCAACGGTCATGCCCATCTGCAACTGTTGAAGGCCCCGGAGCTCATCACCTTCCGTTGAGCCCGGCTTACTGTGACCCTTGCTGTAACCACCCCATAAAAGGATCGAACCATGACCTCCGTAGCTGACGCCGTACAAGCCATGCAAGCCAAGTTCAACCCAGCTGCCGCTGCCGGCCTGGACCTGGTTTTCGGTTTCCGCATCGATGACTCCAAGCACTTCTCGCTGGTCGTCAAGGACAGCACCTGCGAACTCAAGGAAGGCGAGAACCCGGACGCCCAGGTCACCCTGGTGATGGACGGCGAGACCCTGGACGGCATCGTCAGCGGCGAGACCGACGGCATGCAAGCCTTCATGGGCGGCAAGCTGCGCGCCGAAGGCGACATGATGCTGGCCATGAAACTGAGCGAGCTGTTCCCAGCCTAAGACCGCGCAAGGTCCGGCTGTACCCGAATCCCGCCCCTGTGGCGGGATTCGTCGTTTCTGGCTGCCGCAACCGCTCTGGCCCGTGCCTTTGCCCTGAATCAATACCGCTGGGCGGCTGGCATTTCAGGCGAGACGCTTGATTGATCTCGGTCAGTTCCCACCCCGCAACGCCCCTCTACTCTTGCGCCTTCCATCGCGGCCAGGGACGGCTCAGCCGGAGCCACCTGCCATACCGCCATCACTCACGGAAGAGTCTGCATTATGCGATCACTGAAGATCATCCTGCTGTCTACCGCCTTCAACGGCCTGACCCAACGCGCCTGGCTCGACCTGCGCCAGGCCGGCCACCGCCCCAGCGTGGTGCTGTTCACCAGCGAAGAAGAGGTCTGCCGGCAGATCGAAGAGGCCGAGGCCGACCTGGTGATCTGCCCGTTCCTCAAGGACCGGGTCCCCCAGCAACTGTGGAGCCATCCCAAGCGCCCGGTGGTGATCATCCACCCGGGTATCGTCGGCGACCGTGGGGCCAGCGCCCTGGACTGGGCCATCAGCAAGGAACTCAAGCGCTGGGGCGTCACCGCGTTGCAGGCGGTGGAAGAAATGGACGCCGGGCCGATCTGGTCGACCCACGAATTCAACCTGCCCGCCGGGCTGCGCAAGTCCGAGCTGTACAACGGCCTGGTGAGCGACGCGGCGATTCACTGTATCCGCGACGTGGTGGAGAAATTCCGCAACGGCTACACCCCCCAGCCCCTGGACTACGACAAACCCTCGGTCCTCGGGCGCCTGCAACCGAACATGAAGCAATCCGACCGCACCTTCAGCTGGCACGACAGCGCGCAATTCATCAAGCGCAGCATCGACGCCGCCGACGGCCAGCCCGGCGTCCTGGCCAGCCTCGCCGGCGGTCAGTACTACGTCTACGACGCCCACCTGGATTCACGTACCGGCATGCCCGGGCAACTGCTGGCGGTGCACGACGATGCAGTGCTGGTGGCCTGCGGCGATCACAGCCTGTGGATCGGCTACCTGCGCCTCAAGCCCCAGCCTGGCGAAGAAACCTTCAAGCGCCCCGCCCGCCACGTGCTCGGCGAGCGCCTGGCCGATGTCCCGGTGCTGGACTGGTCGGTGGCCAACAGCCCGTTTAGCACCGAGGCCTACCAACCTATCCGCTACCGCGAAACGGGCAAGGTCGGCGAACTGACCTTCGAGTTCTACAACGGCGCCATGAGCACCGAGCAGTGCCAACGCCTGGTCAGCGCCCTGCGTTGGGCCAAGGCCCGGGACACCCAGGTGCTGCTGGTACGCGGCGGCCGCGGTGCCTTCAGCAACGGCGTGCACCTCAACGTGATCCAGGCCGCCGAAGTACCGGGCCTGGAAGCCTGGGCCAATATCCAGGCCATCGACGACGTCTGCCTGGAACTGCTCACCGCCCGCCAACTGGTGGTCAGCGGCCTGACCGGCAATGCCGGCGCCGGCGGCCTGATGCTGGCCCTGGCCGCGGACGTGATCCTGGCCCGCGCCGACACCGTGTACAACCCCCACTACAAGAGCATGGGCCTGTACGGCTCCGAGTATTGGACCTACAGCCTGCCCCGCGCCGTCGGCCAGGCCATGGCCAAGCAGTTGACCGAAGCCTGCCTGCCCATCAGCGCCCTCCAGGCCCTGCAGATGGGCATGGTGCAGGAGATCGGCCCGCGCTGCCCGGACGAGTTCGGCCTGTGGTTGCTGCAACGGGCCAACGGCGTGCTCAACGACCCGCGCTACCAGCACCTGCGCCAGCGCAAGCTGGATGCCGACCCGCAACTGATGCAGCACTGCCGCAACGCCGAGCTGGAAGAGATGCACATGGACATGGTGCAGAACCGCAAGGGCTTCGCCGAGAAGTGCAGCAACTTCGTCTACAAGCGCAAGACCTGCTGCACCCCGGAGCGGTTGATCGAAGCCTGGGCGCTGCCGCAGCCCGCCACTTTGATCGTCCGATCAGCCTAGCCGTCGGATCTGCTCGTCCACTCACGCCACGCAGCCGCAAAGGCTGCGTGGCGTGCGGTCACATGAAACGCAACACAAACACCACCAGCAACAGCCAATGGTTCAGCGACTCTGATGCGCATTGAGCCCCATGATCTTGCGTAGCTATGCTAGCGTCTATCAACTTCCTTCTACCTGCTCAAAACTATGCCAACCCAAAACAAACTGCATTGGCTGCATCTGTCAGATATCCACTTTCATAAAAATACCGCCTGGTCCGATAACCACACCCACAGCAGGCTGCTGAGTTTCTTGGAGCGCAAGTTCCAAGCCAACGATCTGCCAAAGCCGCAGTTGATTTTCTGCACCGGCGATATCGCATTTGGGCAGACAGCGGATTGTCCAATGGCCGAGCAGTACCAGCCGGCAAAGCAGTTCTTCGATCAGTTGCTGGCTCTTTGCGGCCTGGAGCGGGATCGACTGTTCGTGGTACCCGGCAATCATGATGTGAACCGCAAGAAAGTACTCCAGGGCCAACAGCGTCACCTGTGGGAAATGGCCAAAAACCCCGTGCAGTACACCCGGGAAATCAGTTCCCGATTTGCCAGCCTGTCTGCAGAGTTCAAAGAGGACATGCGGCGAATGGAGGACTATGGCGTCTTTGTCGCCGAGTACCTGCCGCATCAGCATGATCCCGTGCGACACCTCTACGCGCGGCAGGTCACGGTGAATGGCATCAAGGTCGGAATTGCAGGCTTCAACTCCGCATGGAGCTGCTTCAACGACAGCGATAAAGGGCAGATGTGGCTGGGAGCAGAATGGCAGTTCAACCACATGCATGGAGCCCTGGAAGGCGCAGACCTGAAAATCGGTCTAATTCATCATCCCCGAGACTGGTTCAATCAGGCCGAAACCCAGATCATCAAACAGCGCAAGGCCCATGACTTCCAGTTCTGGTTGCATGGACATAGCCATAATCCCTGGCTCGAGCCTGGGCAACGGTTGATCAAGCTGGAAGCAGGCGCCATTGGTGCCGATACCGATGACCAGTTCGGCTTCAATCTTGTCAGTCTCGACCTGCAACAGGGCAGCGGAGTCGCCCATCTGTTCGAATACAAGAACGGCTGGAAGGTACAAACGGTTGCCGATATGGCGGAAGACGGGCATTGGCACTTCAAGCATTCGGCCCTGGTAGCTCCGAGCTCAGAGGTTTCGGACAGCACGGAAACGCCGCCATTGCCCACCCCGGAAAATCCTCCAGCTGAAGAAGCTCCAAAGCCGACGGAGTTATTCGGTCGTGACAAGCTGATCGCCAGTCTCACCACAGCACTCAAGGAAAAGCCTTGCATTGCGCTGCACGGTCTTAGTGGTAACGGCAAGACCACGCTGATTAAAGCACTGCACCGGCAAGCAGCATTTCAAAGAACCGTTTTTGTAGATATTCATTCAAGCCGTCAGATGACCGCCGGCGAACTGTTTCGTCGTTTGCTGGACGCACTGAGTAACCGACGTGAAGATCCACAGCCACCCAGTGGAAGCGTCGAGGAACAGGCGAAAGAGCTCAAACGACTGTATCCCCATGCCCAGACTGCGTTCATCTGGATCAATGGCGCCCATTTGCTGTTTGAAAATGCGCAATGGCGTAACCCACAGATTCACACGCTGCTAGCAGCCTTGAGGCAAGCCTTTCCTGACTGGCGGTGGGCCTATGAGCTCAGCGAAAAGCCGGAAGAAGGCAGCTTCGGTCGCGATTGCACGATACAGGAAATACCAGGACTCGACCGGGCAGGTCTCGCAGCCCTTCTGGCAGCCAGGGCTCCCAATGAAAAAAAAGCCGAATGGACTTATACCGGCAATAACTTGAAAGCGCTCTACCAGTGGCTAGGTGGCGGTCAAGGAGGCACCGCCCATACCTTGGCAATCGAATTGCTCGCCACAATCGCGATAGAAAGGAAAAGCTCGCCCTTGGCGGTCTACCAAAACCTTCGCCAGGAAGTCATCGAACGCCTGGATGAAAAGCTGCTGAGCATTATTCACGATGAAGTACTCAGTGGTGCCGAGCAGCAATTGCTGAAGGTACTAGCCCTCTACCGCAACTCAATTCCACAGGACCATGCCGACTATCTTGAAGACCGTCTTTGTATCAAAGACGCTTGGCAAAACTTGAGAAGGCGTGGCCTGCTTCCTCTCGACAACAACAAAGACCACTACCTTCATGGATTCATCGCCAGTTGGACGCGGCAAAAAAAAATGGCGATCAAAGACGCAGAGCTCACTCCCGACTACGCAGAAAACATTCCGGAGAATGTAGCGCAAATGCATCTATTGATCGCCCAATGCTGGCAACGTCAGATCGGTCGTCAGAAAGAGCAAATCAATTTCCAACGTGCCAATGAAACCTTTTACCACCTGCTATGTTGCAACGAACTGGGAAACATCGAGGAGTGGATCGATCACCTGGTCGGAAAGGATACAGGCTGGAGCAACGAAGCTCTTTGGGCCATCTACCACCGTCGTCGCAATGCCAATGAGTCGATTGAAAGGCAGCAGGAAGTCTTGCAGCTACTGACCAACATTCATCCTCGCGAACACATGGCACAGCGCTTCCTTGGCGAATGCCTGCAGAAGACCAAGGGCAAAAGCTGCAACGAAGCCTTACAGGCTTTCGAACGTGCGCTGGAGCTCAGCCCACAATTCCCGCCCTATCTGGCCAATCTCGGCAAACTCCTTCTGGGTCGAGGCAAAAGTGGCGCTGAGGAGTTCCTGCGACGCCTTGAGGAGCACCAAGAAGCCTACCCGGAAGCAATCGACCACCACGTTCAGTCCATCCAGAATCGCTGCCAGCAGCTGGTAGGGGATGAGAATGAGGCAGCACTTCAACGCCGCCAAGCCATAAACAATGGCAGCAAAAACCCAGCTTTCTACAACGAAGAAGCCAGATACCAGTTGGAACAATGCAATGATGCCAACGAGGCACTGCGCCTATTGGATCTTGCCGACAAACACCAGTGCTCCAACGATTACAGCATTACCCTTCGGGGCAAAGTGCTAGAGAAACTAGATCGTGCCGCAGAAGCCTCCGATCAACGTCGTCAGGTTATCGACAGTGGCAGCAAGAACACCGTGATCTATAACGACGAAGCCCAATACCAATTGGACCAATGCAATGACGCTGAAGAAGCTCTGCGCATTTTGGATCTTGCTAACAAACACCAGTGCATCCCTGATAACTACATCGAGAACATTCGTGGCAAGGTGCTTGAGAAATTGAATCGTGGCACAGAAGCTTCCTCGTTACGAATGACCAGAATCAAAGCAGGCACTCGCGATCCGGTGCTATACGCAGATGAAGCGAGCTACCAAATGGAGAAGCTGAACAATCCTGAGGAAGCCCTACGTCTGCTGGATCTAGCTTGCATGCACAACTGCGACAATCACGTCACTCAGAACATTCGGCGCACAGCATTGCTGCGTAAAAATCAGCGCTGAAGCAGCAACGCCACCAGCGCCGTCCAGCCGGTCTGGTGGCTAGCCCCCAGGCCGCGCCCGGTTTCGCCATGGAAGTATTCATGGAATAGCACCAGCTCGCGGTCCTCGGCCTCCACCTGCAACTGCGGGTAGCCGCTCATGGACGGCCTGCACCCGTCCTCGTCCAGCAGAAACAGTCGCGTCAGGCGCTGGCTCAAGCCGTCGGCCACTTCCTCCAGGGACGCCAGATACCCGGAGCCCCGCGGGTACTCCACCGAGAAGTTGACGTCGTAATAGCGGTGAAACTCGCGCAGGGATTCGATCAGCATGTAGTTGATCGGCATCCACAACGGCCCGCGCCAGTTGGAGTTGCCGCCGTACAACCGTGAATCGGACTCCGCCGGCTCGTAGCGGGCGCACAACTGCTTGCCGTCCACCTGCATGGCGAACGGCTGCTCGAAGGCCTTGGACAGGGAGCGGATACCGAAGTCCGAGAGGAACTCGCTTTCATCGAGCATGCGCTTGAGCAGGTCCTTGGTGCGTTCGCCGCGCAACAGCGCCAGGAGCATGCGGTTGCCCTTGCCCGGCTCGTACCAGCGCGACACCAGGCTCGCCAGGTCCGGACGATGATGCAAAAAACCCAGCAGACGTTGAGCCAGTCCCGGCAGGTTCTGGTGCTCGTGCTGCTCCAGCACCTGCACCGCGAACAGCGGCATCAGGCCGACAATGGAGCGCAGGCGCAGGGGTTCGTTGTCGCCGTCGGGCCGGTGCAGCACGTCGTAGAAAAACTGGTCCTGTTCATCCCACAACCCTTCGGCGCTTTCATCCACCCGGTTGATGGCACCGGCGATATACAGGAAGTGCTCGAAGAACTTCACCGCAATGTCCACGTACACCCCATTGCGCTTGGCCAGCTCCAGGGCGATGCGCATCAGGTCCAGGGCATAGGCCGCGACCCAGGCCGTACCGTCGGCCTGATCCAGGGTGAAGCCATCAGGCAACGGTGCGGAACGATCGAACAGGGCAATATTGTCCAGGCCGAGAAAGCCGCCCTGGAACAGGTTGCGACCCTCGGCGTCCTTGCGGTTGACCCACCAGGAAAAATTCAGCAGCAACTTGTGGAAAATGCGTTCGAGAAAATCCAGGTCACCCACGCCAGTCAGGGACTTTTCCTGCTGATAGACCCGCCAGCAGGCCCAGGCGTGTACCGGCGGATTGGCGTCGTCGAAGCGCCACTCGTAGGCCGGCAACTGACCGTTGGGGTGCATGAAGCGGTCTTTCACCAGCAGCAATAACTGCTGCTTGGCAAAGCCGGGATCGATCAGGGCAAAGGCCACTGCCTGGAACCCCAGATCCCAGGAGGCATACCAGGGGTACTCCCAGGTATCGGGCATGGAAACGATGTCGCAGTTGGACAGATGGCGCCAATGGGTATTGCGCAGGTGCTCGCGCTCCGTCGGCGGTGCCGGCTGCCCGGGATCACCATCGAGCCACTGGTTGACGTCGAAGTAATACAGCTGCTTGGACCACAGCAGCCCGGCCAGGGCCTGACGCTGCACGTTGCGCGCATCAGCGCTTTCTATGCCCTGCTGCAGCGCCGCGTAGAACTCATCGGCCTCGCGCCGGCGCTGCTCGAACAGGTGGCGGGCGCTGACCGGTTCGCTACCGGCCGGGGCAAAGCGCAGGAACAGGCGCTTGCTCTCGCCGCCCGCCAGATCCAGGACGAAGTGCGCCGCCACCCGGGTGCCGCCATCGAAACTCACCGCACTGGCCTGTCCATCCACCAGGTAGTCGTTGAAACCATCCTTGAACGGCCCGGGTGACGCCAGCCCGTCCAGCTTGGGGAAATTGCTGTCGTTGTTGCAGAACAGCCACTGGCAGGGCTCGGCCCCCCAGGCGGTGATCTGCCGCTCGGGCAGTTGCCCATGCCGCGCCAGCACCTTGTCGCCCTCCAGGCGCAGGCTCGGCCGCGGTGCGTCGCCGCCCCAGCTCCAGGTGTTGCGCGCCCAGACCTGGGGCAGCACCCGCAGCCGCGCCGGCTGGTGGAAGCGGTTGTGCACGGTGATGAGCATGAAAATGTCATCGGCCGTGTGCTTGGCGTATTCCACCGTCACATCGAAGTAGCGGTTGTCCTCGAAGACCCCGGTATCGAGGATCTCGTACTCGGTGTCGTTCAGGCCGCGACGGGCGTTTTCCGCCACCAGGTCGGCATAGGGGAAAGCCGCCTGGGGGTACTTGTAGAGCATGCGCATATAGGCATGGCTGGGCACGCCGTCGAGGTAGAAGTACAGCTCCTTGACGTCCTCGCCATGATTGCCCTCGGCGTTGTTCAGGCCGAACAGACGCTCCTTGAGAATGCTGTCGTGTTCATTCCACAGCGCCAGCCCCAGGCACCAGTGCTGGGCCTTGTCGGAGAACCCGGCCAGCCCGTCCTCGCCCCAGCGGTAGGCGCGGCTGCGGGCATGTTCGTGGGGGAAGTAGCTCCAGGCATCGCCATCGGCGCTGTAATCCTCGCGCACCGTGCCCCACTGCCGTTCACTCAGGTACGGCCCCCACTGGCGCCAGTGCTCGCCCTCACTGCCTTGCAGGCGCCGGCCCTCAACCGTATCGAGAATGCTGGTGGTGGATTTTGCCGGCATCGGGGAGTGTCCTTGACCATGGAGGTGACTTGCAGTGTAGGAGCAGCCCGTCTCGCTGCCCCGTGACAAATGTTTCACGGTACGAAGGCCCGAGGTGCCTAAAAACCCACGAGGCATCCGGGCCAGAGCCATTACGGCTAAATTTTTCGCCCCTGGCTCGTTATAATCGGCAACCCTTTTATGGCAATGCGGATTCAATGATGTTCAGTTGCAAAGCGTTTTTCCCGGGCGCACTGCTCGCGGCAGCCTTCTCGACCCAGGCTGAAGGCCTTGACCTGAGCTACCCGCAGCCCCCGTTACCGGCCACCCCCATCCAGACCCCGGCGCCCCAGAGCGACATGCCCACCTTCAAACTGCAATTCAAGCCAGGCATCAGCTACGAGCACCATTGCAGCGGCCAATGCACCTACGAAACCAATATCGACCAGTTGCACGACCGCGAAACCCGCCACAGTTCAATCATCGACTTCGACTGAGCCCGGCCATTAAACCTGCGACGCGCTTGATCCACACTCGCGCTCCTGAGTCCTACAGCAAACTCAGGAAGTCCTGCCCTGCCGGCGAAGTGGCCCGCAGCCTTGTGCAAGCCTTGCGACCGCCTTCGCTGGCAAGCCAGCTCCTACACAAGCGTCCGGCATCGCGCAAAATTCCGTAGGGACCGGCCTGCAGGCGAAGAGGCCCTGAGGCCTTGTGCAAACCTTGAAGCCAGCTCCTGCGGGTTTCGTGAGGGTTGGACGGGGGTGGAGGCCGCTCGGTTATCCAGCTACGACCCCTCAACACCAAAAACGACACCCCCTGACCCCAGGCGGTTGACGCGCCGCCCTCATCTCTATTTATTACTATTTATCCGCATTAATACGATAAATAGCCGCCCATGCTGAAACGCCCCGTTCGCCGCAAACGCCAGAAGCTTTCCGACGTGATTGTCGAGTCGGTGAAGCGTTCCATCGTCACCGATGCCCTGCGCCCCGGGGATCGCTTGCCCACCGAGAAGGAGCTGATGGAAAGCTTCCAATGCTCCAAGGGCTCGGCCCGGGAGGCGCTCAAGGCGCTGGAGGTGGAAGGCCTGGTCAATACCCGCACCGGGCCCAACGGCGGCGCTTACCTGAACCAGGCCGGCACCGAGCCAGCCAGCCGCGCGCTGCGCAACTACCTGCACTTTCAGCACATGGACGGCGAGCAGGTCTATCAGCTGCGCAAGGTGATCGAGGTGGAGCTGGCGGTGTCGGTGATCGGGCGCTTGAGCGAGGCAGATTTCAAGGCCCTGCAGGACAACATCGACTTCTGCAGCCACCCCGAGGACAGCGAGGCCGGCCAGCGCGAGCAGCGCATCGCCGAGCTGGAGTTCCACAACCTGCTGGGGCGGGCCTGCCCCAACCCGCTGCTGAGTTTCATGGCGCAGTTTCTCAACGATTTGCTGCGCGACCTGGTGGTGCTGAAGAAGGCCTACAAGCCCAAGCGCAAGCAGTTCGACGCCGCCAACCTGGATTACCACAAACGCTTGCTGCTGGCCTTGCGCGCCGAAGATGAAAGCGCAGTGCGCCAGCTGATGCACGAACACATGTGCGACGCCGAGCACCACATGACCGCCCTGGAAGGCGAAGTCACCCAGCACTTCCTGCTGGAGTTCGACCACCACCGATAGCGCCCGCCGTCCACCGCTTTGCCAATAACAAGCCTGAACACAGGCTGCTACGTCGATTCGCCATTGCCACTCCTGCCAATAACTAAACCAGGGAGTTACCCCATGCAGCGTCGTACGTTGTTGAAAGCCGGTCTGGCCGTTAGCGGTGCCCTCAGCCTCGGGCTGGGGGTGCGCAACGCCTTTGCCGCCGAACCCTTTACCTTCTACGGTTTGAAGTCGATGTCCGGCGCCTTTGCCAGCTATGGCAAGTTCGCCGACATGGGCTCGCGCCTGGCGGTGGAGCAGTACCCGACCCTGCTGGGGCGACCGCTGCACTACAAGGTGATCGACACCGAGGGCAACGCCGGCAAGGCGGTGCGCCGGGTGCAGGAGGCGATTGCCCAGGACGGCGCGCGGTTCTTCCAGGGCTGCACCCTGTCGTCTTCGGCGCTGGCGGTGGCCAAGGAGGTGGGCAAGGTCGGCGGGGTGTTCATGACCCCGGTGGGCGCCGATGAGGTCACTGGCAAGGACTGCAATGCCTCGACCTTTCGCTGGTCGGTGCCAACCTACGGCGCCATCCGCGAAACCATGGTGCCGCTGATCAAGTTGCTGCCCGAGGCCAAGCGCTGGTACACCATCACCCCGCAATACGTGTTCGGCGAAGCCTTGCTGGAAGGGGCGAAGCAGGTGTGTGCCGAACATGGCATCGAGCACATCGGCAACAGCTACCACTCCTTGCAGGAGCAGGAATTCTCCGGCTACCTGACCAACGCCATCGCCGCCCGCCCTGATGTGCTGGTGCTGTTGAACTTCGGCAGCCAGTCATCCAACGCCCTGCGCCAGGCGGTGAACTTCGGCATCAAGGAACGCATGAAGGTGCTGCTGGTATGGTCCGCCGGGCTCGACCAGTTCCAGGAGCTGGGCAGCGACGTCTTGGAAGGCGTCTACCTCGGCGCGCAGTACTGGCATCAGGTGGACACCCCGCTCAATCGCGAACTGGTGAAGCTGACCCAGGCCAAATACGGCATCAACCCCACCTACCCGCTGGCCGCCGACTACATCGGCAGCAAGATCATCCTCGACACCATTGCCGCCACCGGCAGCTTTGACGGCGCTACCGTGGCCAAGGCCATGCAGGGCCTGACCTACCAGGGCCCCACCGGCGAGGAGAGCATCCGCGCCGGCGACCATCAGGTGATCAAGGATTACTACCTGCTGGTGGGCAAGGCCGCCGCCACGATGCGCGACAAGGACGACCTGGCCGAGGTGCTCAGCGCCGGTCGCTCGTTCCCGGATGTCAGCGCCACCGGCTGCGCCCTGGCCTGACGCTCGACACTTCTATCGCTGGCTACAGGCAGCGGGCTCCGTCCAAGGGCTCCCTGCCGAGGGTTCCTGCATGCTTAATTTGTACCTGTTCCAGATCCTCAACGGCCTCGGGCTGGGGATGATCTACTTCCTGATCGCGGTGGGCCTGACGATCATTTTCGGCCTGCTGAACTTCGTCAACTTCGCCCATGGCGCGTTCTTCGTGCTCGGCGCCTACATCTGCTACACCGCCGTCAGCCTGACCGGCAACTTCTGGCTGGCCCTGGTGCTCGCGCCCCTGGTGGTGGCGGCCCTGGCCTGGATCATCGAGCGCCTGTTGATCCAGCGCATCTACCACTTGCCGCACATGTTCCAGATCCTGGTGACCCTGGGCATCGCGCTGATCATCCAGGAAGCCAGCGTGATGATCTGGGGCCCGGTGGGCAAGGCCGTGGCGGTGCCGGAACTGCTGCGCGGGGTGCTGGTGATCGGCGACTTCGTCTACCCCTACTACCGCCTGTTCCTGATCCTGTTCTCGGCCCTGGTGGGGCTGGGCCTGTGGCTGCTGCTGGAGCGCACGCGCTTCGGTGCCCTGGTGCGGGCCGGCAGTGAAAGCACCGAGACCGTGTCGCTGCTGGGCACCAATATCTTTCGCCTGTTTTCCATGACCTTCGCCCTCGGCGTGGCCCTGGCCGGGATCGCCGGGGTGCTGTTCGCGCCCTTGCGCGGCGCCCAGCCCTTTGTCGGCCCGGAGATTCTCGGGGTGGCCTTCGTGGTGGTGGTGATCGGCGGCATGGGCTCGTTCGGCGGCGCCCTGGTGGGCGGCCTGCTGGTGGGGGTGGTGCAAAGCCTGATGACCAGCCTCTGGCCCCAGGGCGCCAGCCTGATGATCTACGGCGCCATGGCGGCAGTCATTCTGGTGCGTCCTTACGGCCTGTTCGGGAGAGCATGATCATGAGCGAGAAAAACCCCCTACCCTTTGCCAAGACCCAATCGCGCAGCCTGCTGTGGCTGGTGATCGCGGTGCTGATCGGTCTGCCTCTGGTGCTGCCGTCGGCGACCCTGGCCAGCGAGATCCTGATCTTCGCCCTTGCCGCACTGGCCTGTAACCTGCTGCTGGGCTACACCGGGCTGCTGTCGTTCGGCCAGGGCATCTTCTTCGGCGCCGGTGCCTACTGCGCCGCCCTGTTGATGATCCATCTGCAGCTGGGGCTGTTCAGTGCCCTGCTCGGCGCGGCGCTGGTGGGAGCCTTGCTGGCACTGCTGGTGGGCGCCCTGGCGATCCGCCGCACCGGCATCTACTTCGTCATGCTGACCCTGGCCTTCAGCCAGATGGCCTACTTCATCGCCTACACCCTCAGCGACTGGACCGGCGGCGACAACGGCCTGCTCAGCGTGCCGCGCCCGGAGATCCGCATCGGTGACACGGTGCTGCTGTCCCTGGCCGACGCGCGCTATTTCTACGGCTTTGTCGCGGTGCTGTTCCTGCTGATCTTCATCGGTGCCCGGCGGGTGATCGCCTCGCCGTTCGGCAGCACCCTGATGGCCATCCGCGAGAACGAAACCCGCGCCGCCGCCATCGGCTACGACACCCGGCATTTCAAGATCCTGGTGTTCATGCTCTCCGGCGCGGTCACCGGGATTGCCGGAGCGCTGTACGCCATGCTCCTGCACTTCGTGCCGCTGTCGAACATCGACCTGGCGATGTCGGAAAACATCCTGATCATGACCATCGTCGGCGGCACCGGCTCGCTGTTCGGTTCCCTGCTCGGCGCCGGCGCCATCGTGCTGCTGGGCGAGTTCCTCTCCGAGCTGTGGCCACGCTGGCTGATTCTGCTGGGGGTGATCCTGATCCTGGTGGTGGTGTTCATGCGTGGCGGTTTGTGGGGCGGCTTGTCGAGCCTGGCGGAACGCCTCAAAGGCTCACGCAAGACGGCCTTGCTGGCCGAGGAGAAACGCTCATGAGCAAGCCTGCGCAGTACCTGCTGGAAACCCAGAACCTGGAGCTGGCCTACGGTGCCTTCCACGCGGTCAACGGGGTCAACCTCAAGGTCGAGGCCGGCACCATCCACACCATCATCGGCCCCAACGGCGCCGGCAAGACCAGCCTGTTCCACTGCCTGACCGGCGAACGCCAGGCCACCGCCGGGGCCATCCGTTTCAACGGCAAGAACATCATCAAGAAACCCGCCCACGGCCGGGTCGGCCTGGGCATGGCGCGCTCCTTCCAGCTCACCAGCCTGTTCCAGAACCTCAGCGTGCGGGAGAACCTGCGCCTGGCCGCCCAGGGCCGCGACGGCCTGGGGGCGCTGAACTTCTGGCGCCACGTGGACAGCCGTCGCGAGCACCTGGAGGTGGCCGACCAGGTGCTGGAACGCCTGCAACTCACGGCCCGGGCCCAGACCCTGGCCGGCGAGCTGTCCCACGGCCAGCAACGGGTGCTGGAAGTGGGCATGTCGATCTGTTCGAAACCGCAATTGCTGATGCTCGACGAGCCCACCTCGGGCATGGGCATCGACGATATTCCGATCATGACCCAACTGATCAGCGACCTGGGCCGCGACCATACGGTGCTGCTGATCGAACACAACATGAGCATCGTCATGTCCATCAGCCAGCGCATCACCGTGATGAGCCACGGCCAGATCCTGGTCGAGGGCACGCCGGAAGTGGTGCGCGCCGATGAGCGTGTGCGTGTCGCCTACCTGGGAGAAGCCGCCTGATGCTGACCGTCGAGAACATCCATTCCTACTACGACAAGAGCCACGTGCTCGAAGGCGTCTCGCTCAAGGTGGAGGCCGGTGAACTGGTGACCCTGCTGGGGCGCAACGGCGCGGGCAAGACCACCACCTTGCGCAGCATCCTGGGGATCATCTGCCCGCGCCAGGGCCAGATCCACTTCAACGGCCAGCAACTGGTGGGCCAGAAAATCTTCGAGATCGCCCGCCAGGGCCTGGCCCTGGTGCCGGAACACCGGGGCATCTTTCGCCTGCTCAGCGTCGAGGAAAACCTGCGCATCGCCCAGCGCAAGACCAGCCGCTGGCAACTGGACGACATCTACCGAATGTTTCCGCGGCTCAAGGAACGCCGCAAGAACGCCGGCCACGCCCTGTCCGGCGGCGAACAGCAGATGCTGGCCATCGCCCGTGCCCTGCTCAATGACCCCAAGCTGCTGATCCTCGACGAACCCACCGAGGGCCTGGCGCCAGTGATCGTCGACGAGCTGGTGAAGATCCTGCGCACCCTCAAGGAAGGCGGCCTTCCGGTGCTGCTGGTGGAACAGAACCTGATGGTCTGCGACAAGCTCGCCGACCGTCACTACGTGCTCGAACAGGGCCGCGTGGTCTACCAGGGCAGCGCCGCCGAGTTTCGCGCCGACCCGACCATCAAGAACCGCTACCTGGCCCTGAGCGCCTGACGGGAGAAATGCCATGAACAGTCGACTGGACCCACTGCAGTCCTTGCAAAGCAATGCCCCGCTGATCAACCGCGAGCGCCTCTGGCAGTCCTTGATGGACCTGGCCCGACTGGGCGCCACCGCCAAGGGCGGCGTATGCCGCCTGGCCCTCACCGACCTCGACCGCCAGGCCCGGGACCTGTTCGTGCGCTGGTGCGAAGAGGCCGGCTGCAGCGTCAGCGTGGACGGCATCGGCAATATCTTCGCCCGCCGCGCCGGGCGTGACCCGAACCGCGCCCCGGTGATGACCGGCAGCCATATCGACACCCAGCCCACCGGCGGCAAGTTCGACGGTTGCTACGGGGTGATGGCCGGGCTGGAGGTGATCCGCACCCTGAACGACCTGGGCCTGGAAACCCAGGCGCCGATCGAAGTGGTGGTCTGGACCAACGAGGAAGGCTCGCGCTTCCCGCCGTGCATGATGGGTTCGGGGGTGTTCGCCGGCAAGTTCGACCTCGCCGAGACCCTGGCCAAGCAGGATGAACAGGGCCTGTCGGTGGGCGCCGAGCTGCAGCGCATCGGCTATGCCGGTCCGCGTACAGTACTCGGCCATCCGGTGGGCGCCTATTTCGAAGCGCATATCGAGCAAGGGCCGGTGCTGGAAGACCGCCAGACCACCATTGGCGTGGTCATGGGTTGCCTGGGCCAGAAGTGGTTCGACCTGACCCTGAGCGGGGTCGAGGCCCACGCCGGGCCGACGCCGATGCACCTGCGCAAGGACGCCCTGGTGGGCGCGGCGCAAGTGGTCAGCGCGGTCAATCGCATCGCCCATGCCCATCAGCCCCATGCCTGCGGCACCGTGGGCTGCCTGAGTCTGCACCCGGGCTCGCGCAACGTGATCCCCGGGCAGGTGCAGATGACCCTCGACCTGCGCCACCTGCACGCCGATCGGTTGCAAGCCATGGTCGATGAAGTGCGCCAGGTGATCGAAGACAGCTGCCGCCAGCACGGCCTGAGCTTCGAGCTGACCGCCACCGCCGATTTCCCGCCGCTGGACTTCGACCCCGCCTGCGTGGCCGCCGTGCGCCAGGGCGCCGAGCACCTGGGGCTGAGCCACATGGACATCGTCAGCGGCGCCGGGCATGACGCGATCTTCATCGCCGAGCTGGGCCCGGCAGGGATGATCTTCGTGCCCTGCGAGGGCGGCATCAGCCACAACGAAATTGAAAACGCCGCGCCCCAGGACCTGGCCGACGGCTGCGCGGTCCTGCTGCGGGCCATGGTCAATGCCGCTCAAGGAGTTCAATCGCTATGAAGCAAGCCACTGACATCGCCGCCCTGAGCGGCGTCGAACTGCTGCGTCATTACCGTGACAAGCGCCTGTCACCGGTGGAGGTCACCGAGGATGCCCTGGCGCGTATCGAGCGCTTCAATCCGCTGGTCAACGCCTATTGCCATATCGACCACCAAGGGGCCCTGGACGCGGCACGAGCCTCCGAACAGCGCTGGCTCAAGGGCCAGCCCTGCGGCGCCCTGGACGGCTTGCCGGCGTCGATCAAGGACCTGACCCTGACCCGTGGCATGCCCACCCGCAAGGGCTCGAAAACTACCTTGGCCGCCGGCCCCTGGGAAGTCGACGCGCCCTTCTCCGGCTTCATGCGCGCGGCCGGCGCGGTGCTGCTGGGCAAGACCACCACCCCGGAATTCGGCTGGAAAGGCGTGACCGACAACCCTTTGTACGGCATCACTCGCAACCCCTGGGACACTCGCCTGACGGCCGGCGGTTCCTCCGGCGGCGCAGCGGCGGCTGCCTCGCTGAACCTCGGCGTGTTGCACCAGGGCAGCGATGCCGGCGGATCGATCCGCATTCCCTGCGCCTTCACCGGCACCTTCGGCATCAAGCCGACCTTCGGCTACGTGCCGCAGTGGCCGGCCAGCGCGATGAACATTCTCTCGCACCTGGGGCCGATGACCCGCAGCGTCGATGACGCCGTGCTGATGCTGCAGACCGTGGCCCGTCCGGATGCCCGTGACGGCCTGCTCGGCGCACCGCGCAGCACGCCCTGGTTACCGGAAAATGCCAGCCTCAAGGGCCTGCGCATCGCCTACAGCCCGGACTTCGGCTACGTCAAGGTCGACCCGCAAGTGGCGCGAGTGGTGGCTCGGGCGGTGGAGCGCCTGGCGCAACTGGGGGCACAGATCGAGCAGGTCGATCCCGGTTTCAGTGATCCCCTGGAGATGTTCAATACCCTGTGGTTCTCCGGGGCGGCGCGCCTGACCGCAGCCCTCAGCCCCGCCCAGCGTGCCTTGCTGGACCCGGGCCTGCTGCGCATCGCCGAACAGGGCGAAGGCATCAGCCTCAGCGACTACAGCGCCGCCCTGGAGGCGCGCGCCGCCCTGGTGGCCCACATGGCCGCCTTCCATGAGCGCTACCACCTGCTGCTCTCGCCGATGCTGCCCCTGACCGCCTTCGCCGCCGGACATAACGTCCCACCGGACTCGGGCCTGGGGGAGTGGATGGAGTGGACGCCCTTCAGCTACCCCTTCAACCTGACCCAGCAACCGGCGGCTTCACTGCCCTGCGGCTTTGCCGACGACGGCCTGCCCGTGGGCCTGCACGTAGTCGGCCCACGCTTTGCCGACGAGCAAGTGCTGCGCTTGTGCCGGGCCTATGAGCAAGCGTTCCCCAGCCCCCACCCCCAAGCCCCCGTCCTGCGACACTGACCCGGGCGAAATCCCGTAGGAGCCGGCTTGCCGGCGAAGAGGCCCGCGAGTCTTGTGCAAACCCTGAGGCCGCCTTCGCGGGCAAGCTCGCTCCTACACCTGGTTCCGGCATCGTGCAAAATCCCGCAGGAGCCGGCTTGCCGGCGAAGAGGCTCGCGAGCCTTGGGCAAACCCTGAGGCCGCCTTCGCGGGCAAGCCCGCTCCTACAGAACGTCGCGATTGGGTGGGGCTGTATTCAATCAGGCCGAGGGACACGCCGCTGCAGTGCTCACAAAAACGCAACACCAGGCTGCGTCCTTTGTGATGGTTGGGCTAGGGTGGAAGCGATACAGTCGGGCCATCAGCAACCCGACTGACGCCCGACACAAGGATGCGTTCGATGACTGATTTGCACGATCTCTCCACCACCCAGCTGCTGGCGCAATTCGCCAGCCGCACCCTCTCGCCACTGGACTACTACGAGCATCTGCTGGCCCATATCGGGCGCTGGGAGCCGCATATCCGTGCGCTCTACGCCTTCGATCCGGAGCAGGTGCGCCTGCAGGCCCGGGCCGCCACCGAGCGCTGGAACAAGGGCGCCCCCAACGGCCCGCTGGACGGGATTCCAGTGACGATCAAGGAACTGATCGCCACCCAGGGCACGCCAATTCCCCTGGGCAGCGCGGCCACCACGCTGAAGCCGGCGTTGCAGGATGCTCCACCCGCCGCGCGGATGCGTGAAGCCGGGGCGATCATCCTGGCCAAGACCACGGTGCCGGATTTCGGCATGTTGTCCTCGGGGCTGTCGAGCTTCCACGGCATTACCCGCAACCCCTGGAACACCGCCTGCAATACCGGCGGCTCCAGTTCCGGTGCCGCGGCCGCAGCAGCCGCCGGTTACGGGCCGCTGCATATCGGCACCGACATCGGCGGCTCGGTGCGCCTGCCGGCCGCCTGGTGCGGGCTGGTGGGGTTCAAGCCGACCCTGGGGCGGATTCCCATCGACCCGTATTACACCGGACGCTGCGCCGGGCCCATGACCCGCAGCGTCGAGGATACCGTGCTGCTGATGCGCCACCTGGCCAGACCCGATGCCCGGGACGCCACCAGCCTGCCGCCCTTGACCGGCGACTGGAGCGATGCGCCGGTGTCGGTCAACGGTTTGAAGATCGGCCTGATGCTGGAACCCGGCGCGGGGCTGCAGCCGGAAGGTTTTGTCTGCGCGGCGGTGGAACAGGCCGCGCGGTTGTTCGAGAGCCACGGCGCCCAGGTCCGCACCCTGGCACCGATCATGGACCGCGCTCAGCTAGACGGCCTCGACCGCTTCTGGCGTGCCCGACAATGGGCGGAACTCTCGGCCCTGGGCGCCGAGCAGTTTGCCAAGGTGCTGCCCTACATTCGCGACTGGGCGGCGCCGGGGGCCGACCTGTCCGGGGTCGAGGCGGTGCAGGGCTTCAACCAGACCTTCGAGATGCGTCGGCGTGCCGCCCAGGTATTCAGCGAGTTCGACCTGGTGTTGTCGCCCACCAACCAGGTCAACCATTTTCCCGCCCAGTGGCCGTCACCGAGCAACGACCCGCAGCAGCCGTTCGAGCACATCGTCTTCACCCTGCCCTGGAACATGGGCGAACAACCGGCGCTGTCGATCAACTGCGGTTTCGCCGCCGATGGCATGCCCATCGGCCTGCAGATGATCGCCCCGCGCTTTGCCGATCAATGGCTGCTGCAAGTGGCCAAGACCTATGAGAGCTGGCGTGGAGCGATCCACAACTGGCCGAACCCGCCGTCCCACTGACACACCGAAACTGCCACCTTCACCCCAGCCCCGGGCCTTGCCGCCCGGGGCCTGGGCAACCTATGAATAAAAATTCGAGGGGCCAGTATGCACAGCCAAGCGTCCAATCCATCCGCCACACCCGAGCCCGAAACGCCCAACGCGGCGGGAGGCAAGCGCAGCGTATTCGCGGTGATCCTCGGCAATGCCGTGGAGTTCTTCGATTTCGGGGTCTACGCCACCTTTGCGGTGATGATCGGCCACACCTTCTTTCCCTCCGACAGCGCCTTTGTCAGCCTGATGTTGTCGGTCACCGCCTTCGGAGTGGGTTTTATCGTGCGGCCCCTGGGGGCGGTGCTGATCGGCGCCTACGCCGACCGCGTCGGGCGCAAGCCGGCGATGCTCCTGACCCTGGTGATGATGGCCGTGGGCACCGGCAGCATCGCCATCCTGCCCAGCTATGAAAGCATCGGCATCGCCGCACCGATCCTGCTGGTGCTCACTCGGCTGATCCAGGGCCTGGCCTGGGGTGGCGAGGCCGGCCCCGCCACCACCTACATCCTCGAAGCCGCGCCAGCCCACAAGCGCGGCACCTACGCCTGCTGGCAGGTGGTGGCCCAGGGCGTGGCCGCCATGGCCGCCGGCACCGTGGGCTACACCCTGACCCAGGTGCTGTCCCCCGAGGACCTCAACAGCTGGGGCTGGCGCGTGCCCTTCGTGTTCGGCCTCTTGGTACTGCCAATCGGCATCTACATCCGCCGCAACCTGGCGGAAACCTTCCATGGCCAGGGCGAAGAAGCCAGCACCGGCAGCCTGGTGCGCCAGGTGTTCGGCGAGCATCGCCGGGCGCTGGTGCTGGGGCTGCTGATTCTGTCGGGCAGCACCATCACCCAGTACTTCATCAACTACATGACCACCTTCGCCCTCACCGAACTGAAACTGCCCACCAGCATCTCCATGCTCTCGACCCTGGTGGCCGGCGCGGCCATGGCGGTGTGCGCGATTGCCGGCGGCATGCTCTGCGACCGTTTCGGCCGCCGCACCATCCTCATGGCGCCGCGGGTGGTGCTGTTGCTGGTGCTGTTCCCGGCGTTGCAACTGATGACCGAGCACCCCAGCCCGACGACCTTCCTGCTGACCCTGGCGGTGCTCTCCGGGCTGCACGGCATGAGTGGCGCGGCGCTGATCGTGCTGCTGGTGGAGAGCTTTCCCAAGGCGGTGCGCTCCACCGGTTTCTCCATCGTCTACGCCTTTGGCGTGGCGGCTTTCGGCGGTACGGCGCAGATCATCATCACCTGGCTGATCGGCACCACCGGCAACCCAATGTCACCGGTGGGCTACCTGCTGGTGGCCAACCTGGTGTGCCTGACCGCCGCCTGGTTCGCCAAGGAAACCCGCCCGCAAGCACCCGGGCGCAGCAACCCCGGCCAACGGCTCGCAGAAGCCCGCGCCCGCTGAGCATTCGCCGCACTGCCCAAAACCCTTTTCCGGCACCGCGCCTTCCTCTACCCTGCCGGCCGCGCATGACCGCGGTCGGGCGGAGGTTCGACGCCTTTGATTTGTGGGGAAGCGACATGAAACAGCTCGTACTTTGCCTCCTGGCCATGAGCGCCAGCAGCCCCCTGCTGGCCCAGGACAACCCGCGCCCAAGCCAGCAGGCCCAGGCCCCGGGCTTTATCGAAGGCAGCAGCCTGGACCTCAACCTGCGCCATTACTACTCCAACCAGCACACCCAACGCGACACCTACCTGACGATCAAGAAACCCGACGGCAACCAGCGCACCCGGGTGCGGGAAACCTGGGTACAGACCGGCATGCTCAAGTACAGCTCCGGCTATACCCAAGGGCTGATCGGCATTGGGGTGGACGCCGGCCTGTTCAGCGCAGTGAACCTCGAGCGCGGCCACGGCCGGGTGGCCAACGGCGGCGACCGAGTGCTGGTGGACAGTGACGGCGACGCCCTGCCCACCTGGAGTCGCCTGGGCATCGGCGATGTCCGCCTGCGCCTGTCCAACACCGAACTCAAGGCCGGGCGCCTGATGACCGACAACCCGGTGCTGCGCTACAAGGACAACCGCGCCCTGCCCTCCAGCTTCCAGGGCGTGGGCGTTTACAGCAACGAAACCGACTGGCTGTCGCTGCAGGCCGGCAGCTTCGACCGGGCCATCCCGCGCACCGGTACCGGGAGCGAACGCCTGACCACCACCTTCGGCAACCGCGCCTACAGCGGCGAGCGCATCAGCTACCTGGGCGCGACGGTCAAGTCCGGCCTGGGCCTGGAAGGCAGCCTTTATGCTTCACGCTTCGAGAACATGTGGGACCAGTACTACCTGGGCCTGACCCACCGCGCCGGGGACAAAAGCCGGCTGGCGCTGAAGACCACGTTCAACTACTACCACACCCGGGACCAGGGCCAGCAGCGCCTGGGCTACATCGATAACGACGCCTTCAGTCTGGCGCTGACCGGCAGCCATCAGGCCCACAGCCTGACCCTGGCCTGGCAGCAGGTGTTCGGCGACGAGTACTTCGACTATGTGTGGGAGTCCACCGGCAACTACATGGCCAACTCCCTGTACTCGGACTACAACGGCCCCAATGAAAAGTCCTGGCAGTTGCGCTACGACCTGGATCTTGCCGCCTACGGCGTGCCCGGGCTGAGCGCCAGCCTGTGGCACGCCAAGGGCTGGGGCATCGATGGCACCCAGTACGACGGTGACCGCAATGGCCGCAACCGCGGCTACAACGTACGCGGCCTGGACGGCGCCAAGCACAACGAGAATGGCCTGATGCTGGCCTATGTGGTGCAGTCCGGACGGCTCAAGGATGCGGTGCTGCGCACCATCGTCTACAACCACCGCGCCAGCGGCGGGCAGATCGACGGCAGCTATGACGAGTTCCGCCTGGTGGGGAATTTCCCGTTCAACCTGTTCTGACCACCGCCCCTCCTCCGTAGGAGCCGGCTTGCCGGCGAAGAGGTCCGTAAGCCGTGCAGCGCTCTTGGAAACGCTTTCGCGGGCAAGCCCGCTCCTACGCCAGGCTATGGCGTTGCATCGCCCGGACAAGCATTTCCTGGCACCTGAGGGTCGCCACCGACAAGGGCCGGTTGCGCACCACGCACAGGTCCACCCGGATCCGCTCCAGGTATTGGTCGTCGATCGGCACGGCCACCAGCCCATCCCCCAGGTCCCGGGCCTCGGCATCCACCTGGGGCAGGATCAGCACTGCCGCACGTTGGCGGGCCAGGCTTTTCTGCACCTCCAGGGAGCTGGTGGTGAATACCGGAAGGATGTTCACTCCGCGCTTTTTCGCCGCGCCCTCCAGGGCCTGGCGCACGCCGTAGGCCGAGTCGGGAATCGCCAGGGGCTGGCCCTCCAGATCCTGCAGGCGAATGCTCGGGCACTGGGCAAACGGGTGCTCGGCGCTGACCAGTACCCGGTGCCACAGTTGGCAGTGGGCGGTCACCTCCACTTCGGCCCGTTCCGGCAGGTAGAACGCCAGGCCCAGGTCGGCCTCGCCGCTGCACAGGGCATCCAGAGTGGCGCCGGCACTGGCGATGACGATGTTGAAGGTGACTTTCGGATGGGCCCGGTTGAACGCCGCCAGCACCGGCGCCAGCACGCTGGAAACGATACTTTCCGACACATGGATGCTGACGTTACCCGCTACCTGGCTCTGCCGGCTGGCGATCACATCGCGCACCTGGTCGAAGCCGCGCAAGGTGGAGGTGACCTGCTCGGCCAGGCATTCACCCTCCACGGTCAGGCGAATGCCCCGGGGCCCGCGCTCGATCAGCGCGGTGCCGAAGAAGTGCTCCAGTTGCTCGATCTGCCGGCTGACTGCGGTGGGGGTCACGTACAGGCGCTCCGCCGCCTGACGCAGGGAGGCGCACCGGGCCACCTCGTGGAAGTAACGCAACGCTCGTAATTGCATGGCCGCGGGCCCCATCGTTGAACTGAGCCATGAGGCAGGCAATTACTGCGCCAGCCGCAGCGCCCCGGAACCGTTCAACACGCGGTTTTCACACAAAAGATTGATCTGAACGATGCCCCTGCCTACCCTGCCAGGGCGCCGATGCCTCATTCGGCAAGAACCCTCCCCGCCCCCTTGCCGTCTGCTTCCAAGGATTTCCATGAGCACTCTGCCCCGCACCGCACCACTTGCCGCAACCCTCACCGCCCTGGCGCTGCTTGGCGCCTGCTCCAGCGTGACCCGGGAGATCAACCCGGAGCCCACCATCACTTCCGCCGGCATCCTGGCCTTTCGCGATATCTGCCTGAAGTCCGCGCCGTCCTTCGCCGGCGCCGAGACCGCCGCGCGCAACCATGGCATCAGTGACCTGACCGATGCCGGCTTCGCCAAGATGGGCATGAACGAGGACCAAAGCCTGGGCGTGCAGATACAGGCCAACAAGGAATGCGCGATCACCACCCCGACCCAGAACGACAGCTCGCTGACCCAGCAATTTCTCAGCGTGGCCGGCAAGTTCTCCAGCACCCCGGTGGCCCAGAGCGTACCGAGCAAGATCACCCTCAACGGGCAGACCTTCATCCTCATGCACGACCGTCGTGGCGGTGAAGCCTATGTGATGCTCAAGACGCAGTGACCGCGCTGCATCCTAGCTCTGGCTGAGCTGTCGCTGCGGCGGCCGGCTCAACGTCAGAACCCGGATCAGGGCGGCCGCATTCATCGGTTTGTAAAACAGAAAGCCCTGGGCCGCATCGACACCCAGGCGCTGCAGGTGCGCACGTTGCTTTTCGGTCTCGATGCCTTCGGCCACCAGCTCCAGGTTCAGCGCACCGGCCATCCCCACGATGGCCTCGATGATCCGGGTTTCCTTGGCCCCCGTAGCGTTGGCGACAAATCCGGAGTCCAGCTTGAGCTGCCCAAAGGGAATGTCCGCCAGGCGCATGATCGAGGAATGCCCGGTGCCAAAATCATCCAGGGACAGACGCACGCCACTGTGCACCAGCACACTGATGTTCTCGATGCACTGCATGCTCAGGACCAGAGCCTGGCGCTCGGTGATCTCCAGGGTCACCTGGCGCGTGGGCACCTGCGCCTCGTCGATCTGTTGCAACACCCGCAAGGCGAATTGCGGATCGCTCAGCTGGCTGGCCTCAATGTTGTAGGAGAACATCAGGGCATCGCCGCTGACGTGGCCCTGCAACTGCCGCTGCAGCGCCAGGCCCTGCTGCAACAGGCAATCGAACAATTGGCGATGGCCCTGCGGGCTGTCGAACAGGTCAAGAAAGAACTGCGGCCCCAGAACCCCCTTGTGAGGATGCTGCCAACGGGCCAGGACTTCGGCGCCGGTGATGCGCCGGGTCTTCATGCAGACCTGGGGCTGGAAAAAAGGCACGATCTGCCGCTGTTCCAGGGCCTGGGAAACATCCAGTTCGGCCACCCAGTCGTTGTTGGCGCAACCAGCTCCCGCCGCCCCTGGAGCATCGTCACGTGCATGGCCTTTCACCGTACGCTTGATGGCCAGCGCCTTGAGCAGCAAGGCGCTGATCTGCAGCGTGTCCAGCTCGCTGTAACTGCCGACGCAGTACTTGCCGGAACGCACGCGAAAGTTCGCCAGCCCCCAACGGATCGGCGCTTGCAGCGCTTCGCATTCCATCATCGAGAAAAAGCCGTGGTGCTCGCAGAGCCTGCGCAGGTAGGGGATGGCGTTCAGGGAGTGCAGCGAGTCGCAGATCACCAGGTCCAGTTCATCCAGGGCGGGCGGGAACTGAGCGCCGTCGCAGTCATCGCTGATCACTTGTACCCGAGCAAAACCGCAAGACGCGAGAATTCTTGAAAAATGTCGAACCCGAAAAGCGTTCGAACACAACAACAGTACGCTCAGCGTCGACATCACCGCGGCTCCGGATAAAAAACCATGCTAGCCAAATTGAACTCAACTGAGTTCAAGACACTTCGCCAATGGAAGTAGGAAATTTCTGAGACTTGGCACTTTCTCAAGAAATTCCGGAGCCAGAGCTGGTCGGCCGAGGTCGGCGCCTCCTGGGCAGCGCCCCGTTTACCCGGAGTGCATGGCGACTATGGAGCACTGGCAATGGCCGCAATCTCCCTGCGCAACCATTGCAGGCCCGGCGCCTGTTGCTGCTGGCGATGCCAGATCAGGCTGACCTGCACCGGCGCCGCCAGCAGCGGCAGGCTGGCGATGCGGATCGGCAGCAAGGCGCAGAAATGCTCCGCCAGGTAGCGTGGCACGGTGCCCAGCAGGTCGGACTGGGCAACGATCAGCGGAATGCTCAGGTAGTTGGGCACGAACACCTGCACCTGGCGCTGGACCTTGGCCGAGCCGAGAACGATTTCCAGGGGCGAGCCGCGCCCACCCCGATCGGGAATCGCCACGTGCAGGCAAGCCTGGTAGGCCTCCAGGCTCAGTTCCGGGGCAAAGGCCGGATGGTCGCGACGGCCGATCACCACCAGTTGCTCCTCAAGCAGCGGCTGGTAGCACAGGTCCGGGCTGTCGAAATACAGGTAGTCCACCGCCAGGTCGAGCATCCCGGCACCGAGCCAGGCGGCGATGGCGTCGGCGCTGTCGCTGCGCACCGCCAGCCGGACCCCGGGCGCTACCTGCTGCAGGCGTCGGGACAGGGCCGGCAGCAGGCGCGCCTGGGCGTAATCGTTCATCGACAAGGTGAACAGTTGCTGGGCCGCCGCCGGCTCGAACGCCGCAGCAGGATCGAGGCCCTGCTGCAACAGGTGCAGGGCCTGGCGCACGGCCACATGCAGGCTCAGGGCCCGGGAGGTGGGTTGCATGCCGCGGGCGGTGCGAATGAACAGCGGCTCGTCCAGGTGCCGGCGCAGGCGCGCCAGGGCATTGCTCACCGCCGGTTGGCTGAGGTTCAGGCGTACCGCGGCCCGGGACAGGTTCTGCTCCTGCATCAAGGCGTCGAACACCCGCAACAGGTTGAGGTCCAGGCGCTGCACATTGAGCTTCATGAATAATGCCCATCGAAATTATCCAGGGGCTGGATAATTCGCGGCGCCAGCCCCGGCTGTCAATAACGGCAGCCGGAGCAAGGGGTCACTCAGCAACCCCTGGACCAGCATTGCTCTCGGGCAGGAAAAGGCGCGCTGCCAGCCAGCAGGTCAGGCAGGCAGCCACGAATAGCACCAGCATCTCCACCTGGTAGTCGGCGAACTGTGCCTTCTTCACGCCATGGACCACCAGGGCGATGAAGATCAGCGCCCATAGGCTGGCCACGCTTGCGCCCACCAGGGCCAGCACCGCACAGGCGCGCGGGCTGTGGTAGACCTTCATCAGCGTCACCCCCAGGGCGAAGACCAGGAACGGCAGCAGAAACGCCACCTGGGCCACCAGCGGTGCAAGCACCGGCATCAGCAGCAACTCGCCCCCCCGCACCTCCCCCAGCAATCGCGGGTTGCTGGCCAGGTGGGCCAGCAGCGTGACGAACTTGAAGGCGCCGAACACCAGCCCCAACACCAGCGGGCAGAAGAAAAACGCCATGAACACCCGGCGTCGCGGGTAAGCCGCCGCACTCATGGCGCACAGCCCTGGCTCTTGGAGTAGCCCAGCAATTTGCAGCCAAACTCCACCCGGGACTTGTAATCCAGAATATCCACGCCGCCATCCATTCCTTTTCGATCACCGATCATTATCTCGGGCATGATCGACGTATCGGTCACCAGCCCGGAAAGCCAGGTGAATGCACTCCGGTCGCCCATGTACTGCTCATGAATCGGCTGCAGGATAGTCTGTTCGCCTTTCAATTGCTTGATGTCCCAGGCGACCGGATCGCTGGTGGCCTTGTTGTAGAGGTTCTTGAAGTTCTCGAAGCCACCGGTGATCAGCGCATCCCCGGCTGCCTTGCGCCAGTCATAGACCGGCGCCATCAGCCGGCCGACACCAAAGGTTATGTACGAGAGGTTATCGTCGGCTCCCAGGCCGGTCCAACCGGCCCTGGACACCTCTTCCGCCCCACCGAACCACTTGGCACCAATCCCCATGTTCTGCTCGTAGACATGGCTGGCACCAAAGAAATTGGCCCGGTTGTCGATGGTGTTCAAGTAGGTCACCAGGCGCCCGGCAGCCCCTTCGGTGTTGTAGAGATAGTCGAAGGTGTTCTTCGAGGAACGGGTCACATCCTTGTTCATGATGTTCCAGGCATCCTTCATGGCCACGTACTTGATCGAGGCATTGACCGCCGCGCGGCAACTGTCGCTGGTCGGCGCCTTGTCGCAGAGGCTGCGCATTTCCGAGTCCAGCCACTCGCTGAGTTTCTCGGCCTTGGCCACCGCAGCCTTCTTCTGCTCATCGGTAGAGCAGGTACGTCCCGACAGGCAGTTGCCCACCTCGTCGAAGGCCTGGTGCGTCAGGTAGTTGTACTGAGTGCCATTGGCCGCCACCGCCGAGGCGATGCTCATGTCACCACCGGACGCCGACGCGCCGAGTACACCGACAATCTGCGACAGGGCCATCAGGTTGGCCTGGGCCTGGATGTACTCCGGCGAGCCGGGGATCAGGTTGTCCGGCAGCAGCTTGTCCCCCAGCACCCCCACCAGCAACTCGTTGGCACCACCGGCGATGGCGCCGGTGCGAAAATCACCGCCCATGGCTTCAGACAGCAGGCCGCCAAGCCCGGCATGCAGGGCGATTTTCGCCAGGCCGCCTTCGGTCAGGCCCAGGTCGCCGATCTTGCCGGCACCATAGGCCCCGCCAATGCTCGCCGCGGTGCCGGCAGCGGCGCTGGCCAGGTTGTCCTTGAAGCTGCCGCCATAGACCGCAGTCTTGATCAGGGCATCGGCCGTGACCTTGACCGCCACGGTCTGCAGGCTCTTGGCATCCAGGCCCATGGCGCTCGGGTTGTAGTTCAACCCCTGGGCCACTCCGGCGGTGGCTGCGGCCACTGTGTAGCCCTTGATGCTCTCCTTGGAGGTCACGTCCTTGAGGACCTTGCCCAGGTTGCCGCGGTTGTCGATGGTGCTGACCGTGGCCTTGGTGGCGACGTTCACCGCCACTGCCTGGAGCATGGTGTTCATCCCGGCCATCATCGGCCCCATCACCGCCGCCAGGGCGATGGCGATGATCAACTGCGCTGCCGGGCCCAGGCCCGAGTTGTTGTACTTGAAGGACTCGTGGATCTCCTTGACCTGGCGCCAGTCGACGTCGCCCCGGGCCTCGGCCTGTTTCAGCCAGGCCAGTTGCGGGTCGGCCTGGACCATGGCGTCGATGGCCTGGCTGACGCTTTTCTGGTCGATGTGCTTGATGTCGATCTTCAAGCCTTCCACGGCCTTGATGGTCAGGCTGCCGCCGGCCACCAGGCTGCTCTGGCGCAGGGTTTCATCGGTGTTGCCGCGGCCTTTGGAGGAATTCCAGAAGGCATTGTTATTGCTCTTGGTGTGGCTTTCGTCGTGCAGGTCCTTGACCCCCTCGAAGGTGATCGCGCCGCCACTGTCCAGGGTCAGGTCCTTGGCGCTTTCCAGCTTGGCCACCTGGTATTTCTGGTCGCCGCCGCTCTTGAGGGTCAGGTCGCCGCCAGTCGTGATCTCGCTGCCGATGTTGGTGACCTGGGTCACCTCGTCACGGCGGGTCTTCTTGCGGCCCCAACTGCCCTTCTTCTTCATGTCGTACAGCGAGTAGTCGCTGTCCTGGGCCGCCAGCAACTCCAGGTTGTCACCGGCCACCAGGTAGGCTTCGTTGCCGGCGCTGATACGGCTGGAGATCAGGCTCAGGTCCTTGCCGGCACTGAGGACCACATCGGCCCCGGCGGTCAGCGAGGTGCCGATCTGGCTGACATGGTCTTCCTGGCGGGTGACTTTCTTGGTCTTGGAGTAGCTGTGCTGTTCATCCGCCGCCGAGGCCAGGGTCAGGTCACCCGCCGCATCCATGGCGATGTTGCGCTTGGCCTCGATCTGGCTGGCGACTGCCGTAAGGTCGCGTCCGGCGCTGACCGCCAGATCCCTTCCGACGCTGACGCTTGAACCGTGCTGGGTGATGCTTTCGTTGAGGTAGCGGTCGCGGGTGAGCTTGTCGTGCTCCTGGGCCGATACCAGGTTGACGTCGCGCGCAGCGATCAGGGTCGTGTCGCCGCCACTGCTCAGCACCCCGCCGATGTTATTGATATCGCGACCGGCACCGACATTCAGGTCGTTGCGGGCCTCGATCCGCCCGGCGTTGTCGGCGTAGTCCAGGCGCTGGGTGGTGGAGCCCGGGTTGCTCTGGAAGGTGGTGATGCTGCGCTCGTTGATCACATCCCCGGCCAGGGCGCGGACCGTCACGTCACGCCCGGCGATAATACCGCCGGACTGGTTGATCACGTTGTCCCCGGCCAGCAGGTTCAGGCGATTGCCCGCCTCGATCAGGCCACCGTTGATCAGGTCAGTCCCCGCCGTGGCACTGAGGTTCTCACTGGCGCGCAAGGTCCCGGAGTTGACCAGGTCCTTGCCGGCGATCAGGGTCACGTCGCGGCCCTGGACCAGCGCGCCATTGGGCGCCAGGCGGTTGTTGGCGTTGGCCAAGTACAGCACTGGCACCAGCACCTTCTCGCCGTTCACCTCCTGCTCTTCGAGCCAGACGATGTCGTGGGTCAGGGCCGCCACCTGCTGGGAAGTCAGGGTCACGCCCACTGCCAGGTTGAGCGAATCCTTGCTGGCGATGGCGTTGTTCATCAGGTACTTGAACATGCCCTCATCGCTGTTCTGGCCATCGAGAAAACGCTGGCCGGTACGGGCCGTGACCGCTTGCTGGATCAGGCGCTGCTCGTAAAAACCATCACCCAGGCGCTTGGCGCTCTGGTCCGGGTCGTAGCCCAGTTTCGACAGCAGATAGTCCGAACCCATGAACTGCTTGAGGTCGGTGAGCAGCGGGTTGGTCTCGATCAGGTACTTGTGCGGATTGCTGCGCACACTGCTGTCCGGCAGGCCCTGGACGCGGTTGACGCTCTGGTTGCCAGCACTGCCCGTGGGCAGCAGCACGCCCCCCGGCGAATCCCCGGCCACGGCGTTCACCTGCACCGTCGCTGCGCGGCCATCGATGCCCGTGGCCTGGTGATCAACCAGGTTCAGGTCGCGAGCGCCCAGGGCCACTTGCGGCAGCGGCCGGTTGCTCAGTTCCCGGGGCTGGACCGGCTCCGGACCGGCCTGGCGAGTGCTCAGTTCCAGGCTGGCGCCGCCCATGCTCCAGCTCTGCGCCGGGGCCGAGGGCTGCGCTGCGCCGCCCTGGCCGCTCAGGCGGAACAGGCCGTTCTGCCCGGATGGCAGGCTGAAGTTGGGCAGGCTCAGGGGGTTGACCTGCTGCTGCGCCAGGTCCGGCGGTAGCTGGGAGTGGA
The DNA here is from genome assembly GCF_000397205.1 of Pseudomonas protegens CHA0. NCBI lineage: Bacteria > Pseudomonadati > Pseudomonadota > Gammaproteobacteria > Pseudomonadales > Pseudomonadaceae > Pseudomonas > Pseudomonas protegens. The sequence goes on from NC_021237.1 coordinate 4,202,618, forward strand.
GCACTACCATCAGCGGCTTGCTGGAGGCGCCCACCGCCGTGTCGCGGGTGCTACCGCCCACGGCGATGGCATTCTTGACCACGCTGATATTGCTGATGTCGTTGGCTGCCGTGAGCCGGGCCTTGCCACCGGCCTGGATGATGGCCGGCGCGGCGGAAGTGCTCTGGGTCGAGGTCTCTACCGGCCGGTCGATGCCATAGAAGATCCCCGGGTTGAACTTGGCCACCAGGGCGGCGAAGTCCTCCTGGTTGAAGGCACTGCCCTGCGGGTGCGCCCGGTCATAGGCCTGCACGTCACGGGCCAGCTGGAAGAACAGCCCGCGATTGATCTTGACCCCGGCGCCGACTTCATAGCCGGAAGAACCGGACGCCACCAGGGAGGCCTGGTTGGTGATGGTGCCGCTGGTGATGCTCAGGTCATTGCCTGCCGACACGGTGCTGTAGCGGTTGAGGAAGCTGGTGCTGTTGACCGTCAGGTTGCCCCCCGCGTTCAGGGTCGACTGCGGCGAGTCGCTGGTCACCACGCCTTCCACCGTCCGGTAGATAAACACCGGCCCCCGGACCCAACTGGCGCCACCGCCGCAGTGCTGGACGCAGCGGATGGTCATGCGGCCATCGGTGATCTGCTGGCTGGCTTCGTATTTTTCCCGGTCGTTGACCAGATCCAGTGCAGCGATATTGATATCGCCGCCGCTCTGGATGTTGCCGGAGATGTTTCTCAGGTTTTGGGCCGAGGTGCCTGCCGCCATGCCGGCCACAGTCAGGCCGCCCAGGCTGTAGAACTCGCCATAGCTGTTGGTCAGGGTATTGACGTTGAAGCCGGCGTTCTGGCCGCTGAATACGAAACCGTGGTCGTTGACCAGGGTCGGGGTGGTCAGGTTCAGGTCCTGGGCGGCGCCCAGGGTGCCGGTGTTGAGCACGCCGCCGGCATTCACCGAGAGTCCGGCGTTGGAGGTCAGGCGCCCGGCGTTGTTCAGTTGCCCGGCGACCGTGACCTGGGTACCGCCGCCACCGGCGATGCTGCCCGCGGCGCCAAGGTTGAGCTGGGCCGCGCCAAAGCCAAGGGTGCCCAGGCTGGATACCCGGCCATTACCGGAATAGGTGCCGCCGATCTGCAGGTCCAGGCTGCCATCACTGGCCAGCAGCCCGTCGTTGTTCCAGTTGCCACCCCGGGCCTGCAAGTGCTGGCTGGCCAGCAACTGGCCAGCGGCGGTCTGGCTGAAGTGGTTGACGTCGAGGTTCAGGCGCCCGGCCTGGATCACGCTACTGTTGGTCCAGCTGTCGGCGGTCAGCGTCAGCCCGCCCCGGGTGACCAGGCTGCCGCCGGCGTTGATCACGTTGCCGGTGGCGATATCGAAGTTGCCTTCGCCCAGGTGCAGCAGGCTGCCACCCTGATTGAGGAAACCCGACGCCGCCAGGGTCAGGTCGGTGTTGGCGGATTCCAGCAGGCCGTTGCGGTTGTCGAACAGCCCGCCGATCTGCAGGTCGGTCTTGCCGCCAGGGGCCAGGGCCCGCAGTTTGCCGCCCTGGTTGTCCAGGCTGGCGCCGCGCAGCGCCAGGCTCTCGCGGCTTTCAATCAGGCCGCCCTGGTTGACCAGGGAACCGTTGAAATCCAGGTCGATGTGCTGGCCGTTGATCTGCCCGGTGCTGTTGTCGAGCTGATTGCCGCTGGCCTTGACCCGCCCGCTGGCATACAGGCCGCCGTGGCTGTTATCCACCCCGGCGCTGCCGGCATTGAGCAGCAAGTCGCCACCCTTGGCCGCCATGCGTCCGGCGCCGTTGTCGAAACCGGCCAGGGCTTGCAGATCCAGGCGCTGGGCCTCGGCCTGGCCGCCATGGTTGTTCAGCACCCCCGATATCCGGGCCTGGAACAGCCCCTTGAGGCTGGACAGTACACCCGCGCGGTTATCCAGGCTGGCGCCTTGAATGTCCAGGTCTCCATCCTCGGCAATCAGCTTGCCGCCCTGGTTATCGATGCCCCCGGTCGCTGCCAGGGTCTGGGCCTTGGCGCTCTGGATCGCGCCCTTGGCATTGTTCAGGCTGCCGGCGCTCAGGCTCAGGCCGGCGTCGCGGCTGTAGATCAGGCCGTCATTCTGGTTGCGCACCTCGCCACTGACGTTGACCTGCAGCGCACCATTGGCGGCCAGGGTGCCGCGGTTACTGTTGTCCAGGCTGTTGCTGAATAGAGTCATCAGGTTCTGGCTGACCAACTGCCCGTCCTGGTTGTCGATGCGGCTGGAACGCTTGAGCAGCAGCGGGCCGCTGGCGGCCAGCTTGCCCTGGGTGTTGACCAGGGCACCCAGAAGATCGAGGGTCACCGCGCCTTCACCGCGCAGGTTGCCACCCTGGTTGTTCAGGCTATTGCCGGTGAAGTTCAGGCCGCCCACGGCGCTGAGGCGGCCGCCCTGGTTGTCCAGGTCGCCGGCGCCGATGTCGAGGCTGGCGCTGCTTTCAATCAGCCCGCCCCGGGCGTTGTTCAAACCTCCACTGCCAAGGATCAGTTGCTGCTCGCCCTTGCTGGTGACGATGCCCTTGTCGCTGTTGTCCAGGCTCGCGGCCTTAAGGGTCAGCTGACCCTGGCTGGCCAGCCCGCCTTGCGCACTGTTGAGCAAGGCGCCGCTGAGGTCGATATTCAGATCCCCCAGCAGGCTCGACAAGGTACCTTGCTGGCGGTTGTCCAGGCTGCCGCCGCTAACCTTGAGCCCCTGCCAGCCGGATATCAGGCCCTGCTGGTTGCCCAGGTTCACGGCCTCGACCCCAAGCTGCTGGTGGCTGATCAGCTTGCCGCCACTGTTGTCCAGGCTGCGCCCGGCCAGGTTGAAGCCCTGGGTGCTGGAGATTTCCCCGGCCTGGTTCTGCAGGTCCCGCAGCCCGGCAATGCTCAGCACGCCCTGGGTGTTGATCAGGCCCTGGCGGTTGTCCAGGTCCGAGCCTTGGGCCCCCAGGTCGATGCCCACACGGGTGCCGCCGAGCAGGCGCCCACCCTGGTTGTCCAGGCCGTTGGCGCTGATCTGCAGCGGCCCGGCGGCCTGGATCAGGCCCTGGTTGTGCAACGGGCCAGTGACCCGCAGGTCCAGTTCGCTGTCGCTGAGCAGCGAGCCGCTGTGGTCCAGGCTAGCGGCATCGATCTGCAACGCGGCGGCGGCGATCTTGCCCTTGAGCGCGGTCAGCGCGCCCTCGATGCGCAAGGTCAGGGCCTGGTTGCTGAGCAACTGCCCGGCGCTGTTGTCCAGGCTGCGGGCGGCCAGTTCGAAAGCCTGCTGGCTGGAGATTTCTCCCTGACGGTTGTCCACCGCGCCGAGGTTGCTCAGCAGTAGCACACCGGGGGCATTGATCAGGCCGCCCTGGTTGTTCAGGGTGCCGTGGTTCAGGTCCAGGCTCAGGCGGCTCTTGCTGAACAGCTTGCCGCCCTGCTGCTGCAACCCGGTGACCGAGGCCGTCAGGGCCTTGGCGCTGCCGATGCTGCCCTGCTCGTTGTTGACCTGGGCAGCGTTCAGGCTCAGTTCATCACCGCTGTTGAGGTTGCCGCCCTGGCTGTTGTCCAGCGCTCCGGTAGTGAGTGACAGCCGGCCCTTGGCGCTGATGATGCCCTGCTGCTGGTTGTCCAGCCGGGCACTGGCCAGGGTCAGGCCCGCGTCGCTCAACAACTTGCCGCCCTGGTTGCTCAGGGCCTGCCCGGCGCTGACCTGCAAGGCACCACCACTGGACAGGCTGCCCCGGTCGTTGTTCAGGTTGCGGGCCTGGGTCGCCAGGCGGCCTTCGCTGCTGATCCGGCCTTTGCGGTTGTCGAGGTCTTCACCCAGTTCCAGGTCCAGGCGCTGGGCCCCCACCAGTTGCCCGCCCCGGTTGTCCAGGCCGATGCCGCTGAGGCTCAGGCCCTGGTCCGCGGAAATCAGGCCCAGGTTCTGGTTGAGCACCCGGGCCACCTTCAGGGTCAGGTCACCACTGGCCAGCAGGCGGCCCTGGTCACTGTTGTCCAGGCGCTCGCCGCTCAGGTCGATCTGCCGGCTCGACACTTCACCGCCGCGGTTATCCAGTCGCCCGACCTGCAGGTCCAGGGCGCGGGTGGCGCCCACCAGCCCCTCCTGGCGGTTGTCCAGGCTGGCGGCCTTGAGGGTCATCTGCCCTTCGGCCAGCAGTATTGCGCCCTGGTTGTCGGCGTGCCCGCTGACCTGCAGTTGGCTGTCGCCACGGCTGTGCAACTGACCGTCGCGGTTGTCCAGACTGGCGCTGCGGCTGTCGATGGCTGCAGCCGAGATCAGCCCCTTGACGTTGGCCAGGGCCTGCTCGATGCGCAGGGTCAGGGCCTGATTGCTCAGGAGCTTGCCGGCACCGTTGTCCAGTTCCCGGGCGTTGAGGCTGAAGGCCTTGGCCCCGGAGATTTCACCGCTGCGGTTGTCCACCCGGTCGAGGTTGCGCAACAACAACTGCCCCGGGGTGTGCAGGTTGCCGCCCTGGTTGTCCAGCAGGCCATGGTTCAGGTCCAAGGTCAGGTCGGCGTTGCTGAACAGCTCGCCGCCCTGCTGCTGCAGACCAGTGATGCTGGCATTGAGGGCCTGGTCGCTGCCGATCCGGCCCTGGTTGTTGGTCAGTTGGGCAGTGGTCAGGGTCAACTGCCCGGCACTGGTCAGGCTGCCGCCCTGGCTGTTGTCGAAAGCGCCGGTGCCCAGGCGGGCATCGGCCTTGGCGCTGATCACGCCCTTGTCGCTGTTGTTCAGGCTGGTGCTGTCCAGGGTCAGCCCCTGCTCGGCGACGATCGAGCCGCCCTGGTTGAGCAGCGCCCCGCGGCTGTCGAGGCTCAGGGCCCGGGCACCGGTCAGGCGTCCGCCGCGGTTGTCCAGGCTGCCAACCTTGAGGGTCAGCAGGTCTTCGCCGCTGATCAGGCCGCGCTGGTTGTCCAGGGCTGCGCTCAGGGTCAGCAGCAACGGCTTCTGGCTCACCAGCTGGCCGCCGCTGTTGTCCAGGCTGTCGCCACTCAGGGTCAGCCCTTGCTTGCTGAACAACAGCCCCTGGTTCTGGTTGATGACCCGGGCCACCTGGAGCAGCAGGCGCTGGTCCGCCAGGACCTTGCCGCCATCACTGTTGTTCAGCCCCTGGCCGTTGACCTGCACTTCCCCCTGGCCCGACAGTGCACCACCACGGTTATCCACCTCGACGACGTCCAGGGTCAGGGCCTTGAGGGAGGCCACCAGGCCCTGGTCCCGGTTATCCAGGGACTGGCCCTGCAGATGCAGAACGCCTTCGGCCACCAGCTCGCCGCCATGCTGGGCAAGGCTGTCCACCTGGGCATGGAGTTCGCCTTTGCTGGCGATGCGGCCAGCGTGGTTGAGCACCTCGCCGCTGTTCAGCGTCAGGGTTGAAGTGGCGCTGAGCAGGCCACCGCTGTTGTCCAGGCGGTTGCCTTCGACGGTGACGGCGGTCCGGCTTTCCAGGCGGCCCTTGTCGCGGTTATCCACGTCACGACTGTGCAGGCCCAGGGCCTGATCGGCATGTATCACCCCACCGCGGTTGTCCGCACTCTCGCCGCGCACCACCAGGGTGTCGCTGCCGGAAATCCTGCCCTTGCGGTTGTCCAGTTGCCCGGCCTGTACTTCCATGGCCTGGTTAGCCTGAATCAAGCCCCTGTCCTGGTTGTCGAGACGCCCGGCGACCTGGACCTCCAGGCGCTTCTCGCTGCGCAGGTTACCGGCCTTGCTGTTGTCCAGGGATGCGGCCTGCACCTTCAGCAAGCGCTCCGCCCCCAGGGCACCGCCACGGTTGTCGATGGCCCCGCTGGCGTTGATATCCAGGGTTTCACCGGCCATCACCAGCCCGGCGACGTTGTCCAGCGCCGCCAGTTGCAGGCGAACCTGGCTCAGGCTGCTGAGCTCGCCGTGGCGATTGCCCAGGTGGCCGATCTCGGCCTTGAGTTGGCCGTCGCTGGTGATCAGGGCATTGTGGTTCAGCACCTGGGTGGCCTGCAGTTCCAGGCTGTCGCTGCTCAGGACCCGGCCCTGGTTCTGGTTGTCCAGAGTGCCGGCGCTGACCTTCACCTGATGCTGGCCACTAAGGGTACCGCCCCGGTTGTCCAGGGTCTGGGCCGTGTTCAGGGTCAGGTCGCGGCTGGCGATAATGCTCTTGCCGCGGTTGTCGAGATCCCGGGCGTTGAGGCTGATATCGCCGTTGGCGTTGCGAGAGTTATCGGCATTGACCCCGGCTTCGATGATGCCCTGGTTGCTCAGTTGGCCACCGCTGTCCAGCTGGATGCTGTCGCGGGCGGCGAGGGTTTTCTGGCTGCTCAGGTCGCCCCGGGTCTGTACCTTGAGTTCGCTGCCGGCGTAGACCGCGCCCTGGGCCTCCAGGCTGCCGGCCTTGATCGCCACCGCGCCCTTCTCGGCAGTGGCGTCGGCCATGCGCAACTGGCCGTTGGCATCCAGTTGGATATCACCGCCACTGGCGATCAGCTTGCCGTCGAGCTTCACCCCGACCCCGGCTTCAGTGCCCACCAGCTTGATCGCCCCGGCGTACATGCCGCCGAGGGCTGATGAGTCGATGGCCAGTTGCGGTGCATCCACCGGGTTGGCGGTGCGGGCCGTGGCGTTCAAGGTCTTGGCGTCGACGTCGTTGGCCCCGGCGATCACCGCCAGGTGCCGGGCCTGGATCTCGGCGTTGATCTTGGCGCTGCGGGTGATGATTTCGAACTGGTCGATATTGCTCACGTTGAGGCCTGCACCCTCGATGGCGACGCTGCCCTGGTCCACTTGGTAACGCTGGAGCTGGCCGTTCTCGATCACCGGCTTGCCGGTGGTCAGGGTGGCTTTCGGGGTGTTGATGAAGCCGCAGCCGTTGCAGGTCACGCCGTAGGGGTTGGCGACAATGACATGGGCCGCTTGCCCGGCCACTTCGGTGTAGCCCTTGAGCTGGCTGGGGCTGCCGCCGTTGACCTCGTTGAGGATCACATTGGCCGCGCGGCCACCCAGGTTGGAGTTGCCGAGAATGATTCCACCGAGCTGGGTTTCCTGGGTGCGGCCGGTGGCGTTGTTGAGGATCAGCCCCTGCTGGCCGACGTTGTAGTCGCTGAACTTGTTGTGCGACAGGCCGCTGCCATTGGGCGTGGCAATGTTGACGATGGGCACGCCATTGCCGGCCTGTCCCAGTGTTGTACCGCTGCCGTTGACCACGATGCCGTCGGCCATCGCCACCAGCGGCTGCCAGAACATCATGTTGGCCAGGACGAACGCCAGGCTGCGCTTGGACAAGCCGCAGAACGAATCACGGGATTGCAGGACAGCAGAGGGTTGCTGGGCCAGGAAGGTGAAGTGGCGAACGTCCATGTCAGTCTCTTAGCAATGCAGGAGCACAAGCCCCTGGAGCCTTCATCCTGAAGGCCCATGGCGAGGAAAAATTGATTTCGGCAAGCAGGGTCGAACTGGCAGCCCCTCGATGCCTGACAGGCAAAACGGAACCAGAAAGAAGCAGAGTGCGAGCAGAAATGATATCAATTCAATATCAAAATACTAAATAGCCACTATTCTGGCGTCAATCTTTCATTCGCCTCGCTGTCGTTTCCCTGGGCTTTATCCAGGCATTTTCAGCCTGATGAATAATCCTCATTCCCACTATCCATTGGCTGGATAATTACCCGCCGGCTACGCTGCTGCCCATAAAAACAACAACGGGAATCGGGCCGTGCGAGAAACCACCCAGCACTTTCGTCAGCAATACCGAGCGGCAGTCAGTCCGCGCTACAACCCCTGGCTGCATGGCGGCTTTGTCCTGGCCTATGGCCTGCTGTGCATCGGCCTGCTATGCAGCACCCTGAGCCAGGTGCAGCCCCTGGAATGGCTGGCGGTGCCGCTGGCGCTGCTGTTCTTCAACCTGTGCATCTACGTGGTGCACCGCTGGCTGGGGCATCACAAGCAGCGCTTCGCGCGGATGTTCTATGCCCGCCATACCGGCGACCACCACAGCTTCTTCGCCCCCGGGCTGATGGCTTATGAAGGCTACCGGGACTGGCGGGTGATTCTGTTTCCGGCCTGGCTGATCGTGGTGCACAGCCTGCTCTTCGCCCTGCCCCTGTGGGCGCTGCTGCGCCTGTGGAATGGCAACGTGGCGGCGCTGTTCGCCAGTTGCACCCTGCTCGGCTACCTGGCCTACGAGGTGTTCCATGCCTGCGAGCACCTGCCCGCCAATCACCCCCTGGCGCGCCTGCCCTGGGTGCGGCAGATGCGCCGCCTGCACGAACTGCATCACCGCCGCGAGCTGATGCAGGAGCGCAACTTCAATATTGTCCTGCCGCTGATGGACTGGCTGTTCGGTACCCTGCACTGGCAACCGCAAGAGCCGCCCGCCGTCACTTCCACCCCTGACGAGGCCACGCCCATGACCCGCATGCAGCACCAGGTCGACATCCCCCGCAGCGCCGCCAGCACCCTGGCCTATGCCGCCAGCTCGCGGCTCTGGCCACAGTGGCACCCCTCCTCGCTTAAGGTCGAGGGCGCCGAAGGCCCGCTGTTCGCCGGGCAAGGCTTCGAGGAAGACATCCATGCCGGCGGGCGCAGCGGCCACCTGAGCTGGACGGTCGAGGAGTACCTGCCCGGGCACCGCTGGCGTGCCAGCGCCCGGGGCGATCACGGCCTGCACCTGCAGGTGACCTACGAATGCCAGCCCCTGGGGGCGCAGCACACGCGCTTCGTGCGGACCCTGGAGTACGGCTTTGACAACCTGCTGATGCGCCTGGGCAATCAGCTGTTATTCAAGCGACGGATAGAACGGGAATCCGCCGCCTCATTGCTGGCATTGTGCGAGATGGCCCAGCAAGCTATCCCGCTGCCCGCCACCGAGGCCCCCGGCCGCCCGTCCTGAGGCCGCCCCGACAGGAGTCATTGCATGAATCAGATTGCCCCCCGCCGCTTCAGCGGCCTGCGGATTGTCCTGCTGGTGCTGCTGGCCGTCCTGGCCTTCCTGCTGCTGATGCCGACCAGGGTCCAGCCGGTGGCCTGGAACCCGGCGCCGGCGCCGTCCCTGAGCCAGGGGCCGTTTGCCGAGAACCAGAAGCTCAAGGCCGTGCAGCCGGTGGGCGCCCGGGACATCGACGGCCCCGAAGCCCTGCTGCTGGAACACGAACAACTGCTCAGCGGCCTGCATGACGGCCGGGTGATCCAGAGCAGCCTCGACGGCAGTGCGCTCAAAGTGCTGGTCAATACCGGCGGCCGGCCCCTGGGCCTGGCCCGGCACCCGGACGGGCGCCTGATCATCGCCGATGCCATCAAGGGCCTGCTGGCCCTGGACAGCCAGGGCCAGTTGCAGACCCTGAGCACCGAGGCCAAGGGCCTGAAGTTCGGCTTTACCGACGATGTGGCGGTCGATGCCGCGGGGCGCTACGCCTACTTCAGCGACGCCACCAGCCGCTGGGGCTATGGCCATGACGGCGAAGCGGTGATCGAGCACGGCGCCGATGGCCGCCTGCTGCGCTACGACTTCCAGAGCGGCACCACCGAGGTGCTGCTGGACCGCCTGGAGTTCGCCAACGGCATTGCCCTGGGGCCGGACGAGGCCTATGTGCTGGTCAATGAAACCGGCGCCTACCGCATCAGCCGCTACTGGCTCAAGGGTGACAAGGCCGGCAGCCACGACCTGTTCATCGACAACCTGCCGGGGCTGCCGGACAACCTGAGCTTCAATGGCGCCGGGCGTTTCTGGGTGGCCCTGTACGCACCGCGCAACCCGTTGCTCGATGCCACCGCGCCCTACCCCTTCGTGCGCAAGATGCTGGTGCGGGCGATGACGGTATTGCCCAAGCCGGTGGAGAAACGCGGCTTCGTGCTGGGCCTGGATACCCAGGGCCAGGTGATCGCCAACCTGCAGGATGGCAGCAGCGGCAACTACTCGCCGATCACCACGGTGCGCGAATATGGCGATGCCTTGTACCTGGGGTCGCTGACGGCCAGGCACATGGCCCGGTTGTCGTTGAAGGAGGCGCTGGCGCCTTGAGGCTGGGGGCGTTGCAGCTTGGGGTGGGGACAGCCCAGCGGGCGTCTGGGCGGCTATGCCGCCCAGCGGGAGCAAGCTCCCTCGCCACAACAAGCGCCTTGCTACTGCGAGCGTCTTTGTTACAGGGGGGTCAGGAACCGGCGGTGAGTTTCCCGGCGATCTCATCCTTGATCAGCAGGCGTTTTTCCTTGAGTTTCTTCAGTTCGTCGTCTGCGGCAGCGGCAGCTTCGGCCTTGAGCACCTGATCGTCGATGCTGGTGTATTTGTCGAACAGCGCATTCAGGTGGGGGTCACTGGCCCGACGCTGTTGAATGTCTTCTTTACTGCAGCTCAGGTCCTGGTAAAGGTCGTGGGTCACCGGCATGGAACACCTCCGTGGTTGATCGGCAGCAAGGGCGTCATCACGCCCCCGCCGGTTATCAGAATGGCCTCGCCGGACCGGGTCTGTCGACCGCCAATCAGACCAGCGGTAACCGTTCGTCGCCACTTTTGCCCTGGATCAACGTCCGCCCAGCGCTTGGGCAAGAAAGGGCGCGGTACGGCTAGTGCGCTGCTTTGCCACCTGGTGCGGGGTGCCGCAGGCCACCAGGGTGCCGCCCTGGTCGCCGGCTCCAGGGCCGATATCGATCACCCAGTCGGCCTGGGCCACCACGCGCATTTCGTGCTCCACCACCACCAGGCTGTGCCCGGCGGCCACCAGTTTGTCCAGTTGCTCCAGCAGACGGTCCACATCCCGTGGGTGCAGGCCGGTGGTGGGCTCGTCCAGCACGTACAGGGTGGCGCCCCGGGCGGTGCGCTGCAGCTCGGTGGCCAGCTTGATGCGCTGCGCCTCACCGCCGGACAGCTCGGTGGCCGGCTGGCCCAGGCGCAGGTAATCCAGGCCGATGTCGCGCAGCACTTCCAGGGCGCGGCGGATGCCCGGTTGTTCGGAAAACACCGGCAAGGCCTGCTCGACACTCAATTGCAGCACCTGGGCGATGTTCAGGCCCTGCCAGGTCACGGCCAGGGTCTGGGGGTTGTAGCGCGCGCCATGGCAGGTCGGGCACCGGGCGAACACGCTGGGCATGAACAGCAGCTCGACGCTGACAAAGCCCTCGCCCTCGCAGGCCGGGCAACGGCCCTTGGCCACGTTGAAGGAAAACTGCCCGGCGTCGAAGCCCCGCTCCCGGGCCTCGTCGGTGGCGGCGAACAGCTTGCGCACCTGATCGAACAGCCCGGTGTAGGTCGCGAGATTGGAACGCGGGGTGCGGCCGATGGGTTTCTGGTCCACCTGCACCAGGCGCTTGATCTGCTCCATGCCGGCCACCACCCGCCCGCCGCTGCTGACCGGTGCGTCGTCCGCCAGGTCCAGCTCCGGCGCCTCATCGCTGGCCGAAGCCTTGCCCAGGTGCGCGCCCACCAGTTCCAGCAGGGCCTGGCTCACCAGGCTCGACTTGCCGGAACCGGAAACCCCGGTCACCGCGGTAAAGCAGCCCAGGGGAAACTCGGCGTCCAGCTCCTTGAGGTTGTTGCGGCTGATACCTTCCAGCCGCAGCCAGCCCCGGGGCGGGCGCGGGGTACGCCGGGCCGGGGCCTGCTCGGGAAACAGGTAGGCCCGGGTCTGGGACTGCGCCACCTCGGCCAAGCCGGCCGGCGGGCCGCTGTACAGCACCTGGCCACCACGCTCTCCCGCCGCCGGGCCCACGTCCACCAGCCAGTCGGCACGGCGCATGGTCTGCACATCGTGCTCCACCACGAACAGCGAGTTGCCGGCGGCCTTGAGCCGCTGCAAGGCCTCGAACAGTGCCTCGGCATCCGCCGGGTGCAGGCCTGCCGAGGGCTCGTCCAGCACATAGATCACCCCGAACAGCTGCGAGCCCAGCTGGGTCGCCAGGCGCAGGCGCTGCAACTCACCGGAAGACAGGCTCGGCGTGCTGCGCTCCAGGGCCAGGTAGCCCAGCCCGAGGTCGGTCAGGGTGCTGACCCGCTCCAGCAGGTCCTGGGCGATGCGCTGGGCGGCCAGGCGCTTTTCCAGGGACAGGTTCGGCGTATGCCGCACATCCGGCGCGCCACGATGCTCCGGGGCGCCCTGGGCATGGCGCTGCTGACGCGCGGCACGGGTCTGGGCGTGGCTCAGCACCGGATCATCGGCGGGCGCCTGCTCCAGGTAATCTGCCGCCGCCACCGGCCGCAGCACCTCGGCCAGTTGCAGCAGCGGCAGGCGCGCCAGCTCGCCGATATCCAGCCCGGCAAAGGTCACCGCCAGGGCCTCGCGCTTGAGCCGCTTGCCCTCGCACAGCGGGCACGGGCTGCCGCGCATGAATTGCGACACACGCTTTTTCATCAGCGCGCTCTGGGTGTGGGTGAAGGTGTGCAGCACATAGCGCCGGGCGCCGCTGAAAGTGCCCATGTAGCTGGGTTCCTGCTTGCGCTTGAGGGCTTCGCGGGTCTGTTCCGGGGTCAGCCCGGCGTACACCGGTACTGTGGGGGTTTCTTCGGTGAAGAGGATCCAGTCACGCTGCTTTTTCGGCAGTTGCTGCCAGGGGATGTCGACGTCGTAGCCCAGGGTCACCAGGATGTCCCGCAGGTTCTGTCCCTGCCAGGCCAGGGGCCAGGAGGCCACGGCGCGCTGGCGGATGGTCAGCGAAGGGTCGGGAACCATGCTCGCTTCGTCGACCTCATAGACCCGCCCCAGGCCATGGCATTCCGGGCAGGCGCCCTGGGGCGTGTTCGGCGAAAAGTCCTCGGCATACAGCATCGGCTGCCCCGGCGGGTAGCTACCGGCCCGGGAATAGAGCATGCGCACCAGGCTCGACAAGGTGGTCACGCTGCCCACCGAAGAGCGCGTGCTGGGAGTGCCGCGCTGCTGTTGCAGGGCCACCGCCGGCGGCAGGCCGTCGATGCGGTCGACATCCGGCACCCCCACCTGGTCGATCAGGCGCCGGGCATAGGGCGCCACCGATTCGAAGTAGCGACGCTGGGCCTCGGCATACAGGGTGGAGAACGCCAGGGACGACTTGCCCGAGCCCGACACCCCACTGAACACCACCAGCGCATCCCGGGGAATGTCCACGTCGACATTCTTCAGGTTGTGCTCGCGGGCGCCGCGCACCCGGACAAAACCGCTGGCTGGAAAGGACGAAGGGCTCGCCTGGGAAGCATCGGAGGGGCTACGGGAAGCAGTCATGAACCAGCCTTATGTCGAGAACCGCGAACAGTCGAAGCGCGATCATCACACAAGGTCCGAGGCCCGAGGTAAGCCCCGTGGAAGATCGACGCGCGTACCCGGGGTTCGAGCCTCGCCCCCGGCGCAATGTTCCCTGGCGCTTCAGCGACCGTGCTGGCGGCGGGCTTGCTGCTCGGTGCTCAGACGGGTGTGCTGGAGGTCGTAGCGCAACTCGGCAATCAGCTCCGACAGCGCCCGGGAGCTGGTCAGGCCGCGGGTGGCGATGCCGGTGACCAACAGGTCGACGCGCCCGCTGGCGGGGTCGCAGATGCGCACAGTCATGGCCCCGTCGTGGCCGACGGTGCACTGGCAATGCAGGGGCAGGAAGCTGGTTTCAACGATTCTGCGCAGTTCAAGGGTGGAGATCACGGCGGAGCATCCAAAAAAGGTTGAGAAGAAAAACCGCGCAAGACGACGTTTGTTGTTATGGGATCAGGCGGTCGATGCCCCTGTCCTTGGTCAGCAGAAAAAACGTACAAGTTCATTCAACTTCATGCAGCGTAGAAGTTTGACGCCAGTTTGTCGTCGCCCCCTGGGGATTTTTATGCGCTGCTTCACACTTGGCGCCAGGCGCCGCTCAGGCCTCCAGCACCGAACGCACCATGGCGCTCAGGTCTGCAGGCCCGTAGGGCTTGCTCAGCAGGTGGGTGTCGGGGCTGAGCTGGTGGTTGCGCGAAATCATGTCGCGGGTGTGCCCCGAGGTGAACAGCACCGCGATCGGCGGTGCCTGGGTCTTGGCCCAGGTGGCCAGGTCCGTGCTCTTGATCAGACCGGGCATCACCACGTCGGTGAAGATCAGATCGACCTTGAGCCCGTCCAGCAGCAGTTGCATGGCAGCGTCACCATTGCTCGCGGTGCGCACCCGGTAGCCCTCGTGTTCGAGCATTTCCACCGCGGCGCTGCGCACCTCGGCGTTGTCCTCCACCACCAGGATGCTTTCCTCGCCGCCGCCCGCCCGCTGACCCGGGCGCGGCGCCTGCTGCAGCGTAGGTTCGGCACTGCGGGCAAAGTACATCTGCACCCGGGTGCCCTGCCCCGGGCTGCTGAAGATCTCGATATGGCCACCGCTCTGCTTGACGAAACCGAACACCATGCTCAAGCCCAGGCCCGTGCCATGACCGTCGGCCTTGGTGGTGAAGAAGGGTTCGAAGGCCTGCTTGAGCACCTCGGCGGGCATGCCCGGGCCATCGTCAGCCACACTCAGGCACAGGTACTCGCCGGCAGCGATGCCCTTGCCGGCGCAGAAACGCGAATCCAGCACCTGGTTCTCGGCGCTGATGAGGATCCGCCCCTCGCCGCCCAGGGCATCCCGGGCATTGATCGCCAGGTTGAGCACGGCGTTTTCCAACTGGTTGCGATCCACATGGATGCACCAGGGCTCGGCGGGCAATTGCACATCGATGCAAATGGTTTCGCCCAGGGCCCGCTGCAGCAACTCTCCCAGGCCCTCGTATAGATGCCGCGGGTTGTAGCTGGCCGGTGACAGCGGCTGGCGCCGGGCAAAGGCCAGCAGTTGGTTCGACAGCTTGGCGCCGCGCTCCACCGCCGTCAGCGCGGCGGCTGTGCGCCGCTGCACATTGGCGTTGCCCGCTTCGTGGCGGGACAGCAGATGCAGGTTGCCGGCGATCACCTGCAGCAGGTTGTTGAAATCATGGGCCACGCCGCCGGTCAGGCCGCCAATGGCTTCGAGTTTCTGCACCTGGCGCAGTTGCTCCTCGGCGCTGAGCCGCGCGTTGACCTCCTCCAGCACCCGCTGCTCCAGGTTGCGGGTCAGTTGGCGCAGGGCTTCCTCGGCGATCTTGCGCTCCTGGATATCGATCAGCACCCCGGGGAAACGCAAGGCCTGGCCCGACTCGTCGAACTCGCAACGGCCACAGGCCAGCACCCAGGTGTAGCTGCCGTCCTCGCGGCGCACCCGGTATTCGGCGTTGTAGGGCCCGCCCTGGGTCACGCTGTACCGGGCCAGTTCCTTGATGCGCGGCAGGTCATCGGGGTGGATGCGGCTTTCGGTGATATCGATCGGCAGGTTGTCCAGGGGCTGGTCCGCCGGGTAGGAAAAGGTCCGGGCAAAACGCTCGTCGCAAGACAGCACGTCGGCCTGGACGTCCCAGACGAAGGAGCCCAGCAACGCCCCGGCATTCAGCGCCAGCTGCACGCGCTCGTTCTCCGCCCGGTAGGCGGCCTCCGCGGCCTGGCGGCGGCGCTCGGAAATCACATGGGCGGTGGTTTCCACGACAATGGCGATGACCCCGGCCGGAGCCTGGTCGTCCCCCGCCACCGGGCTGTAGTAGAGGTCCATCCAGACGTCTTCCGGCACCCCGTTGCGCAGCAGCACCAGTTCCTTGTTGTGATAGGACAGGGTGCCGCCGCTGAGGCAGGTGTTCACCACCCCGCGGTTGAACTCGGCAACCTCCGGCCAGCCCATCTCCACGGCGCAGCCCAGCAGGTAGGGATGGCGGCCGCCGGCGAACTCGGCATAGGCATCGTTGTAGATCATGTAGCCCAGGGGGCCCCAGAGCATCACCATCGGCAGCGGCGAGCCGAGCATCAGCTGCACTGTGCTGCACAGGCTGTGGCTCCAGTGCTGCAACGCCCCGAGGCTGGTGGCGGACCAGTCAAAGGCACGGATGCGCTCGGCCATCTCGCCCTTCCACCCCTGGCACCCGTGATGATCAGATAAGAACGGCATGAGCGGACTCTACGAAAAACGTGGCACAGCGTGGGTTTTCAAGAGGCAGCAACGCAGCCTCCAGAGCCTTTGAGCACGGTGCACGCGGATGGTTTCACCAGGGCCGGGATCGGCTTCGCCACTGGTAGGCCATGCCGCCGGGCAACGCCCTTCGCGCGACTGAAAAAACAGAATAGGCGATGGCCCGGGTTCCAGGCGGACGCCGACAGGCGCCGCCTGAAAAAGAGCGGATTGCCCGCTCCCTGCCCCTCAGTCGGTGCCGTATTTCGGCGAACGCGGACCGTACAGCAAGCCGGTGCGTTGCCCGGCCGACAGCAGGCGCTGGCTGGTGATGCCGGCAATCGGATGGCCGGCGTCGGTGCTGGTGTTGATGATCTGCTTCACCGCAGCGGTGATCAGCATGCCCACCAGGCCACCGTTGTTGCCGTTGTTGCCTTCCTCACTGGAGGCGCGGGCGCTGCCGGTCCACAACGTGGTGCCGGTCTTCAGGTCCACCAGGGTGGCGCTGGCGGTGACCACGGTGGCACTGCTGATCAGCATGTAGCTGGTGCCGTATTCCTTGACCGTGATGTACAGGCCGGCATCGGCGCCGAAGATCTCGTTGAGCTTGGCCGGCGCCAGGCCGTGGATGTCCGCCGGGTTGGTCAGGCCGTTGTGGCGGAAGGTTTCATCCACCACCGCGATCGGCATCACGTAGTAACCGGCTTCGGCCAGGGGAAAGGTCACCTGGGACAGCATGCTGTAGGTGGCCTTGATGTCCGGCGATTCATTGAGCGGCGGCAGCACCAGGATCGACTTCGGCCGGGCCTGCTTGTAGGCCGAGTAGTCCACGCTCCTGGGCGCGGCGCAGCCCACCAGCAGGCTCACGGCCAACAGGCCCAGCAGGTTGCGCAGGGTCATCAGGCTCATTGGGCGGCTCCCTTCTTGGCGTTCTTGAGCAGGAAGTCCATGTACGAGGCGGATTCGGGGAACAGCGCCTTCTCGGTATTGAACTGCTGCACCATCTGGTCATCCTTGCCCAGGCTCGCGTAGAGCATGCCCAGGTGGGCGTGGTAGCCCGGCGGCACGGCCTTGCCGGTGGACTTGATCTTCTGCAGGTCGCGCTCCAGGGCCTCGACCTGGGCCTCCCGGGCCTCCTCGCCCTTGAAGTACTCGTAGGTCTGGGCCTGGTAGGTTTCCCACTGGTACAGCGTCTTCGGCCCGCTGCAACCGGCCAGCAGCACACAGCCCAGCAAGGCGCCGGCCATCATTGGCCGCGCCATCATCGTCTTCGACATGCTTGCACTTCTCCCTGTCAGCTGTGTGATCAGCGGCCCGGTTTCCAGGCGCCGGCGTCGATGGCCTCGACCATGCGGTTGACCGCCTCGCGCATGGCCAGGTCGAGGACCTTGCCGTTGAGGGTCGAATCGTAGGCAGCGGTGCCGCCGAAGCCGATCACTTCACGGTTGGACAAGGCGTACTCGCCAGCGCCCTGGGTCGAATAGACCACTTCGGAGGTGCTGATGTTGACGATGTTCAACGCCACCTTGGCGTAGGCCACCTGGGTCTTGCCGCGGCCGAGGATGCCGAACAGCTGATGGTCGCCGGTTTCCTTGCGACCGAACTCGGTGACATCGCCGGTGACCACGAAGTCCGCGCCCTTGAGCTTCTGCGCCTGGCCCTTGATGGCCGCTTCCTGCTGGATCTCGCCCATGTTGTCGCGGTCCAGCACGCTGAAGCGGTTGGTCTGCTGCAGGTGGGTGATGAGGATGGTCTTGGCCTGGCCGCCGAGGCGGTCGACGCCATCGGAGAAGATTCCGCGCATGTAGCTGGAGCGGTTGTCGAACTTGCCCACGGCCATCGGCACCCGGGCTCCGGTCCATACCTGGCTGGCGCTCTGGACCTTCTCCACCGGCAAGGCCCGGGAGCTTTCCGTGGCGCAACCGCTCATGCCCGCCAGCACCGCCAGTGCTACAGCGGACAACATCAACTTCGAGATCACTCTCACTCTATGTTCCTTCTTGAGTATCCATTTGGGTGCACTGTCTAGATGCACTTGCGCCCTGCCGCACGTCTGCGGCCCCAGTCTGTGCAGGCTCGAAAGTCGTCGGCCGAGCGTTCTGAAACTTGATGCAGGGGGCATCATCGGCGGCGATTATGCCAAAGCGCCATCAGTGCGAAAAGGAATAAAAAACCTTGGCGTCATTCTGTAACCATTGCCACAGACTCGGGATAGCAAAGCGGCAGGCCACTGCCGATCCGCGTTTCGTGTAGCCGCTGCCGCAGGCTCGGGCCGCGGTCGGACGAACGGCTTGGGCGGCATTGCGACGCAGCAGACGCGGCGGTCTTGAGGACGCCGGGGTTCCGGCGGGAGACCGCCAAGCAAGGCCCTGCGGGCCTTTTCGCAGCATCGCCCGGGCTCGGCAGCGGCTACATCAGCGAAAGTCGCGGCTGCGTACGTGAATGCCATCCAGCAGCGGGCTCAGGTCACTCAGGCGCCCGGCAATCAGGTGGCGCACCTCGCCCTCGGTTTCCAGGGTGCCGTCGACCTTGAGCAACTGCGCACCCACCAGCACCCGGCGCTGGCGCTCGGCCAGGTCGCGCCAGACCACCACATTGACGTTGCCGAACTCGTCTTCCAGGGTCACGAAGGTCACCCCGCTGGCGGTGCCCGGCCGCTGGCGCCCGGTGACCAGCCCGGCCACGCTCACCGAACGCCCGTGCTCCACCGCCAGCAAGTCGCGCGAGCTGCGGCAGCGCCGGGCCGCAAGCTGCGGGCGCAGCAGCGCCAGGGGGTGCGGCCCGAGGGTGGTGCCCAGGCTGTGGTAATCCGCCTGCAGGTCTTCGCCGACACTGGGCCGGGGCAACGCTACCGGCGCTTCCTCCTGGCTCGGCAGGCCGGCGAACAGCCCCAGCTGTCTTTCCACCCCGGCCACTTCCCAGCGGGCCCGGTAGCGATCCCCGGCCAGCGCCTGCAAGGCGCCGGCATCGGCCAGCAATTCCTGGGCGCGGACATCCAGGCGGGCCCGCTCGCCCAGGTCGGCGATATCGACAAAGGCCCGTTGCCGGCGGGCACGTTCGATGCGCCGGGCATCGTCCTCGCGAAAGCCCTTGATCATCCGCAGCCCCAGGCGCAGGGCCGGCTGCCCGGGGGGGCCATTTACAGCGCGTGCAGGCTGGACAGGAATCGGCTCCAGGCTGCAGTCCCAGTCACTGGCGCCCACATCCACCGCAAGAACCTGCAAACCATGGCGCCGGGCGTCCTGGAGGATCTGGTCGGGGCTGTAGAAGCCCATGGGCCAGCTGTTGATCAGGGCACAGGCGAAGGCCGCAGGTTCGTGGCACTTGAGCCAGCAACTGGCGTAGGTCAGCAAAGCAAAGCTGGCGGCATGGGATTCGGGAAAGCCGTAGCTGCCAAAGCCCTTGATCTGCTCGAAGATCTGCGCCGCGAACTCGTCGCTGTAGCCGTTCTTGCGCATGCCTTTGCGCAGCCGTTCGCGGTGCGGTTCCAGGCCGCCGTGGCGCTTCCAGGCGGCCATGGAGCGGCGCAACTGGTCGGCCTCCCCCGGCGTGTAGTCGGCGGCGACAATGGCGATCTGCATCACCTGTTCCTGAAACAGCGGCACTCCCAGGGTGCGCTTGAGCACGCCCTCCAGCTCCGGAGACGGATAGGTTTCCGGCTCCTGGCGATTACGCCGGCGCAGGTAGGGATGGACCATGCCGCCCTGGAGCGGCCCGGGCCGGACGATGGCCACCTCGATCACCAGGTCGTAGAAGTTCTGCGGCTTGAGCCGGGGCAGCATCGACATCTGCGCCCGGGATTCGATCTGGAACACGCCGATGGTGTCGGCGCGGCCGATCATTTCGTAGGTGGCGGGGTCTTCAGGCGGAATGCTGGCGAGGCTGTAGCGCTGGCCGCGGTAGCCGTGGATCAGGTCGAAGCAACGGCGGATGGCGCTGAGCATGCCCAGGGCGAGGATATCCACCTTGAGCAGGCCGACCATGTCCAGGTCGTCCTTGTCCCACTGGATCACCGTACGCTCGGCCATCGTCGCGTTCTCCACCGGCACCAGGTGGTCCAGGGGCTGCTCGGAAATCACGAAACCGCCGGGGTGCTGGGACAGGTGCCGGGGAAAGCCGATCAACTGCCCGGTCAGGCTCAGGACCCGGCGCAGCACCGGGCTCTGGGGATCGAACCCGGCCTCCTGCAGGCGCTCGACGCTGGGCGGCGTGTCACTCCAGTGGCCGCAGCAGTCGGCCAGGGCATTGACCTGATCCGGCGGCAAGCCCAGGGCCTTGGCCACATCCCGCACCGCCCCGGCGCCGTGGTAGGTGCTGACCACCGCGGTCAGCGCCGCGCGGTGCCGGCCATAGCGCTGGAACACATACTGCAGCACCTCTTCGCGGCGCTCGTGCTCGAAGTCGACGTCGATGTCCGGCGGCTCGTTGCGTTCACGCGACAGGAAACGCTCGAACAGCAAGGTCGAGCGGTCCGGGTCGATCTCGGTGATGCCGAGGGCGAAACACACCACCGAGTTGGCCGCCGAGCCCCGGCCCTGGCAGAGGATGTGCTGGCGCCGGGCGAAGTCGACGATGTCGTGCACCGTGAGGAAATAACTCTCGTAGCCCAGGTCGCAGATCAGCGTGAGCTCCTTGTCGATCTGCTTCAGTACCTCGGCCCGGGCACCAGCGGGCCAGCGGCGCACGATGCCGCGCTGGGTCAGCACCCGCAGCCAGGAGCCAGCGTCGTGGCCCTCGGGCACCAGCTCCCGGGGGTATTGGTAGCGCAGTTGGCCGAGGTCGAAAGCGCAGCGCCCGGCGATGGCCAGCGACTCGCCGAGCAGGGCCTGGGGGTACAGGCCTTGCAGCACTTCGACGGGCCGCAGGTGGCGCTCGCCGTTGGCGAACAGGCGTTGCCCGGCCTCGGCCACCGGCAGGTGATGACGGATCGCGGTCATGGTGTCCTGCAGCGCCCGGCGCCCGCGCACGTGCATGTGCACATCGCCACAGGCCACGGCCGGCAGCCCCAGTTGCCGGGCCAGGGCCAGTTGCTGTTGCAGGTGCCGGGCATCGTCCTGGCCGCAATGCAGCTCCAGCGCCAGCCACAGGCGCTGGGGGAACACCTGCTGCAACCAGCGGCCCTGGACCAGCGGCTCGCCGGCGCCCGTCAGCCACAGGGCCAGCAGCCCCGGCAGCGGTGCGGCGAAGTCCTCGCGCAGCAGGCGATAGCTGCCCTTCTCGGCTCGGCGCCGGGCCCGGGTGATCAACCGGCACAGGCCCTGGTAACCCGCCAGGTCTTCCACCAGCAGCACCAGCCGCGGGCCGTCCTCGACCTGCATTTCACTGCCGACGATCAGCTTGAGGCCCGTATCGCGTGAGGCCTGCCAGGCCCGGACGATTCCCGCCAGGGTGCATTCGTCAGTGATCGCCAGGGCCTGGTAGCCCAGGGCCTTGGCACGCTGGAACAATTCGGCGGCACTGGAGGCGCCGCGCTGGAAGCTGAAGTTGGACAGGCAGTGCAGCTCGGCGTAGGCGCTCATGCGAACCAGCCCTGCAACAGTAGCGGCCCGGGCTCGCCCACCTGACGATAGGCCCAGCCTTGCTGGCCGGCGGCGGTTTCGATCAGGTAGTAGTCGCGGCGCACATCGGCACCGTCCCACCAGCCGGACTCGATCCGCTCCGGGCCCATGAGGATGCGCACCGAGCCCTCGCCCAGCACCTGGGGCTCGCTGAACAGCCAGCCGGGGCGGCGCAGCCCGGGGGTGGCCGGGCACGGGCGCGAATCGGTCTGCGCCTGCCAACTGCGCTCCGGGCGGTGATCGGCGCGATGCCCCAGGCCCTGCACCGCGTCATCCCCCAGGCGCGCCCGCAGGCGTTCGCGCAACTGCTCCCAGGGCAGGTTCTGCTGCGGGCGCTCGTCGAACAGCTCGCTGTGCTGGGGCACGAACAGCGGCAGGTCCTCGGCCACCAGCCGCAGGTTGCGCACCGGCGCCGGCACCTGGATCTGTTCCAGGCGCCCACGGGCCAGTTCGAACAGCATCGCCGGGTCGCGCTCGGCGCTGAGCAGCCCCACCGGAATCAGGGTGTCGGCGCCTTCGGCGTGCTCCAGGTGCAGGGCAAAGCGCTGCACGCCACTGTCGCGACCACAGAGAAAGGCCGCCAGGTCGGCGGTGAGCCGGCGCAGGGGAAACAGCAGCGCTTGATGGGACTGCACATCGAAATTCAGCTCGATGCGCAGGTCGAAGCGGTCCGGCGGCTGATAGAAGGCCAGCCCCAGCGGGCGCTCGCCGAGCAGGGTATCCAGGTGCTTGAGCAAGCTGCCGTCAAAACGCCGGGCCAGGCTGGGCCGGGGCAGCTCCCGCAGTTGCTGGAAGCTGCGCACCCCCATGCGCGACAGGGCCGTGGCCTGCTCCGGGGCCAGCCCCAGGCGCTCGATGGGCATGGCCCCCAGGGCCTGGGCCAGGGCCTCGCAGTCGGCCACCGCCAAGCCGTCATAGGCATTGGCCAGGGCTCGGGCCGCCGCCGGATTGGGCGCGGCGACGATCCGGTGGCGAAAGCCCAGGGCCTGCAATTCACGGCGCAGGCGCGCTTCCAACTGCGGCCAGGGGCCGAACAGGCCCAGGCTGGATTCGATCTCCAGCACCAGGGTGCGCGGGTAGGCGACGCTGACCTGGGAGCTGAAGCCATAGGCCCAGGCCGCAAGAAACTGCTGCCAGTGCTCGATCTGCCGGGGGTCGTATTCGGCGCTGGCAAAGGCCTTGGTCAGGGCCTGGGCGGCTGTCAGCGATTGCCCGGGGCGCAGGCCCAGTTCGCGAGCGGCGGCGTTCACCGCCTGGATCACCCGCCGCTGCGGGGTGCCGCTGAGCAGCGCCAGGGGCGCTTCGGGCTCGGCGCGCTGACGCAAGACTGCGTCCAGCGCCAATTGCGGGAACAGGATGCACACCCAACGCATGCCAACCTCAGTGCCCGGCGGGCCAGGCGATAGGCGCCGGATGGGCCAGCCCGCCCCGGCACTTGAGCACCCGCAACTGCCCGGGACGGCCTTGCACGGCAATTCGCAAGGCCGCCGGCGAGGGGTTGCGCGCCGTCTCCAGGGGGCGGTAGGCAAAGGCCAGGGTCTGGCCGCTTTCCGCCGCCACCTGCAGGCGCCGCAGGGCCCGATCGTCGGCTTGCTGCGGCCAGCACAGCACCGCGCCGCAACTGCCGGAACGCAGGCACTGCTCGGCGGCCCACAGGGCATCACGCTCCCCGGCCTGGATGATCGACAACTGGCGCACATCCACCCCGGCGTTCTGCCAGGCCTGGGGATAGGGCACGAACGGCGGCGCCACCAGCACGATGCGCTCCCCCGCCGCGCTCAGCCGCGCCAGGCTCGGCCACAGCAGTTGCAGCTCGCCCAGACCCTGGGCGGCAATGAGGATTTCGGTCAGTGCCGCTTCCGGCCAGCCGCCCGTGGGCAGCACCGCATCCAGGGCGGCATGGCCGGTGGGCTGCGGGCTGGCAGGCGCGGCGGCCGGGCGGCCTTTCCACACCCGCCCGGCATTGAACAGCGAATCCAGTGCGACCACGGCGCCCATCAGCCTTGCCTCACCAGACCGCAGAACACGCCTTCGATAAACAGTTCGTGGTCGGCCGTGACCTCGATCGGCTGGTAGGCCGGGTTGCGCGGCAACAGGCGAATGCCCTGCCCCTTGCGCTCGAAACGCTTGATGGTCACCTCACCGTCGAGGCGGGCGATCACGGTCTGGCCGTTGCGCGCCTCACTGCTGCGGCGCACTGCCACCAGATCACCGTCGAAGATGCCGTCGTCGATCATCGAATCGCCCTGGACCCGCAGCAGGTAATCCGGAGTGCGGGAGAACATCCCCGGGTCCAGCAGCAACTGGCCGTGTATGTCGGCATCGACGCCAATCGGCGCACCGGCGGCCACCCGCCCCAGCACCGGGATTTCCAGCAGCTCGGGGCGCCGTGGCTGGTTGAGCAGGCGAATGCCCCGGGCCTGATGCGGGTTGACCTCGATGAACCCGGCCTCGGTCAGCGCCAGCACATGCTTGCGCGCCACGCTGCGCGAGGCGAAACCGAACGCCTGGCTGATTTCAGCAAGGCTCGGGGGCTGGCCGTGATCGGCGATGCGCTCGCGGATAAAGGTCAGGATGGCAGTGCGGCGGGGAGATAAAGTCGTCATGGAGTACATTTGTACTCCTCTCGGATTTATCTGACAAGAACCGCCAATCAGTCCAGGCCACGGCTGGCCAGGAAGCCACTGACATAGTCGATGAATGCCTGCACCTTGGCGGTCGCTCGCCGGTGGCTGGGGTACACCGCGAGGATGTGCGGCCCGAAGCTGTCCGGGTCGATCGCGTAGTCGGCCATCACCCGCACCAGGCGCCCGTCGGTCAGGTACGGTGCGGCGCTCCATAGCGGCGTGTGCAACAGGCCGCGCCCGGCCAGGGCATTGGCCAGCAGCAGGTCGTAATTGTCACTGCGCAGGCGTGGTGCCTGGGGCTGAGGCAGGCTCAGGCGCTGGCCGTCGCGCTCGACCCACCAGAACTCCCGGCTGAGCAAGGGGTGGCGATACAACAGCCATTCATGTTCTTCGAGGGTCTGCGGGGTCACCGGCCGGCCCTTGCGCGCCAGGTAGGCCGGGCTGGCGCACAGGGCCAGGCGGTTGCTTCCGACCACCCGGGCAATCAGCCCCGGCAGGTCGTCATGGCCTTCGCGCAGGGCCAGGTCGTAGCCGCTTTCCAGCAGGTTGACGAACTCATCGCACAGGTCCACTTGCAGATTGATCTGCGGGTACTGCTCAAGAAAACCACCACACACCTGATCCAGGAATGCCTGGCCGTAGGCCAGCGGCGCGGTGACCTTGAGGTTGCCGCGCAGACCGTGCTGCAGCTGCTCCACCTCCTCGCCCACCTCTTCCAGCCGCTGCAGCACCTGGCGCGCGGTCTCCAGGTAGAGCCGGCCGATTTCGGTGAGCACGATGCGCCGGGTACTGCGCTCGAACAAGCGCGAACCCAGCTCGGCCTCCAGGTGGTTGACCGCCTTGGTCAGGGCCGAGGGGGTCTTGCCCAACTGCTCCGCCGCCCGGCTGAAACTGCCCAGCTGGGCGGTGACCACGAACATCTTCAAGGCATTCAACTTGTCCATGGTTTTTCCACCCAGGCAAAAATGTTTTTCGTGAAGCAGCCGTTCTGCCCGCTGCGGGCAGTCCCTAAGCTGGCGATCAGACGCAATAACAAGGAAATGTTCAATGAAAAGATTGACCCCCACGCTGTTACTGGCCGCCATGAGTTTTGCCTCGTTGGAAGCCATGGCCGCCGCCGACCTGGTGCTGCTCAACGGCCAGGTGTTCACCGCCGACCGCGCCCAGCCCAAGGTCCAGGCCCTGGCGGTGGAGAACGGCAAGGTCCTGCAAGCCGGCAGCGATACGCAGATCAAGGCACTGATCGACAGCCACACCCGGGTCGTCGACCTGGGCGGCAAGACCCTGATGCCGGGCCTGATCGACACCCACTCCCACGCGATCTTCGGTGGCCTGGAAATGACCAGCGCCAACCTGCAGGACGAGGTGGTCAGCCTCGACGAACTGGAAAAACGCCTGCGCGCCTGGCGTGACGACGGCAGTGCCCGGCATGCCGACGTGCTCAGCATCGCCGGCATGAGCTCGGCCTACTGGGCCCAGGCCCAGGCCCTGGGCCAGCGCTTCAACCAGGGTGAATGGGCCAGGGTACCGGTGGTGTTCACCGGCAGCGATCACCATACCGCCTGGGCCAATGACTTCATGCTCCAGCGCGCCGGCATCGACGCCGCCCTGCTCAAGAGCCTGCCCGAGGCCGAGCGCGGCACCATCGGCCAACTGCCCGACGGCCGCCCCAACGGTTTCCTGGTGGACGCCGGCTGGGACCGGGTGGCCGCGAAAATGCCGGTGCCGGGGCCCGAGCAGATGCTGCGCGCCGCGCAGTCGGCCCTGCATTACAACAACAGCCTGGGGATTACCGCCTGGATGGACCCGGCCGCCAACGCCGCCCCCGGCGAAGCGGTGTTCGCCCTCAAGCCCACCGAGCACACCGTCGGCGTGCTGCCGGCCTACAAGGCCCTGGCCGAGAGCGGCGGGATGACCGCCCACGTCGCCGCCCTGCTGGTGGCCAACCCCCGCAGCCGGCCGGCCGACCTCGACACCCTGGACAAAGTGCGCCAACAGTTCCAGGGCATTCCCAACCTGACCCTGCCGGGCATCAAGATCTTCGCCGACGGGGTGATCGAATACCCGGCGCAGAGCGCGGCGATGCTCGAGCCTTACAGCAACTCGCACAAACCCGGCGAACTGCTGATCGACCCGGCGCATTTTGGCGAACTGGTCAGCGCCATCGACCAGCGCGGCTGGCTGGTGCACATCCACGCCATCGGCGACCGTGCGGTGCGTGAGTCGCTGAACGGCATCGAGCAGGCGCGCAAGGATCGCCAGAGCGGCATCAGCCACTCCATCACCCACCTGCAGATGGTCAACCCCAAGGAGTTCGCCCGCTTCAAGCCGCTCAACGTGATTGCCTCGATGCAACTGCTCTGGGCCTCGGCCGACGACTACACCCTGGACATGATCAAGCCCTACGTCAGCGCCCTGGCGTTCCGCTACCAGTACCCGGCGCACTCGCTGCTCAAGCAGGGCGCGACCCTCGCCGGCGCCAGCGACTGGCCGGTGTCGTCGCCCAACCCGTGGAACGCCATGGCCCAGGCCATCACCCGCCAGGGGCCACTGGGGGTGCTCAACGCCGACGAACGCCTGGACCGCGAAACCCTGTTCTATGCCTACACCCAGAATGCCGCGCGCACCCTGGGCCTGGAACAGCAGATCGGCTCGCTGACGGCCGGCAAGCAGGCCGACTTCATCGTCCTCGACCGCGACGTGTTTACCGTGGACGAAAAGGCCCTGCATGAAACCCAGGTGCTGCAGACCTGGTTCGCCGGCCGCGAGATCTACAGCCGCCCACTCTGACCCCGCGCCACCGTTGCACCGCCTGCCCCGCGCCCTGGTGACGCCGGGGTACGGCGGCGCCTTGCCCGCTCCCCCATAACAATCACAACAACGGGATACCCATGAAGACCCTCACCCTGCTCACCCTGGGCACCGTGTGCCTGCTGCCGCAGGCCGGCCACGCCCTGCCCCTGACCGACGACCTGGCCGTGGAGCTGGAGCTGACCCTGGCCAGCGACTACCGCACCCGCGGCATCTCCCAGACCCAGAACGACCCCGCGGCCCAGGCGGCCGTGACCCTGCTGCACAGCAGCGGCCTGTACCTGGGCACTTGGAGCTCCAACGTCGATTTCGGCGGTGGCCTGAAGACCCGCCAGGAAGTCGACTACTACGGAGGCTGGCTGTGGCAGGCCAGCGCAGACATCAGCCTGGACCTGGGCTACCTGAAGTACAGCTACCCCCGGGAAGCCCAGTTCAACCAGAGCGAGGTGTACGGCATCCTCAGCGTCTACGGGGTCAAGCTGGGGGCCTATTACTCCGACGATGCCCCCGGCATCGACAGCCAGCAGAGCACCCTGTACCGCTACCTTGGCTACGAGACCCGACTGCCCCTGGAGCTGGGGCTGCAACTGCGCTACGGCCAGATGGACTTCAAGGACCCGCGGCTGATCCGCGCCTCGGGCCAGGGCGAGGACAGCTACCACGAATGGGAAGCCAAACTGACCCGGGAAATGGCCGGTCTGGAACTGGGCCTGAGCTACATCGACACCGACCTGTCCCGCAGCCAGTGCACCAGCAACTACGGCTTCAGCGACCTGTGCGGAGCGACCTGGGTGGCCAGCATCAAGAAGACCTTCTGAGCGACCAGCCGCCCGCCCCCGTAGGAGCCGGCTTGCCGGCGAAGGGGCCCGAAAGACTGGCACCCGCCTCAAGGCCGCCTTCGCTGGCAAGCCAGCTCCTACAAAAGCCCGCAGGAACAGGCCGGCAATGCGCCCCACAAACCCCGTAGGAGCCGGCTTGCCGGCGAAGAGGCCCGACAGGCATGCGCCCTGGGATCAGCCGCGCTGCAGGATGCGGTCCATCACCCGGTCGGTCTTCAGGGCTTCGCTGGCCAGGGCCGGGTGCCGGATCTGGCCGCGGATATGGGCGTTCATGCCCTGCACGTGATGCCACTGGATGTGCGCGGGGTTGTCGATGAACAGGTTCAGGGTCTCTTCGGCTTCAAGTTGCAGCGGATGCTCGTCGAACACGGAAAAAGTGATGCGCCCCTGGCTGCCGATGATTTCCACCCGGTCTACCCGGCGGTCGGCGACGAAGTTCCAGGCGCCGCTGCCCAGCGCCCCACAGGCGAAGCGCCAACTGGCGCTGACCGCATCCTCGGCGGCATACAGCCCGGCCTGGCGGGTGCTGAAGCCGGCCACCTCGACGATATCGCCCAGCAGGTACTGGAACAGATCCAGGCCATGGCTGGCCAAATCGGCGAAATAACCGCCGCCGGCCACTTGCGGGTCGGTACGCCAGTTGGCCGCACCGCTGCGGTCGGCCTCGGAGGCAGCCTTGCTCAGGCTCCAGTGCAGGTGCCGGACCTCCCCGATACGCCCATCCGCCAGCCATTGCCGCACCTGCGCAAAGCGCGGCAAGGAACGCCGGTAATAGGAGACGAACAGATGCAGCCCGGCCTGCTCGAAGGCCTGCTGCATGGCCAGGCTTTGCCCGGCATGCAGGGCCATGGGTTTTTCCACGCAGCAATGCTTGCCGGCGGCAGCCACTTGCAGGCTGTAGGCGTAATGGCTGTCGGGGGGCGTGGCGATGTACACCGCGTCCACCTCGGGGTCGTCGATCAGGGCCTGGGCATCGGTATACCAGCGGGCAATGCCGTGGCGCTGTGCATAGTCGCGCACCGCCTCGGGGCGGCGGCCCATCACCGCCACCAGCGCCGACCCCGGAACCTTGTAGAAGGCCGGGCCACTCTTGCGCTCGGTGACACTGCCGCAACCGATCATGCCCCAGCGCACGGTCTGCAGCGGCTCGGCCCCGGTGTTCATTTCGACGCTTGCAGCGCGCGCAGGTCGAGCTGGCCGTTGTGCAGCGGCGGGCACCAGTAGTAGCCCCCGGTGATCGGCCGGCTCATGCGGTACAGGCCATCGGTGATGCCGTCTTCCAGGCCGCTCATGCGCCGCAGTTGGGCTTCGAAGGCGTTCAGGGTGTGGCCGAAGGCAAGGAACATCAGGCCACCCTTGTCACCTTCGATCCACGGCATCGAGCGGCGCACGAGAAAGGCTTCCGGGGCGAAGCTTTCCTGGGCGGTGCGCTTGACGTGTGCCGAGACCGGCGCGTCGTCCAGTTCTTCGTTGTCGCTCAGGCGCCGGCCCATGATGTGGTCGCGCTCTTGCTGGTGCATCGCGGCAAACCCCTGGAAGTCGTGCTGCCACTGCTGGATCGCGGCAAAGCTGCCACCGCGCAGGCCGTCTTCGCCCTCGGCCAGTGCGGCGGCCACGGCGGCTTCGTCCTGAGGGTTTTCGGTGCCGTCTTCATAACCGGTGAGGTCGTGGCCGGTCTTGTGGCGGAAGGTCTCGTTCATGCCGACCAGGCGCAAGGCCGGGGCCAGGGCGGCCGCCAGCTCGTTGCTGCGGTGCAGCAGCTCGCCGCGATCATCACCGTGCAGCCAGACCCACAGCGCGTGCTGGGTCGAAGGGTTGTCCACGCCCACGCCGGTCAGCGCCGGGAACGCCTTGAGCCCCTGCACTCGCGCGCCCAGGGCCTTGACCAGCGACGCGCCAAAACCTGCCACCGCCGTTGCGCCATCCACCCGTGCCAGCAACTGGTCGAGGGCCTGGGGCAACGCCTCGATGGACTCAAGGGCAAAGAACAGGTGGCGGGCCTGGGACGGAACGGGTGCAGCGAGGATGCCGGGCTGGTAGTAACTCATGGGAACTCCTGAATAAAGGCGCAGGAGTTTACCGCCATGGGCTGCCGGCGTCAGCGTCGAAACAGGCAAGGCTTGTCGCCGCTTGCGCGGCGACGTTGCAAGGCCGTGGTGAAAAGACCGGGCCGGGGTTGGCTGAGAACGGCATGGGCGGCATTGCGACGCAGCAGACGCGGGGATCTTGAGGCCGCTCAAGGTTCGACGGGAGATCGCCAAGCAAGGCCCTGCGGGCCTTTGCGCAGCCTCGCGGGCTCGGCAGCGGCTACAGGGCGGCCTTCAATGCAGCGCCGCCTCTTCGCGAAAGGCGCTGGGGCTCAGGCCGGTCCAGCGCTTGAAGGCCCGGCGGAAGCTGCGCACGTCGCTGTAGCCGACCTCTTCGGTGATGCGTTCGATGGACAGCTCCGGGTTGCCCAAGAGGTTCAGGGTTCGCGCCTGGCGCACCCGTTCCAGCAGCGCCTCGAAGGTCAGGCCGTGTTCGGTCAGGCGCCGGCGCAGGGTGCGCCCGCTCATGTTCAAATCCCCCGCCACCTGCTCGATATGGCTGCCGGCCCGCAGGTCCCGGCTCAGGGCGCGCTCCACCGCCTGGATCAGGTCCATCTTCTGGTGCACCTGGGCGCTTTCCAGTTCCAGCAGCTTGAGCGCCTGGCGCAGCGCCACCGGATGATGGTTGGGCAGCGGCGCCTGCAACCAGCGGGCCTCGATCACCATGCGCGCCTGCAGGCAGCCGAACTGCACGTGGGGGCCCAGCAACCGGGTATAGAGCTCGGCATAGGCCGGCGCGGCGTGCATGAACTCCACCCGCAGGGCCTGGAAATCCGCACTGACCAGGGCCCGGCCATAGATCAGCAGGCTGGCGAAGAACTCTTCCGCGGCAAAGATCTGCACCTCGCCGTAGGGCAGGCGGCATTGCAGCTCGACAAAGAACTCTTCGCCCTGGCGCCCGACATCGGCGCTGACGATGGTGCCGGAGGTGTGCTGATGGCGGATGCCCAGCTCGAAGGCGTCGCCCAGGGTCCGGCACAACGACAACGCATGCCCCAGCAGGCCCAGGGTGCCCAGCACATTGCGGCTGCCGACCCAGAGCCCCAGGCCCTGCTGCGGCAATGCCGCCAGGGCACGTTCGATCATCGCCACCGCCTGGCGATAGGAGATGCGCAGGGTCGGGTCCTGCAGGTCGTCCAGGGTAAAGCCCAGGCCGCGACACAGGCGCTCGGCGCTGACGCCCTTGGCTTCGGCGACATCCGCCAGGGTCTGCAGCAGGAAGGGTGAAACCAGGGCCAGCTGGTCGTGGGCATCGGCGGCTTTGATCTGCATGGGAGTGGGCTTCCGGGCCGCTTGAGCGGCTGTTTTTATTGTCGGTCAGGCACCGGTGCCAAGGCTTCACCGGCGGTTCAAGCATATCCCGTTGCCTGGGGTTTTACGGGGGAATGTAACAAAGCATTGCAAAGTGTCCGACAAAGTCCCCCTCCCTGTCCGCCAATACCCTGCCCCGCGCCCGGCCCAGGGCTTATTTCTATGGGGCGGGCGGCGTGCCTGCCGCCGCGCCCCCACTAACAATAAGAATGAGCCCAACCATGCACCCGACCCGCCTCACTCGCTCCCTGCACCTGGGCGTGGCCCTGGCCGCCTGCGCCAACCTGAATGCCCAGGCCACCGAATCCGGGGTCGACAATATCGGCCCCGGCACGGACGGCTTCTACGTGCTGCCCCTGAGCCCCGACCAGCTCCCGGAGCACATGTTCGCCTTCAACCTCTACTACAACCATTACCAGGCCAGGAAGCTCGACATCAGCTCCTTTGGCGG
This sequence comes from Pseudomonas protegens CHA0, assembly GCF_000397205.1. Taxonomy (NCBI): domain Bacteria; kingdom Pseudomonadati; phylum Pseudomonadota; class Gammaproteobacteria; order Pseudomonadales; family Pseudomonadaceae; genus Pseudomonas; species Pseudomonas protegens. The sequence continues at coordinate 4,234,167 of NC_021237.1, forward strand.
CAAGGTCCAGGAGGTCAGGATCACCTCCGACGCGATCATCCCGCGCCTGGACTACCTGAGCCCGCTGCGGGTCCTGGGCGGGCGCCTGGGGGGCTACGTGGCCCAGCCCTACCTGCGCCAGCAGGTGTCGCTGTACGGCCAGAGCGACCGCCGCGAAAGCATGGGCGATACCACCTTCGCGCCGATCATCCTGTGGGACATGGGCCCCGACCTGACCCTGGGCGCGGCCTTGGAAGTGACCCTGCCCACCGGGCAGTACGATGCCGATCGGCTGGCCAACACCAGCAACAACTTCACCACCTACAAGCCGCTGTTCTCCATGACCTGGCTGCCCAGCGAACGCACCGAGCTGTCGTTCAAGAGCACCTACAGCTTCAACCAGGAAAACCACGCCACCCACTACCGTTCCGGGCAGATCTTGCACTTCGACTATTCGGCCAGCTACCGCCTGACCGACGACCTGAGCCTGGGGCTCAACGGCTACTACCTGAAGCAGACCACCGACGACAAACAGAACGGCAAGACCGTGACCTTCATGGGCGAGGACGTGAGTGACGGGGTACGCGGGCAAGTGTTCGCCATCGGCCCGGCGCTGCACCTGCGCTTTCTCAGGTACGCCAGCGCCGAGATCCGCTGGGCCAAGGAGTTCGACGTGGAAAACCGCCCCGAGGGCGACATGCTCTGGGCCAAGCTGACCATTCCCTTTGCCCTGTGAAACCCGCGGCAGCCTGAAGCTGCTGCGGGCTCGGCGGGAGATCGCCAGGCAAGGGCTATACGTGGGATCAGTACACCGGCCAGCGTTCGACGATGCGCCCGCCGCGCAGGGCCAGCAGGTCGCCAAACTGCAGCAGTACCGCTTCGCTCTGCTGCGGGCGCAGGAAGACCTGGTCGTCCACCTGCAAGCCCACGGCGCGGGAGCCGTTGACCATCTCCTGGTTGGAGCTGCGACCGAACAGCTCGTTGCTCTGCAGACCCGCCGGCGATTCGAAATCCGCCAGCCAGTGGCCGCCATAGATGAAGAAGGTCTGGTGCTGGTTGCGGTCCCACCAGGAGAACAGCCGCGACTTGTCGTCCAGGGCCGGGATCCGCACCGGCCCGGTACTCTTGAGCACCGGGGTGGCGATAAAGGCGGCCGGCACGTGCTGCTCCAGGGACGCCAGGTCGTAGTGGCTGGGCTTGAGCAGTGCGGTGCCCACCGATACTTCGGTGCTCAGGCTTTCCTGCTCGTGCCGACGATAGCTGGGGCTGCCGGCGGTGTTCAGGGTCAGCTCGGCCTGCCATAGCGCCGGGTACTGCTGACGGGTGAAATCGGCAAAGCCGTTGTAGCGCTGCATGACCTTATCGAACAGGCTTTGCGGCGACCCGAGAATCCCCGGCACGCCCATGTCGACAAAGGGGTCGTAGCCCATGAACCCGGCAAACTCCAGGTGCCGGGGGTGGGCGCTGATCAGCGCCAGCATCTGCCCGAGCACGGCATGGTCCGCCACGCCGCCACGGTGCAGTCCCACATCCAGTTCGATGTTGATGCGCATCCGCGTGCCCAGGCCCTGGGCCAGCGCTAGGTACTGCTGCAGGCGTTCGGGGGTATCGAGCAGCCATTGCAGTTGCCGGCGCGGGTCGAACGGCCCCTTGAGCTGCTGGTAGAACAGCTCGACGGCGCGGATCGGCAGGGGTTTACCGAGGAGGATATCGGCGTCGGCAAATACCTCGGCGTCGTGGTTGAGAAACGGCTGGTGGAAGGACATCAGGCGCCGGGTACCGGCGCGCTGGGCGATGTAGGCCAGGAGCCCGGGCGATGGCAGGGATTTTTCCACCAGGCGCAGGTGCTTGCCACCGCGCTGCACCGACTGCATGACCACATCGATGTTGTGGTCCAGGCGATCCAGGTCGATCAGCATCACCGGTTGCATCGGCCCGTGGGCCTTGAGCTCGCGATTGAGCTCGGCGAAGTACGGGCTGTAGGGCAGGCCCCGGTCGCCGGGCCGCAGCCAGGCGCCGACACCGGCCAGCAAGACTCCGGCCCCCAGGGTGCCGGCCATGAAATGACGACGGTTCATTGTGCGCATCTCCTGTTCACGCCACACCCAGCACAGAGGCCAGGTGGGCGTTGATGAATTTGCCTTGCGGGTCCAGTGCCTGGCGCACCCTGGCGAAGGCTGCCCATTGCGGGTACAGCCCCTGCAGGGTGCGGGCGTTGAGGCTGTGGTGCTTGCCCCAGTGCGGGCGCCCCTGGTACTTCCAGAAGATCGGCTCCACGGCGGCGAAGAAGTTGTGGTGGTCCATGCTGTAGTGCTGGTGCACCGAGATCGAACAGCTGTCGCGACCTTCGAACATGCTCAGGGGAATGTCGTCGGCCTTGACGTAGCGGTACTCGATGGGAAACCAGGTGCGCAGGTCCTTGTCGCGGATCAGCGCGAGGATTTCCCGCAGGCACGCCGGCCCCAGGTGCGCCGGCACCGAGTACTCCATTTCGTTGAAGCGTACGCTGCGCACGTTGGCGTAGATCTGGTAGGAATCCCCCACCCGCTCATCGAAGCGCGCCAGCCAGCGCAGGCTGTTGAGCAGGTGGCGGCGGGTCTCGGGGAAGTCGCTGACGTACTTGTCGAGGTTTTCGATCAGGTTGACGAACTCGTTGCCGCCCTCCTCGGCCGGATCGGTGGGTGGGGTCGGCGGCTCCGTGGTTTCGTTCAGGGCTACCGCCAGGGCGTAGTCGGAGTGGGTGACCACGAGCATTTCCCAGTGCTGGTTGTCGCGGGTCAGGTTGTCCATGTCCTCCAGCAGTTCCTCGGTCTTGCCGATCCACTGTTTTTCCCGCAGGCGATAGGCCTCGCGGTTCTGCAGGCGCACCCGGGTCGCCACCCCCAGCGCGCCGAGGGACACCCGGGCGACGTGGAACACCTCGGCGTTGCGCCGGGGGTCGCAGTCCAGCACTTCGCCGCTGGCGGTCACCAGTTGCAGCCCGCAGACCCGGGACGAATAGGAACCGAAGCCGACCCCGGTGCCGTGGGTGGAAGTGGCAATCGCCCCGGCCAGGGTCTGGTAGTCGATATCCGCCATGTTCCACAGCGCCTGCCCCACCTCCTTGAGCGCCGGGCCCATCAGCGACATGGGCGTGCCGGCGGCGAATTCGGCTTGCAGGGTCTTGGGGTCGTGGTCCAGCAGGCCGTTGAAATAGGCCAGGGACAGCAAGGTGCCGTCGGTGGGCACCAGGGCGCTGAAGGAGTGCCCGGCACCCACCGGGCGGATCTTGCCCGGGGCCTGGCGGACCACCTGGCGCAGTTCATCCAGGTCCTTGGGCGCCAGCCGCGCCTGGGGCAGGCAGCTTTGCGCGCCGGACCAGTTGCGCCATGGAATCAGCCGCGGGGCGCGGGCCAGTTCGGCCAGCAGCGGGTTGCTGCACAGCGCGCTGAACGCGCCGAGGGCGCCGGCCCCTTGCAGCAGCCGGCGTCGGGAAAGGTGCATGACCATGAAGGGGGAACCTGTGCTTTTTATTGGAATGAATGGCCGGACATGAAGCTGATCAGGGCCAGGAACTGCTCTTCGCTGCACTGCATGCACTGGCCCATGGGCGGCATGCCCTGGTAGCCGTTGATGCTGTGGTCCAGCAGGGTGTCGGCGCCCTGGGCCAGGCGCGGCGCCCAGGCCTTGGCATCGCCGGCCAGGGGCGCGCCGGAGGCCGGGTTGGCATGGCACAGCTGGCAGCTGCTGGTGTAGACCTGGGCCAGGGCCGGGTCGGCCGGGCTCTGGCGGGCGGCGTCGAGGCGCACGGCAGCAGGCGGTTCAGCCTCGCCGCAGGCGCTCAGCAGCAGCCCCAGGGCCAGGCCCAGGGCGCTACGAATCGGTAGCCAAGAGTGGCGCCGCAACGGGCGCGAACAGGCGGGGGGGACAGTGGGCATCGGCGGTCCTCAGTGCGGCCAGGGCAAGGGGCCCGCCCCGGCGACAGCGGCGGACCACACCCGGCCACACTAAGACACCCGCGCCCCGGGGTTGAGGGCATTGGCGGCCAGCCAAGGGGACAGGCTCGGCCAGCCAGGGCGCGCACGGTCAGCCAGAGGCTGCCTGCATGGCAACGGGCCCATGCCTGCCCCGCGCCTTACTTGATCCGGTAGTGGAAGGTGTTGCGCACCGCCGGCACCGTTACCGCCTGGCCATCGATCAGCCGCGGCTGGTAACGGAAGGTCGCCACCGCTGCCAGGGACGGGCGCATGAACAGGGGGTGGCAACCGTCGATGACCTTGGGGTTCTCCACCCGCCCCTGGGGGTTGACGCTGTATTCCACGGTGCAGTCGCCTTCCAGGTTCTTGTCCAGGGCCCGTTGCGGGTAGTCCGGGGCCTCCTTGCTCAGGGGCTGGTACTGGCGACTGTCGGCCGCAGCCTGGGCCGCCTGCTGGCGCGTGCGCTCGGCAGCCAGCCGCGACTGTTCGGCACGCTGGGCCTGCGCTTGTTCCTGGGCCACACGTTGCTCGGTATCGCGCTGGCGCTGCTCGGCCTCCAGGCGCTCGCGCTGCTGCTCCTGCACCTGCTCACGTTTCTTGTCTTCCACACGCTTGCGCGCCAGGGCCGCCTGCTCCAGCTTCTGCGCCTGTACCTGGGGGTCAACCCGGGGCCTGGCCGGCTCCGGCGCAGCCGCGGGCGGTGGCGTTGACGGTGGCTGTGGCGCCACCTCGGCCACCGCCGGCAGCGGTTCCGCGGGGGCGGCAGGCGGCGCCAGCATCACCAGTTGGGTGGTCAGTACCGGCGGCGTCTCGACCTGCGGCTTGTCCACCGACCAGCCCAGCACCAGCGCCACCAGCACTCCGGCGTGCAGGGCCAAGGCCAGGCTGGCCGCCAGGCTGTTGCGCCAGAAGCCGGACGCCTCGGGCCGCAGGGGCATCGCGGTGGGGTTGTGCATGATCATCGCCGTCATTGCGGGGCCTCGGTCACCAGCCCCAGGTTGTGTACCCCGCCCTGCTGCAACGCGGCCATGGCCGCCACCACGCTGGCATAGGCGGCGTCCTGGTCGGCGCGGATATACACCTGGGTGTCGCCGCGCCGGGCAATCACCTGGGCCACCTTGGCGCGCATCTGCTCAAGGTCCACAGCGCTGTCGGTCTGGTTCCGGGTGTCCAGTTCACCGCCCAGGTTCCAGTAGTAGCCGCCACCGGCCTGCACCGACAGGGTGAGGATCTGCTGGCGGCTGTCGATGGCCAGGGCTTCGCTGGCGACCTTGGGCAATTCGATCTTCACCCCCTGGGTGAGCATCGGCGCGGTGACCATGAAGATCACCAGCAGCACCAGCATCACGTCGATGTAGGGCACCACGTTCATTTCCGCCTTGGGTCCGTGCTTGCGTTGCGGCCGGGTCAACATCGGCTTGCTCCTTCTCTCAGGCGGCCACGGCCAGGTGGCTCGGGGCGCCCTGCAAGGTGCGATGCAGGCGTACTTGCAGTTCATTGCCAAAGGCGTAGTAGCGGGTCAGCAGGGTCTGGCTGCGGGCCGAAAAGCGGTTGTAGGCAATCACCGCGGGAATGGCCGCGAACAGGCCGATGGCGGTGGCGATCAGCGCCTCGGCAATGCCCGGGGCCACGGTGGAAAGGGTCGCCTGCTGCACCTGGGACAGGCCGAGGAAGGAATTCATGATCCCCCACACGGTGCCGAACAGGCCGATATAGGGGCTTACCGAACCCACAGTGGCGAGAAACTGCAGGCCCTTTTCCAGGCGGGTTTCCTGCTCGCTGATGGCCACGTACAAGGCCCGTTCCACACCCTCCAGCACCCCTTCTCCGGCACCGCCGGGCTGGCCGCGCAGGTGGCTGAACTCCTGGTAGCCGGCGGCAAAGATCGGCTCCACGCCGCCTTCGGCGTCGCTGCCCTTGGCCACTTCGCGGTACAACGGCAGCAGCTCGGGGGCGGCGCGAAAACGCTGGATGAAAGCCTGGAAGCGCAGCTCACGACCGCGCAGCACGGCGCCACGCTGGATGATCAGGTACCAGCTGAGCAAGGACGCCAGGAGCAAGGTCAGCATCACCGCCTTGACCAACAGGCTGGCATCGCTGATCAGCCCCCAGATGCTCATGTGTTCGAGTGTGGCCTGCATGGTGGAACTCCTTCTCGGGTGCCCGCCTGGGCTGGCGGGGCTATTCGATGACATTCAAATGACAAGGTGATGACCGCCGGCTCAGGGCAGCTTCAGGGCCTGGGTGACCTCGGCCCAGGGCACGAACTTGAAGTTCTGGGTCTGCTCGGGCATGCGCTTGCGCCCGTCCTGGACCACCAGCAGGCCCTGGCTCCAGGGCCCGCCGAGGTTGGCCGAGGTGACTTCCAGGCCATCGGTTTCCGAGGCGCCGTCGATCCCCGCGCGGGCGTTGAGGCTGACCCGGAAGGCGCCATGGGAAGCGAACGGCGGTTCGGCATCCAGCACCAGGTAGCTGTCGTTGCCCTGGCTGGAAATCACCAGGTAGTCGCGGGCGTTGCTCTGGTACAGGGCCAGGCCCTCGACATCGGCCTGCAACAGGCCGCCGACCTTGATCACGCTGTGCAGGGTCGCCGGCTGCTCGGGCCGGGCATCCACCGCCCACACGCCAACGTCCTCTTCACCGAGGAACAGGCGCTGGCGCTGGTCATCGGCGACACAGCCCTCGGGCTGGCTGGCCACCTTGAACCGGCGCACCAGCTCGCCCTGGGCGGTACCGCCGGGGGCGCTCAGGCGGTACTGGACGAAGGTGCCGTCCTTGTCGTTGGCAATGGCGTAGATCTCGCCACTGGCCGGCTGGAACAGGCAGATGCCGTAGATTTCCTTTAGCGGCGTGGGCACCTCCCCGGCCTCGCTCAGTTCGCCGCTGGCGCGGTCGATGGCGAACAGGCTGAGGCTGTTGCGGTCGCGGTTACTGGCCACGGCCAGGTCCACACGGCGCTCGCCGAGCTGGAAGTTGGGCCGCACGTCGACGTTGTTCAGGCGCCCCACTGCCAGCTCCTGCAACAGCTTGCCCTGCAGGTCGTAGGCCAGCAGGCCCTGCTTCTTGTTGGTGCCCAGCACCCGGCTCAGGGAGGGCTGCTGCGGGTGGACCCAGATCGCCGGGTCATCGGCGGCATCGCCCTGGCGCCCCACCGGCTCGCTCTGTGCCGCCGCCTGTACGGTGGGCAATACCGGCGGCAGGGCCACCGGGGTGGCCTGCCAGTTCAACTGGCCCTGGTACAGGCGCCCGTCCTCGTCATCGCGCAGCAAGACCTGCAGGCCTTTGTCGCTGGCGCGCAGGGCGATGTTTTCCGGTTCCTTGAGGCCGGCCAGGGGCAACGTGGCCTGGGCCACCCAGCCTTTTTCCTGCTGCTGATAGAGATGCAGTTGCGCGGCCTTCGGGTCCAGGCCCAGCACCCCGCCCGGCACCCGGGCCATGGCCCCGGCGCTTTTCCTGATGTCGCCAAAGGGCGCGCGCAGGGCCACCGGCTGGCGCGCGGTGTCGGCTTCGGCATGGGCCGGGTAGGCCCACCAGCCGACATTCTGTTCATTGACCAGCAGTTGCTGGGCGGCATCGTCCACCTGGCAGAACTTGGCCTCCGGCGGCAGGGGCAGGCCACGTACCCGCTGCGGCTCGGCGCTCAGTTGCGCGCCGTGGCCCACCAGCCACTGCTCGCCCTTGCCCTCCTCGCCCACCAGGAACAGGAACAGGTTGCTGGCCTCGTCGCGGTACAGGCACAGGCCGTTGACCGGGTAGTCCCGAGTGGGCAGGTACAACGGCTGGCCCCAGGTGCGGCTGGCCGGGTCGAGGCTCACCAGCAGTGCCTGCTGGCGCTGGTTGTCGAGGCTGGCCACCAGCAGTTGCCCACCGGCGGCGCGGCTGTCCAGGCCGTTGAACGAGCCCTTGAAGCGGGCCAGCTGGCGGCCCTGTTCGTCCACCAACAACAGGCCTTCGCGCTCGCTGGCCAGCAGCCGGTCGGCGCCTGTGCCGGCGGGCACGAAACCCAGGCCGGTAACGCCCGGGGTCTGCTCGGCCCAGGGCTTGAGGTTCAGGCCGGGCACGCTGGGGGCAGCCAGGGCGGCGCCACAGGTCAAGCCAATGCACAGGGCCAGCAGGCGGTTTCTTGCGGTCGATACAGTGCTCATCACAATCCTTGGGTGTGCGGTCGGGCAAGGGCCCGCTACTTAGAAATGGGTGAAGGTCAGGCCGAGCTTGTAGGTCGGGCCGTATTCCTCGTACTGGGCGTTGTAGGAGCGGTTGCCGGTGTAGACGAAGTACGGCTGGTCGGTGAGGTTCTGCGCCTCGAAGCTCAGTTGCAGGTTCTTGGTCAGGGAGTACTTGGCACTGAAATCGACGAAGGTCTGGGCATCCACATGCAGGTCGTGGGCCTTGTCGCTGATGGAGGCCAGCTCATAGAGGTAGGCCGATTTGTAGTTGGCCGACAGGCGCAGGCTGAGCTTGTCGTCTTCCCAACCGAGCATCAGGTTGCCCACGGTGTCCGACTGGTTGGGCAGGTCGATGTCGCGCTTGCGGTTGACCCCGGCCTTCTGGTCGAAGCCCTCGATGCTCGCACTGGAGCGGCTGAAGGTGCTGTTGGCGCCCAGCAGCAGGCCGTTCCACGGCGCCGGCAGCCAGTCGAATTTCTGCGAATAGGCCAGTTCCAGGCCGTACAGCTTGGCGCTGTCGCCGTTGGCGAAAGTGTGCGCCTCGGAGAACCCGCTCCAGGCGCCGGTGCCGGCCAGGTCGGTGTTGTAGACAAAGTTCTGGATGTCCTTGTAGAACACGAAGGCCGAGACGCTGCCGGCGCGGCCCATGTAGTGCTCGATGCCCAGGTCCAGGTTGCTCGACTCCAGGGGCTTGAGGTCGGGGTTGCCGAAGGTCGCCTCGTCGCCGTCGATGACAAAGCCCGGGGCCAGTTGGCCGAAGGTCGGGCGCACCACGCTCTTGGTCCAGGCCGCGCGGACCTGGGTGTTCTTGTCCAGCTGGTAGCGTGCGTGCAGCCCCGGCAGCCAGTGCTGGTAGCGGCGTTGGGTGTCGGTGGCGGTGAAGGCGCCGTCGGTGACCCCGGTGCCCTTGGCCTCGAACTCGGTACCCTCGTAGCGCAGGCCGGCGATGAAGCGCCAGTCGTCGATGTCCAGGGTGTTCATGAAGTAGCCGGCGTTGATGTCTTCGCGAATCTTGAAGTCGTTGACCCGGGATTCTTCCTCGTCGTAGAAGGCCGCCTGATTCAGGCCGCCGATCAGTTGCTTGATGGCGCCGCCACTGATGCCCGGGCCGAAGCGGCCGAGGGAATAGTCCACATTGCCCTTCTGGAACTGCCCGAGGTTGAGCTGCTGGTCGGTAAAGCCCAGGGTGTCGAAGTCCTTGTAGACCCAGGCTTCCAGGTCGTTGTCCTTGTTGCGCCGGCTGACTTTGCCGCCGAACTTGAACTGCGCGGCGTAGCCACTCAGGTCATAGTCCCGGGCCAGGTCCAGGCGCAGGTTCTTCTCGGTGTCGGTGGTGTTCTGCTTTTCCCAGTCGACCTTGTCCAGGGTGAAGTTGGCCGGGTCATAGAAACCGGCGCCGATCACCGGGCGCGGCTTGCCGTTGTCGTAGAAGCCGCTGTCGGAAAAATCGCTGTTGCCCTTGAAGGTGGCCCCGGCGATATGCGCCGGGCTGTCTTCGCTGGAACGGCTGTAGCCGGTCTGGCCGCTGAGGGTCCACAGGCCCAGCTGGCGCTCGCCGCCGAACACGTAGGACTGGATCTCCTGGGTTTCCTCGCGCTGCTTGAGCTTGCGCGAGGCTTCGGCATCACCGCGCTCGCCGGCCGCCAGGGGATCGGCGAACTCGATGCTGGTGGAGTTGCGGGTCTCGCTGTCCTTGTAGCGGCTGTACAGGGTGCGCAGGTAGTAGCTGCTGCTGTCGTCGGGCTTGTAGTCGAAGTTCAGGCCGCCACCGGCGCGCTCGCGGCTGATGGCGTAGTCGCGCTGCTCGAACTCCTGCAGCTTGGCGCCTTGTTCGAAGTCCCAGGCGCCACCGGTCTCGACGTTGTCGGAGCCGAAATCGCGCTTCTGCCAGCTCAGGGCCGCGGCCACGCCGAAGTTGTCGACGCCGTCGCCGAGGCTGAAGCGGTTGCTCGCCGCGCCGGAGAATTTCGGGCTGGTCTGGCGCGTGTTCTGGTCGTAGCTGGCCTCACTGCTGCCGGTGTAGAACAGGCCCTTGTGGTCGAAGGCCGAGAGGCTTTTCACATCCACGGTGCCACCCAGGGAGTTGGCGTCCATGTCCGGGGTCAGGGTCTTGATCACTGACAGCGACTGCACCAGTTCCGAGGGCAGTACATCCAGGGCCACGGCCCGGCGGGCGCTTTCCGGCGAGGGCACCAGGGTGCCGTTGATGGTCACGCTGTTGAGGTCCGGGCCCAGGCCGCGGACGCTGACAAAGCGCCCTTCGCCCTGGTCGCGCTCGATGCTGATGCCCGGCAGGCGCTGCGCCGCCTCGGCGACGTTCTGGTCCGGCAATTGGGCCACGCCGTCGGCGTGCACCACGCTTTCGATGCTGTCCGAGCGCCGCTGCTCCTTGAGCGCCTGGTCGATGCTGGCGGCCTGGCCCACCACTTCCACATGCTCGGTGGCCGCAGGTTCCGCAGCGCTCAAGCGTTCACTGGCGATGGCCATGGCCAGCGCGGTCAAGGTAAAGCTGACAAGCCCGGGACTGCTGCGCTTGTACATGTTGGTCCTCCCCCAAGAGTCCGCTAACGCCGGGCAAGAGGCCCGGCAACTGGGAGGGCACGCTAGGGTCGGCGAATGACGGTTCTGTGACAGGCCTGGGCGGCAACGGGCCAAAACGCCCCATTGCCCGGCTTTCGCCCCGGCAAATGAGCTGAATTGACCCCTATCCCCCGCCAGGCGCAGGTCTTGCGGGCCTCTTCGCCGGCAAGCCGGCTCCTGCAGTTCCGTGGTGCACCCACCGCCCCGTAGGAGCGGGCTTGCCCGCGAACGCCATTCCCCGCCAGGCGCAGGTCTTGCGGGCCCCTTCGCCGGCAAGCCGGCTCCTGCGGGCCGAAAAAAAACGCATTCGCCGTGAGCTGATTCGACCTCACGCCGGGTTTCCCCGGCGTCACCCCACTGTCACAAACATCTGCTGTGCTGGCGCCCTCTCACTCCTGGCAAAAAGGATCGCGGCCATGTTCTCCGTGCTCAAACCCCACCGCTGGAAACTCGCCGTGCTGTTGCTGGCGGCCAATGCCGGGCTGCTGTTGCACCTGGCCTGCGGCAGCCTGAAATCGGTCAGCGAGTGGCAGTGGCTGGACATCATCGGCGAAGGCGGCTCGGCGCTCCTGGCCCTGGTCTGGCTCGGGCTGGTGCTCAAGAGCCGCCCCGCCGGGCGGGTCACCAACTACCTGGCCCTGGGCCTGAGCTGCATTTTCTTTTCCTGGTGGATCGACAGCCTCGACGAGTTCATCCGCCTGCCCGACAGCATCACCTGGGACCACTGGCTGGAGTCCGGGCCGATGCCCATCGGCATGATCCTGCTGACCATCGGCATCTACCACTGGCACCGCGAACAGCTGGCCATCAGCGCGCAGATGGAAAAGAAGGAGCGACTGTTTCGCGAGCATCGCCAGTTCGACAAGCTCACCCCCCTGGCCGGCGCCGACTACCTCAAGCGCGAGCTGGCCAGCAGCCTGCAAGACAGCCGCCGCCAGCAGCAGCCGCTGTCGCTGCTGGCCCTGGACCTGGACCACTTCGCCGCGATCAACCAAGACTACGGCCATGCCGAAGGCGATGCGGTGCTGCAGGCCCTGAGCCATGTGCTGCTGCTCAACCTGCGGCGCCAGGACCTGCTGTGCCGGCTGGCCGGCGACCGCTTCGTGGTGCTGCTGCCCAACACCGGGGAAAGCCAGGCACGGCTGCTGGCCCTGGAGCTGCAACAGGCGGTGCAGGGCCTGGCACACAAGACCCGGCAACACGGCGAGCGCCTGCACCTGGCGGCCAGCACTGCGGTAGTGATGGCCCTGGAGGAAACCCCGGAGGGGCTGCTCAAGCGCCTCAACCTGGCCCTGGCCCGGGCCAAGCAGCCCCTGGCAAAAACCGCCTGAGGCGCCGTCATGACCGTGAAGACCAGTTGGTACGAAGCCGATACGCGGTTTATCCCCGGGCACTATCAACCGGCAGCGCTGATCGACCTGGCGCTGTCCCGGGACATCGACAGCCACCGCCTGCTGCGCGGCACCGGGCTGTTCCACGAGGACATCCTGGCCGGCCAGACCCGCCTCAGCCCGCAGCAGTTCCTGGCGCTGATCGGCAACGGCCGGCGCCTGCTGGATGCCGACGACAGCAGTTTCCTGTTTGGCCAGCGCCTGCTGCCCGGGCACTACGGCGCCGCCAGCCATGCCCTGCGCCATGCGCAGAACCTGCACCAGGCCCTGGACGCCCTGGTGCAGCAGCAGGCGCTGCTCAGCCCCCTGGCCAGCCCGCGCCTGGTGCTGGACGAGCATCACGCCTACTGCTACTGGCTGGACAGCTGCGGCGCCGGCGAGCACTGGCGGTTCCTCCTGGAAGCCAGCATGACTTCACTGGTGGCCATGAGTCAGTGGCTGGCCGGCCAGCGCCTGCCCTGGGAATGCAGCTTCAGCCACAGCGAGCCGCGCTACGTCGAGCAGTACTGGGTGCACCTGGGGGAACAGACCCAGTTCCAGCGGCCCCTGGACCTGATGCGCATCCCCCGGCAATACCTGACCCGGCCCTGGCCCGGGGCCTCGGCCACCGCCGGCCAGGTGGCGCGCCTGGAGGCCGGCGAGCACCTGCGCCAACTGGGGTTTGCCAGCAGTTTCCTCGACACCCTGTACCGCTACCTGAAAACCCAGGTACGCCACACCCCGAGCCTGGAGCAGGCGGCCCAGGATTTCGCCATGAGCCCGGCCACCCTCAAGCGCAAGCTGAGCAAGCACCACAGCGGCTACCAGCAACAGGTGGACCGGGTGCACAAGCACGTGGCGCTGTACCTGTACCAGATCAAGGGCTGGAGCAACGAGGCGGTGGCCGAGTACCTGAACTTCAATGACCCGGCCAACTTCCGCCGGTCATTCAAGCGCTGGACCGGCAGCACCCCGAGCTTGATCCGGCAGTTGCTGGGCAGCGGCTGAAACGTTTAATCTCGAACCACGACCGCTGACGCGCCGCGGGCCCGCACAGGGGCGCCGCGGGCCGTCGCGCTCGGGCGCCCGGTGGAAAAACCGCTAAAGCGCCGGGCCATTAAGGCGTATAAACCATGGAGCGATGCCGTCGCTGTCACCGCGCCGGAGCCATTTCCAACACGGGGTAGAGTCATGACCACAGCCAATCTATTGAGCCACCTGTTTCCTGCCGCCGCCGACATCCCCGAAGCCTTTCGCCTGCCCGACCCGGTGGAGCAGCGCGACTACCTGGTGGACGGTGAACTGCGCACCTGGAACGGCCCCCTGGCCCAGGTCCGCAGCCCGATCTACCTGAGCGGCGCCGACGGCGATACCCAGGTGATTCTCGGCAGCACCCCGCTGCTGGACGCCGACACCGCCCTCACCGCCCTGGACGCCGCGGTGCGCGCCTACGATCGCGGCCAGGGCGCCTGGCCAACGATGCGCGTGGCCGAGCGCATCCAGCACGTGGAAGCCTTCCTGGCGCGCATGCGCGAACAGCGCACGGCGGTGGTCAAGTTGCTGATGTGGGAAATCGGCAAGAACCTCAAGGACTCGGAGAAGGAGTTCGACCGTACCTGCGACTACATCGTCGACACCATCGGCGCGCTCAAGGAACTGGACCGGCGCTCCAGCCGCTTCGAACTGGAGCAGGACACCCTCGGCCAGATCCGCCGCGTGCCCCTGGGCGTGGCCCTGTGCATGGGCCCCTACAACTACCCGCTGAACGAGACCTTCACCACCCTGATCCCGGCGCTGATCATGGGCAACACCGTAGTGTTCAAGCCAGCCAAGCTCGGCGTGCTGCTGATCCGCCCGCTGCTCGAAGCCTTCCGCGACAGCTTCCCGGCCGGGGTGATCAACGTCATCTACGGCAGCGGCCGCGAGACCGTCAGCGCGCTGATGGCCAGCGGCAAGATCGACATCTTTGCCTTCATCGGCACCAACAAGGCCGCCAGCGACCTGAAGAAACTCCACCCCAAGCCCCACCGCCTGCGCGCGGCCCTGGGCCTGGACGCGAAGAACCCGGGGATCGTGCTGCCCGATGCCGACCTGGACAACGCGGTCAGCGAAGCCCTCACCGGCTCCCTGTCGTTCAACGGCCAGCGCTGCACCGCGCTGAAGATCCTGTTCGTCCACGAAGCCGTGGTGGAACGCTTCATCGAGCAGTTCAACGCCAAGCTGCAAGGCCTCAAGCCGGGCATGCCCTGGGAACCGGGGGTGGCCCTGACGCCGCTGCCGGAGAACACCAAGGTCGACTACCTGCACGCCCTGGTGGCCGACGCCCAGGCCCACGGCGCCAAGGTGGTGAACGCCCACGGCGGCGAGGCCCGGGCTTCGTTCTTCTACCCGGCGGTGCTGTACCCGGTGACCCCGCAGATGCGCGTCTACCACGAGGAGCAGTTCGGCCCGGTGGTGCCCATCGTGCCCTACCGCGACCTGGACACCGTGATCGACTATGTCCTGGAATCGGACTTCGGCCAGCAACTGAGCCTGTTCGGCAGCGACCCGGCCGAAATCGGCCGGCTGGTGGACGCCTTTGCCAACCAGGTCGGGCGGATCAATATCAACGCCCAGTGCCAGCGCGGCCCGGATACCTTCCCCTTCAACGGCCGCAAGAACTCCGCCGAGGGTACGCTGTCGGTACATGACGCACTGCGCACCTTCTCGATCCGCACCCTGGTGGCGACCAAGTTCCAGGAGCGCAACAAGCAATTGATCAGCGACATCATCCGTAATCGCGAGTCGAGTTTCCTGACCACCGACTACATTTTCTGAGGGAGCCCCCGAGCGTTCGCCCTGGCGCGAACGCCCGGCCCCTGCCGCCAACCGGAGGAACCGATCTGGGCCCGTTCAAACACCTGCGGGGCATCACCCTGCCACCTTTGCTGCGCCGCCTGTTGCGTCCCGTGCTCGACCCGTACCGGCGCTACCGTCACGCCCGGCTGATCCACGCGGTGCGGGTCGCCCTCGGCCTGATCGCCACCATCCTCCTGACCACCGGCCTCAACCTGCCCCACGGCGAATGGGCCTCGGTGACCATGCTGGTGGTGATCGGCGGCCTGCAGCACCACGGCAACATCGGCAAGAAGGCCGCGGAACGGGCCATCGGCACCCTGGTGGGCGCCGGGGTCGGGCTGGTGCTGGTGGTGCAGCAGGCCTACTTCGGCCACCCCTGGCTGACCTACCTGGGCATGTCGGTGGTGTGCGGCTACTTTTCCTATCACGCCATCGGCAAGGGCGGCTACACCGCGCTGCTGGCGGCGATCACCGTGTTCATCGTCGCCGGCCACGGTGACAACCAGGTCAGCGACGGCCTGTGGCGGGCGGTGGACATCCTCATCGGCATTGCCCTGGCCCTGGCGTTTTCCTTCGCCATTCCGCTGTATGCGGTGTACTCCTGGCGCTACAACCTGGCCAGCGCCCTGCGCGACTGCGCGCAGTTGTACGGGCGGATCATCAAGGGCCAGTCGGTGACCGACGACGAGCACCTCAAGCTCCTGGGCCGGGTCAACAGCGCCATGCTGCAACTGCGTTCGCTGATGCCTTCGGTGTCCAAGGAAGTACGGATTTCCATGACCGAGCTGGACGCCATCCAGCGCAACCTGCGCATGTGCATCAGCACCCTGGAGATCCTCGGCAACACCCGCCCCGATGCCAGCGACCCGCAGGCCATGGCGCAGATGCAACTGGCGCTCAAGGCCGAGCACCGGCAGATCCGCGTGCAACTGATCGGCATGGCCCGGGCCCTGCAATCGGGGGTCACCCAGCGCCTGGAGAAATCCGTGGAAGGCCACCCCGAAAACGCTCTGGAGGCCCCGGTGTATTCGGCCCTGGATGGTTACCGGCTGCTGACCCGGCAACTGGCCGCGACCCTCGGCGAGATGCACCAGCGCCTGGCCAAGAGCGCCCGGCACTGGAAGATCTAGAACAGCTCGCTGAAAGGAATGAAGGGCGCCCGATCCCCTGCCTGCAAGGTCCGGCCCTCGACGATTTCCACCAGGCCATCGGCCCAGGAAGCCCCCAGCAACACCCCGGAACTCTGGTTCGGATAAAGCACGGCGCGGCCGTTCTCCAAGCGCGCTCGCAGGTACTCGCGGCGCTTGCCGGCCTTGGGCCAAGCGAAGGCCACAGGCACCTCGACGCTCAGCGGCGCCACCTCCTGTACCCCCTGCAGCCGCAGCAGGTAGGCCCGGGCCAACAGGCCGAAGGTCACCAGTGCCGAGGCCGGGTTGCCCGGCAGGCCGATCACCGGCACCTGGCCGAAGTAACCCACGGTCAGGGGCTTGCCGGGCTTGATGGCGAGTTTCCAGAACAGCGGCCGGCCACTGTCCCTGAGCACCTGCCCGAGGCAGTCGGCATCCCCGGCGGAAACGCCGCCGGTGGTCAGGATCAGGTCCGCGCCATGCTGCAACCGCTCCAGCCTGAGGCGGGTGTGCTGCGGCCGGTCGGGCAGGATCCCGGCGTCGATCACCTCGCAGCCCAGGGCGTCCAGCCAGTGCCTGAGCAGGGTACGGTTGCTGTTGTAGATGCAGCCGGGGCGCATGGGCGTGCCCGGCTCCAGCAATTCATCGCCGGTGGACAGCAGCGCCACGCGCGGGCGGCGCACCACCTGCAACTCGGTGCAGCCCTGGGCGGCGGCCACCGCCAGTTCGAAGGGGCCGAGGCGCTTGCCGGCCTGCAGCAACACCTCGCCGGCGCGGTTCTCCTGGCCCTGGGGGCGAATGTTCTGCCCCGTTTTCAGGGCCTGGGTAAAACGCACCCGGCCGTCTTCCAGCAGCTCGACGTTCTCTTGCATCTCGACGCAGTCGGCACCTTCGGGCACCGGGGCGCCGGTGAAGATCCGCGCACAGCTGCCCGGTTGCAGGGGCGCACCGGGCTGCCCGGCGAACACGGTCTGCGCTACCGGCAACGGTGCACCGTCCCAGTGCTGCAGGTTCAGGGCGTAGCCGTCCATGGCACTGTTGGGCCAGGGCGGCAGGTCCAGGGTCGCCACCAGGTCGGTGGCCAGCACCCGTTGCCGGGCCTGATCCACGGCCAGGGTTTCGCTCTCCGGCAGGCGCTGGGCGTCGGCCATGGCCAGCAGGCTGGCCAGTGCCTCTTCCACCGGCATCAGTGGGTTCTGGCTCATCCCCGGCTCTCGCAGGCCTGCACCGGCTTGAGGTGCGGCACGAAATTGCATGGCCGGTGGCGGGCATCCAGCTGCTCGGCGAGGATGCCTTCCCAGGCGGTGCGGCAGGCCCCGGTGGAGCCCGGCAGGCAGCACACCAGGGTGCCATTGGCCAGCCCGGCCAGGGCCCGGCTCTGCACCGTGGAGGTGCCGATATCGAGAATCGAGATGGCGCGAAACAGCTCGCCGAAACCGTCGATGTGCTTGTCCAGCAGGCAGCCCACGGCTTCCGGGGTGCTGTCGCGGCCGGTAAAGCCGGTGCCACCGGTGATCAGCACCACCTGGATGCGCTCGTCGGCGATCCAGGCCGCCACCTGGGCGCGGATCTTGTACAGGTCATCCTTGAGCAGGTTGCGCTCGGCCAGGCTGTGGCCGGCCTCCAGCAGGCGGCTGACCAGCAGTTGCCCGGAGGTGTCAGTGGCATATTCCCGGGTATCGCTGACCGTCAGCACGGCCATGTTCAAGGGTACAAACAACGCATCCGACTTCACGCTCATGTCATTCTCCGACCGGCAGGCTAAAAATCATGAACCCAGGCTAAAGGCCCGCCGACGCGGCTGTCTAATCGTTCTGGCTGACCGGATTATCGATGCGCTCTATCATCCTGCCAGGCCCTGCAAGGGGGCCGATAAAGCCCGTCAATCGGCCATTCAACACTTCCGATTGGACGTACCCGAAGGACAATGCCATCGTTTGCGCCACCTACTTGATATGCGTCCCGCCATGACCCCGACCCAGCCCACCTCCGCCTGTTCCCTGCCCTGCTCGATCCTGCTGCTGGCCGGTGGCCGCGGCTCGCGCATGGGCGGCCAGGACAAGGGCCTGGTGGCCTGGCGCGGCCAGCCGCTGATTGCCCATGTGCAGGCGGTGGTGCGGCCCTTGAGCGATGACCTGATCATTTCCTGCAACCGCAACGCCGAGCGCTACCGGGCCTATGCCGACCGCTTGGTGGAGGATGGGCAGAAGGATTTCCCCGGGCCCCTGGCCGGAGTCCTGGCCGGCCTCGCGACGGCCCGCCACCCCTGGCTGCTGGTGCTGGCCTGCGATGCGCCGCAGATCGACGCGGCGCTGATCCAGGCCCTGCTGGATGCCCGCGGCAACGACACCAGGCCGGTGATGGTGCAGCAGGCCGGGCAATGGCAACCCATGTTCAGCCTGATCCCCACGGCGCTGCTGGGCGACCTGCGCCAGGCCTGGGACAACGGCGAGCGCAGCCTGCTGCGGGCCCTGGCCGCCCATGGGCTGAGGCCCCTGCCCTGCGCCGCGGACGATCCGCGGCTGAGCAACTTCAATACCCCTGAACTACTGTCTGAAGCAGGCCCCAAGCCCCTGGCCTGAACAGCGCCGGAGGTGCCCAAGGGCGCAACCGGGCAAGGCCCCAGGCCTTTTCATGGGCGCAACACCTGCGTTATTACTGAACCCGACTTTTCCCACAACAGGTGCCACCGTGGACATCAAGCAACTCAAGTTTCTGATCGCCCTGGAGCAGACCCGGCACTTTGGCCAGGCCGCCGCGCGCTGCCATATCACCCAGCCGACCCTGTCCATGCGCCTGCGCAATCTTGAGGATGAACTGGACCTGATCCTGGTCACCCGTGGCCAGCGCTTCGAAGGCTTCACCGAAGCCGGCGAGCGGGTGCTGGCCTGGGCCAAGACCCTGCTGGCAGCCCATGACGGGCTGTTCGCCGAAGCCGCTGCCTGCCGCGGGCAACTGGTGGGCAAGCTGCGCCTGGGGCTGGTACCGCTGAGCGGCTTCAACCCCATCAGCTACGTGCAACAGCTATCGTCGAGCTTCCCGGAACTGCAGTTCAGCCTGTCGTCCATGAGCTCCGACCGGATCATCGAGGACATCGGCAACAACCAGCTGGACCTGGGGGTCTGCTACCTGGACCACGTCAACCCCAACTACCTGGACTTCTTCGAGATCGGCGAGACCCGGGTCGGCCTGCTCTACGACACCCGGCACTTTCATTTCGAAGGCACCGAGATGAGCTGGGAGGACGCCGCCGAACTGCCGCTGGGCATGCTCAGCACCGGCATGCACTATCGCAAGTCCATCGACCTGAGCTTTCGCAGCCGCGGACTGAACCCGCAGCCGATCCTGGAAAGCGACTCCACCTACCAACTGTTCCAGGCGATCCACGAAGGCTTCTGCTGCTCGATCATGCCCCTGGACAGCGGCCTGGATTCGCCCATCGAGAACCTGGCCTTTATCCAACTGCCGGATGCCAGCGTGCTGGCGCCACTGGGGCTGGTGATGCGCAAGACCGAGCCGCGCTCGGCGATTGCCGAAAAGTGCTTCGCCGAAGCCAAGAAGCTGTTTGCGATCAAAGAGTGAATCAATGCCCCAGGGCCGCCCATGGCCCTGGGCAAATCGAATGCAACGAGGTGTGGTCATGGTTTGCCGGATCGAACAAACGGAGCAACAACCCGAGGCCAATGCGCCGGCGCCGGCGCCGCAGCGGGTGGCCTATCGCGAGTACAGCGCCGACGGCCCGATGGCCGAGGCGCCGCTGGCCGCCGAGATCGCCCTGGCGATCACCTACAACGGCCTGAGCCAGGCGGTGATGATGGTGTCTCCGGGCAACCTGGAAGACTTCATTCGCGGCTTCAGCATCACCAACGACATCGTCAATGACCTCGGCGAAATCTACGACATCCGCCTAAGCCACTTCCCCCAGGCCTGCCAGGCCGACGTGGAAATTTCCAGCCGGGCGTTCTGGGCCCTCAAGGACCATCGCCGGCAAATGGCCGGCACCAGCGGCTGTGGCCTGTGCGGAGTGGAGGCCCTGGAACAGGCGCTGCCGCAACTGCAGATCCTCGAACCCGCGGCCCTGCCACCTGCCGAACACCTGCAGGGCCTGCGCGAGCGCATCGAACAGGCCCAGCACATGGCCCGCAGCAGCGGCGCCCTGCATGCGGCGCTGTACTTCGACGAACAGGGCGAGGTGCGCCTGTGCCAGGAAGACATCGGCCGCCACAACGCCCTGGACAAGCTGATTGGCGCGCTGCTGCAGGCCGGGATCGATGGCAGCCGGGGCTTCACCGTGGTCACCAGCCGTTGCAGCCTGGAACTGATCCACAAGGCCGTGCGCGCCCGCCTCGGTACCCTGGTCAGCCTCTCGGCGCCGACCGCACTCACCGTGCAATGGGCCAACAAGCATCGCCTGAACCTGATCCACGTCCCCCACCGCAACGCCCCACGTATCTACAGCCCGGTGTAAATGCACCACGCCGGATGACATGCATCCGGCGTGGCTAGCCCCTTCCCTCAAGCCTCTGTCAGCGGCATAAGCTCAACGTTCTACACCCCAACGTTCGGCCGCCTGCCGGTCGCTCTCGCGACCGTCGATCCAGCGTTCGCCGGCCGGGGTGACTTCGCGTTTCCAGAACGGGGCGCGGGTCTTGAGGTAATCCATGATGAAGGCGCAAGCCTCGAAGGCCGCTTGGCGATGGGCGCTGGCCACCCCGACAAAGACGATGGGCTCACCCACCTGCAGCAACCCCACCCGGTGCACCAGGCTCACCCGGTTCAGCGGCCAGCGCGCCTGGGCTTGCTCCACGATGCGCTGCAGCGAGCGCTCGGTCATGCCCGGGTAGTGTTCAAGAAACAGGCTGTGCACCGCCTCCCCCAGGTTGAGATCGCGCACATAACCGACAAAGGTCACCACGCCGCCGACGCTGGCGTCGCCGGCCTGCAAGCCGGCATTCAGCTGGTCGAGGCTCAACGCCTGGGTCTGCACCTGGATGCTCATGCTCAGCCTCCGGTCACTTGCGGAAAGAAGGCGATTTCATCGAAGTCCTCGATGGCCGCATCAAGCTTGCACAGTTCCTGGTTCAGCGCGCACATCAGGCTGTTCTCCCCCAGCACCTGCGCCCAGGTTTCACCCCGGGCCATCAGCCGCTGGCGCAGGTCCTCGACGGTGCGCAGGCTGGCATCCAGGGACAGTTTTTCGCCACCGCAGCCCAGTTGCTCACGGTAGCGGGCAAAGTAGTTGACCAGAATCATCGGGCCTCTCCTGCGATAAAGGTGCCGGACTTGCCGCCCTGCTTCTTCAGCAGGTGCAGCCCTTCGATGACCATGGCGCGGTCCACCGCCTTGCACATGTCATAGATCGTCAGCGCCGCCACGCTGGCGGCGGTCATGGCTTCCAGCTCGACCCCGGTGGCGCCGTTGAGCCGGCAGCAACTGGTGATCTGCACCCGGTCCGGCGGCAGTGCCCGTAGTTCGATGTGGATCCCGGTGAGCAGCAACGGGTGGCACAGGGGGATCAGTTCGTGGGTCTTCTTTGCCGCCATGATCCCGGCGATGCGCGCCACGGCGAACACATCGCCCTTGGGATGGCCCTGGTCCTGGATCAGTTGCAGGGTGGCCGGGAGCATGCGCACCCAGGCCCGAGCCTGGGCCTCGCGCTCGGTAGCGGCCTTGCAGGTGACATCCACCATGCTGGCCCGGCCCTGGTCGTCCAGGTGAGTGAGTTCATTCATGTGCAACCTCGGATAACAACAGTGGATCAGCTCAGGACATAGTCCACCGGCTCCAGCGCCGGCGGCAGTTCGGTGGCCCCCAGGGCTTCGAGAATCTCGCGCTCGATGTTGCGCACGATGGCGCTCAGCGGCAGGTCGTTCTCGTCGTGGCCGAAGGGGTCTTCCAGCTCGTCGCCAATGGCGTCCAGGCCGAAGAAGGTGTAGCTGACGATGGCGGTGAAGATCGGCGTCAGCCAGCCCAGGGGCTCGGCCATGGCAAAGGGCAGGAGGATGCAGAACATGTAGCTGGTGCGGTGCAGCAGCAACGTGTAGGGAAACGGCAGCGGCGTGGCCTTGATCCGCTCGCAGGTGGATTGCGCGCCGGTGATGGCCGCCAGTTGATTGGCCAGCAGCAGGTAGCGCCATTCGCTGAGCCGCCCCGCCTGGGCCTGGTCCGAACACTGGCGCGCGATCTGGCGCAGCAGGCTGTCCGGCAGGTTGCTGGTGCTTGCCGGCGGCAACTGGCTGAGCCAGGTATCGGCAGCGCTCAGTTCATCTTCGCGGCGCAGCCGGGCCTTGAGGGCATGGGCGAAACCGCACAGGTCACGCAGGATCGCGCTGCGCGCCCGGGCATCTTCAAGCACCTGGGTTTCGCGGATCATCGAGCGCACCTCGGTCACCACCGTGCCCAGGGCCTTGCGCGCTTCGTACCAGCGGTCGTAGCAGGCGTTGTTGCGAAAGCTCATGAAGATCGACAGCGACAGGCCGAGCAAGGTGAACGGGGTGGCATTGACCTTGGAGAAATACGCCGGGTGCAAGGTCTCGATCAGCACGATGGCCGAGGCCAGCAGGGTCACCAGCAGGCTGCGCAGGGCGATGCGCTTGGCAATCGACCCCTTGAGGGAAATCAGCACGCTGATCAGGTTGGGTTTGGATCTGACGATCATCGGGGTAGAACCTTTGCACAATGAAAAGCCGTGATGAGCAGCGGTTCAGCCGCCGGTCATGTTCATGAAGCGCACCACCTGCACCTCGTCGTTGAGTTCGAAGTGATGGCTGTAGGGCTTGAGCTTCATCGCCTCGACTATGGCCCGCTGCAGGCGCCCGGTATCGCCGGGGTGAGCGCGCAGCACGGCCTTGAGGTCCACCGAGTGCTCGTTGCCCAGGCACAGCAGCAAGCGGCCTTCGACGGTCAGGCGCACGCGGTTGCAGGTGCCGCAGAAGTTGTGGCTGTGGGGCGAGATGAACCCCAGGCGAATGTGCGGCGCCTCGGCCAGGCGCCAGTAGCGCGACGGGCCCTGGGTCGACTCGGCGGACTCGATCAGGGTGTAGCGCTCGGCGATCCGCTCGCGAACCCGGGCACTGGAAAAGAACGCATCGCTGCGGCTGTGTTCGCTGATGGTGCCCAGGGGCATTTCCTCGATAAAGGAGATGTCCAGGCCGCGGTCGATGGCAAAGGCCACCAGTTCGTTGATCTGCTGGTCGTTGCGCCCCTTCATCACCACACAGTTGAGCTTGGTGCGCTCAAAGCCGGCGGCAATCGCCGCGTCGATGCCGGCAACCACCTGGCCCAGCTCGCCGGTGCGGGTCAGCTGCCGAAACAGGGTCGGGTCCAGGCTGTCGAGGCTGATGTTCAGGCGCTTGACCCCGGCGTCGAACAGCGGCGCGGCCAGCTTGCCCAGTTGCGAGCCGTTGGTGGTCATGCACAGCTCCCGCAGCCCGGGCAGCCGGGCAATGTCCCGGCACAGCTGGACCACCCCGGGGCGGATCAGCGGCTCGCCGCCAGTGAGGCGGATCTTGCGGGTACCCAGGGCCACGAAACGTTCGGCCAGCTGGTACAGCTCCTCCAGGGTAAGAATGCGTTGGCGCGGCAGGAACTGCATGTCCTCGGCCATGCAATACACACAGCGGAAATCGCAGCGGTCGGTCACCGACATGCGCAGATAGTCGACCCGCCGAGCGAAGCCATCGAGCAATACCTGATCTGACATCCGAGCCTCTTTCGACGGTGGGAATCCATCGCGATTAGTTGAAGTTCTTCCACACAAGCACCTGCAGAAGGTGTTATTGGCGGCAAGATTAAAAGCCATTAAAAGCCCCGTCCAATCGCTATTAACAACTGGCTGATCAATACAATCTATCGCTCCTGAAATCGCTTCCCACAAAGGCCGAAACAAACAATCAACCATTTGATATATATAGACTTTTAACGGTGATAGAGGCTTTCGATCAGCCGGTCATTAATTGCGATTAGACAGCGGCCACGGGTGACGAATAGGCTTTATTCGTGGCCCATATAACGAGCCCTGAAAGTTACTCCACGCCAATAAGCAACACCGAACTCAAACAAGTTCACAACAACCGCATTTAGCCTGTGCAGTCAAACAATCACTGACATCGATTCAATGTCGGCCGGTTGCCTGCGTGCGCTGTATTGGAGAAATATCATGAGCGAAGTTGATCGATACAAACCCTACAAGGGGGCGGCCGCCGGTTGGGGGGCACTGATCGCAGTGACCAAGAACTGGCTGGGCAGCGAGAACGCCTTCAAGAACATCCGCGCCATGCTCAAGACCAACCAGAACGGCGGCTTCGACTGCCCCGGCTGCGCCTGGGGCGAGTCGCCGGAAAACGGCATGGTCAAGTTCTGCGAGAACGGCGCCAAGGCGGTCAACTGGGAAGCCACCGGGCGCCTGGTGAACCCGGCCTTCTTCAACAAATACACGGTCTCGGCCCTGGCCGCGCAGAGCGACTACTGGCTCGAGTACCAGGGCCGCCTGACCCACCCCATGCGCTATGACGCCACCCAGGACCGCTATGTGGAAACCACCTGGGACGAGGCCTTCGAGCTGATTGCCAGCCACCTCAAGGGCCTGGACTCGCCCAACCAGGCGGAGTTCTACACCTCCGGCCGGGCCAGCAACGAGGCGGCCTACCTGTACCAACTGTTCGTGCGCGCCTATGGCACCAACAACTTCCCCGACTGCTCCAACATGTGCCACGAGGCCAGTGCCGTGGGTATGTTCGAAAGCGTCGGCGTGGGCAAGGGCACGGTGGTGTTCCATGACCTGGAACAGGCCGACGCGATCTTCGTCATCGGCCAGAACCCCGGCACCAACCACCCGCGGATGCTCGAGCCACTGCGCGAGGCGGTGAAACGCGGTGCCCAGGTGATCTGCTTCAACCCCCTCAAGGAACGTGGCCTGGAGCGTTTCCAGCATCCCCAGCACCCGCTGGAGATGCTCACCAACGGCTCCGAGCCCACCTCCTCGGCCTACTTCCGCCCGGCCCTGGGCGGCGACATGGCGGCCTTTCGCGGCATAGCCAAGTTCCTCCTGCGCTGGGAGCGCGAAGCCCTGGCCAACAATGGCGAAGCGGTGTTCGACCGGGCCTTCATCGCCGAACACACCTCGGGCCTGGACAGCTACCTGGCCGAAGTCGATGCCACGTCCTGGAACCACATCGTCGAGCAGTCCGGCCTGAGCCTGGCCGACATCGAGCTGGCCGCGCGCATGTACCGCAAGGCCAAGCGCGCGATCATGTGCTGGGCCATGGGCCTGACCCAGCACACCCACTCGGTGCCAACCATCCAGGAAGTGATCAACGTGCTGTTGCTGCGGGGCAATATCGGCCGTCCCGGCGCCGGCCTGTCGCCGGTGCGCGGCCACAGCAACGTGCAGGGCGACCGCACCATGGGCATCAACGAACTGGCGCCCACCGAGCTGCTGGATGCCCTTGAGGCGCGCTTCGGCTTCAAGCCGCCCCGGGAGCACGGGCACAACACGGTGATGGCGATCTCGGCCATGGAACAGGGCCGGGCCAAGGTGTTCATCGGCCTGGGGGGCAACTTTGCCCAGGCCACCCCGGACACCCCGCGCACCCACGCGGCCCTGCGCAACTGCGAGCTCACCGTGCACATAGCCACCAAGCTCAACCGCAGCCACCTGGTGACCGGGCGCGAGGCGCTGATCCTGCCGTGCCTGGGCCGCACCGATATCGACATCCAGGCCAACGGCCCGCAAGGCATCACCGTGGAAGACACCTTCAGCATGGTGCATATCTCCCACGGCCAGCTCAAACCCAAGTCGCCGCACCTGCGCTCGGAACCGGCGATCATCGCCGGCATCGCCAACGCCACCCTGGGCCAGCACCCCATCGACTGGCTGTGGGCGATCGAAGACTACGGGCGCATCCGCGACCTGATCGCCGACACCATCCCCGGTTTTGCCGACTTCAACCTCAAGCTGCTCAACCCCGGCGGCTTCCACCTGGGCAACGACGCCAGCCAACGGCGCTGGAACACCGCCACCGGCAAGGCGCGGTTCATCCCCAGCGAGCTGCCGGAACACCTGGTCAGCGCCGGGGTGCGCAAGCTCAAGGTCAAGCCCGACCTGATCCTGCAGACCATGCGCTCCCACGACCAGTACAACACCACCCTGTATGGCCTGGACGACCGCTATCGCGGGGTCTACGGCATGCGCGAGGTGCTGTTCGCCAACGAGGACGACATCCGCCGGCTGGGCTACGAGCCGGGGCAGAAGGTCGACATCGTGTCGCTGTGGGATGACGGCCGGGAACGCCGGGTCAGCGGTTTCACCCTGATCGCCTACGACATTCCCACCGGCCAGTCGGCCGCCTACTACCCGGAGACCAACCCCCTGGTGCCCCTGGAAAGCTACGGCGACCGCACCTACACGCCGACCTCCAAGTTCATCGCCATCCGCCTGGAGCCGGCGGCGGCCAGCAACCTGATCCAGTCCGTCGGCGTTTGACCCGGCCGGAGCGGCCAAGGCGCCGCTCCAGCCTGCCCCGCGCAGCCTTTTGCCGTACGCCGCGAACCCGGGTTCACGGCGGCCGGAAGGCGCCTGCGCGGGCCCCCAGCCATTACGAGGGTTTCGTCATGTTTCATCTACAGGCACTCGACCTAGCGCGCATCCAGTTCGCGTTCACGGTCTCGTTCCACATCATCTTTCCCGCCATCACCATCGGCCTGGCCAGTTTCCTGGCGGTGCTCGAAGGCTTGTGGCTCAAGACCCACAACAGCACCTACAAGGACCTGTACCACTTCTGGTCGAAGATTTTCGCCGTCAACTTCGGCATGGGCGTGGTTTCCGGGCTGGTCATGGCCTACGAGTTCGGCACCAACTGGAGCCGCTTCTCGGACTTCGCCGGGAGTATCACCGGCCCTCTGCTGACCTATGAAGTGCTG
The DNA here is from genome assembly GCF_000397205.1 of Pseudomonas protegens CHA0. Taxonomy (NCBI): domain Bacteria; kingdom Pseudomonadati; phylum Pseudomonadota; class Gammaproteobacteria; order Pseudomonadales; family Pseudomonadaceae; genus Pseudomonas; species Pseudomonas protegens. The sequence goes on from NC_021237.1 coordinate 4,261,103, forward strand.
ACCGCGTTCTTCCTCGAAGCGGGCTTTCTCGGGGTCATGCTGTTCGGCTGGAACCGGGTGGGTCGCGGGCTGCACTTTTTCGCCACGGTGATGGTGGCCATCGGCACCCTGATCTCGACCTTCTGGATCCTCGCCTCCAACAGCTGGATGCAGACGCCCCAGGGCTTCTCCATCGTCGATGGGCGGATCATGCCCATGGACTGGCTGGCGATCGTCTTCAACCCGTCCTTCCCCTTCCGCCTGATGCACATGGCGATTGCCGCATTCGTCGCCACGGCGTTCTTCGTCGGATCGAGCGCCGCCTGGCACCTGCTGCGGGGCAACGACACGCCGCCGGTGCGCAAGATGCTGTCGATGGCGCTGTGGATGGCGCTGATCGTGGCACCGATCCAGGCGGTGGTCGGTGACGCCCATGGCCTGAACACCCTGGAGCACCAGCCGGCGAAGATCGCTGCCATCGAAGGCCACTGGGAAAACCACGGCAGCGAACCCTCGCCCCTGGTGCTGTTCGGCATTCCCAACATGGACGGCGAGAAAACCGACTACGCCGTGGAAGTGCCCTACCTGGGCAGCCTGATCCTGACCCACAGCCTGGATAAGCAGATCCCGGCGCTCAAGAGCTTCCCCAAGGAAGACCGTCCCAACTCGGCCATCGTGTTCTTCAGCTTCCGCATCATGGCCGGCCTGGGCATGTTGATGATCCTCACCGGGTTGCTGGGCCTGCTGCTGCGACGCAACGGCGCGCTGTACCGCAACCGCCTGTTCCTGCGCCTGGTGCTGTGGATGGGCCCCACCGGCCTGATCGCCATGCTGGCGGGCTGGATCACCACCGAAGTCGGGCGCCAGCCCTGGGTGGTGTACGGCCTGCTGCGCACCAGCGACGCCGCGTCCAACCACAGCGTGACCCAACTGAGCATCTCCCTGGCGCTGTTCGTGGTGATCTACTTCTCGGTGTTCGCGGTGGGCATCGGCTACATGATGAAGCTGGTGCGCAAGGGCCCGCAGCCCCACCACGAGCACCCGCCGACCCACCCTGTCGGCCAGGAGCCAACACCGCGCCGTCCACTGTCCGCCATCGCCGAGACCTTTGCGTCCAGCGACCAACACCACTGAAACAAGGGATATCGACATGACGATTCAAGGCATAGACCTGTCGTTGATCTGGGGCGTGATCATTGCCTTCGGGGTGATGATGTACGTGATCATGGACGGCTTCGACCTGGGGCTGGGGATTCTCTTCCCGCTGATCCCCGATGCCCGGGAACGGGACGTGATGATGAACACCGTGGCCCCGGTCTGGGACGGTAACGAGACCTGGCTGATCCTCGGTGGCGCAGCGCTGTACGGGGCCTTTCCCCTGGCCTACTCGGTGATTCTCGAAGCCCTGTACCTGCCGCTGATCTTCATGCTGGCGGGGCTGATCTTCCGCGGCGTGGCCTTCGAGTTCCGCTTCAAGGCCAGCCCCGAGAAACGGCACATCTGGGATTGGGCGTTCATCGGCGGCTCGCTGCTGGCGACCCTGTGCCAGGGCATCGTGATCGGCACCTATATCAGCGGCATCCCGGTGGTCGATCGGCAGTTCGCCGGCGGCACCCTGGACTGGCTGGCGCCCTTCCCGCTGTTCTGCGGCCTGGGGCTGATCGTGGCCTATGCGCTGCTGGGCAGCACCTGGCTGCTGGTCAAGACCGAAGGCATGCTCGAAGCGCGCATGCGCCACTACACCCGGCCCCTGGCGTTCGCGCTGACCGCGGTGGTGGCGGTGCTCTGCGTGTGGACCGCGCTGCTGCACCCGGAGATCGCCAACCGCTGGTTCAGCCATGCCCATATCGTGATCTTCGGTGCGCTGCTAGTGCTGGGGCTGGCGGCACTGTGCGGGCTCCTGGGCACTTTGCGCCAGCACCATTCCCACTGGCCGTTCGTGTTCACCCTGGTGCTGGTGTTCCTCGGCTACATCGGCCTGGCGTTCAGCATCTGGCCGAACATAGTGCCGCCGTCCATCAGCCTGTGGGAGGCGGCTTCACCGCTGTCCAGCCAGCTGTTCATCCTGATCGGCACCCTGTTCATCCTGCCGGTCATCCTGATGTACACCTGCTGGAGCTACTACGTGTTCCGCGGCAAAGTGAGGATTGGCGATGGCTACCATTGATCGAGCTACACCCCTGCCCTGGCACAAGGCTGTGGCGCAACTGAGCCTGCTGTTCATCGGCGCACTGCTGATGCTCGCCTGCAGCGGCGCACTGATGCTGGAGCTGGCGCATGGATAGGCTATCGACGCGGCCGCCACGGCCGGCATCCACCTGGCAGCGGTTGCTGTGGATGGGGGGTATCTGGCTGGCCAGTGTGGTGGGCCTGGGGCTGGTGGCCGGCGTGTTGCGGCTGCTGATGCAAGCCGCCGGCATGCACAGCCACTGAGCAGGGGCGATAACGCCTGCAACCCCGGCCCGCAATAGCGGGCCGGTTTTTTTTGCGCCTACAGGCCGGTGGGCGCGCGCTCGGCCAGGTCTTCCAGCAGGTCGGCGGAGGGCACGAAGAACAGCCCGCCGGTGACCGCGGTGCTGAAGTCCAGCAGGCGATCGTAGTTGCCTGCAGGGCGGCCGACGAACATGTTCTCCAGCATCTGCTCCACCGGCCGTGGCGAGCGGGCGTAGCCGATGAAATAGGTGCCGAATTCCCCGGCGCCCGGGCGGCCGAACGGCATGTTGTCGCGCAGGATCTTCACCTCCTCGCCGTTCTCTTCCAGGGTGGTCAGGGAGCTGTGTGAGCAGCTGGGTTTCACTGCATCGTCGAGTTCGATATCCGACAGTTTGGTGCGGCCGATGATGCGCTCCTGGGCCTCCACCGTCAGTTCGTTCCAGGCGGTCATGTTGTGCAGGTACTTCTGCACCAGCACGTAGCTGCCATTGCAGAACTGCGGGTCCTCGTCCCCCACCAGGGTGAAATCCACCGCCTCGCGGCCTTCCGGGTTCTCGGTGCCGTCGACGAAGCCGACCATGCTGCGCATGTCGAAATAGCGGAAGCCCTGGACCTCGTCCACCACCTTGATCGAATCCCCCAGGGGCTTGAGCAACTGCGTGGCCAACTCGAAGCACAGGTCCATCTGTTCGGCACGGATGTGCAGCAGCAGGTCGCCGGGAGTCGATGGCGCGCGGCGCCCCTCCACGCCCACCTCGATGAACGGGTGCAGCGACGCCGGGCGCGGGCCGCCGAACAGGCGGTCCCAGGCGCTGGAGCCAAAACCGCAGACACAGGACAGATTGCCCCCCGGGACGCGCTTGCCCACCGAACGGGTCAAGGCGGCGATATCGGCGCACCAGTCGCGCACGGTTTGCGCGGCAGCGGCGCCGGGCGCCAGGGTGGCGACGATGAAGATCGCGCTACGGGTGATGGGATTGCAGATGGCTTGGGGCTCGGGCTTGCGCTCGGCCAGGGAGGACGGCTGGGTCATTATGGGTTCCACAGGCTGCGGTCGGAAAAATCACCGACAGGAAAATAGCAGATTGTGACCTTGGCCAGGGAGATTGCTCCCCCTGGAAGGTGCCGCCCTCCCACTCACCGAATCCCCGGGCCATCAAGCACCTCTAGCCTTGCACAGCGCACGACCCTGTAGCCGCTGCCGAGCCTGCGAGGCTGCGCAAAGGACCGCAGGGCCTTGCTTGGCGATCTACCGTCGGGCATCAGCGTTTTCCGGATCGCCGCGGCCGCTACGCGACCGTGCGCAGCCTGCGGCAGCGGCTGCACGAGTCGCGAGGCGCTGTGGCTCCGTTCAAGCGGGGCTTGAGCGCAACACTCGCACCGGCACCGATTTGTAGGACGGCGTGCCGCTGTCCACGTCCAGGTAGTCCAGGGGCACCAGGCGGTTGGCTTCGGGGTAGTAGGCGCCCACCGTGCCATTGGCGATCTTGTATTCGATGGCGGTGATCTTCTCGTAGCGCAGCCGGCGCCCGCCGATCACCGTTTCGATGTCCACCAGGTCGCCATGGGCCAGGCCCCGGGCGGCCAGGTCCGCCGGGCTGATGAACAGCACGTCGCGGCGGCCGAACACCCCGCGATAGCGGTCGTCCAGGGCGTAGATGGTGGTGTTGTACTGGTCGTGGCTGCGCAGGGTGATCAGCCGCAGCACATCGGCGCCGTCCACTTCCTTGTCCTCATGCAGCCCGGGAAAGACGAAGAATTCGGCCTTGCCCGAGGGCGTCAGCCACTGCCGCTCGGCTGCCGCCAGGGGCATGCGGAAACCACCCGGCACGCGAATGCGGGCGTTGTAGTCGTCAAAGCCGGGCACGGTCTGTTCGATCAGGTCGCGGATCTTGTCGTAGTCGGCCACCAGCTCCAGCCAGGGCACGCGGCTGCCCGGCAGGGTGGCCCGGGCCATGCCGGCGACGATCGCCGGTTCCGACAGCAAAAACTCGGAGGCCGGCGCCAGCTTGCCGGCCGAGGCATGCACCATGGACATCGAGTCTTCGACGGTGATCGCCTGACGCAGGCCGTCCTGCATATCCAGCTCGGTACGGCCCAGGCAGGGAAAGAGGAAGGTTTCCCGGGCCACCAGCAGGTGGCTGCGGTTGAGCTTGGTGGCGATGTGCACGCTCAGGTCCAGCTTGCCCATGGCCGGGAAGCACTGGCCCGGGTCCGGTAGGGCCACGGCAAAGTTGCCCCCCAGGCACAGCAGGGCCTTGGCGCTGCCGGCGATCATCGCCTGCATGGCTTGCACCGCATCGTGACCGTGATGCGCCGGCGGGGTGAAGCCGAAGGTCTGCTGCAGCTTGTCGAGAAAGGCCGGGGAAGGCTTCTCGGTAATGCCCACGGTGCGGTTGCCCTGCACGTTGGAGTGGCCGCGCAACGGGCAGATCCCCGCCCCCGGCTTGCCCAGGTTGCCCCGCAACATCAGCAGGTCGCAGATCAGCCGGACATTGGCCGTGCCTTCGTTGTGCTGGGTGATGCCCATGCCGTAGGTGACGATGGTGGCGTTGGACTTGGCATAGGCCGCGGCGACCATTTCCAGGTCCGCCTGGTGCAGGCCGCTGGCCTGCTCGATGTCTGCCCAGGCGGTGGCATGCAGGTCCGCCGCCAGGGCCTCGAAGCCCTGGGTGTGCTCGGCGATGAATGCCTGGTCCAGGACTTGCCCCAGGCTGTCCTCCAGGGCCAGCAGCGCCTTCATGATGCCCTTGATCGCCGCCGCGTCGCCGCCGGCCTTGACCTGGAAGTACGACGAGGCGATGCGGGTGGAGCCGTAGGTGGCCATCTCCACCATGTTCTGCGGGTCGGCGAACCGCTCCAGGGCACGCTCGCGCAAAGGGTTGAAGACCATGATCGGCACCTTGCGCCGCGAAGCTTCATGCAGGGTACCCATCATACGCGGGTGGTTGGTGCCGGGGTTGTGGCCGATGGAGATGATCAGCTCGCAGAGGTCGAAGTCCTCCAGCGACACCGTGCCCTTGCCGATGCCAATGGACCGCGGCAGGCCGACGCTGGTGGGCTCGTGGCACATGTTCGAGCAGTCGGGAAAGTTGTTGCAGCCGTATTCCCGGGCGAACAGCTGGTACAGGTAGGCCGCTTCGTTGGACGCGCGCCCGGAGGTGTAGAACTCCACCTGCTCGGGCTGCAGGCTGCGCAGGATCTCGCCGATGCGGGCAAAGGCGTCCTGCCATGCCACAGGCTTGAAGGTGTCGCTGGCGCGGTCGTAGACCAGGGGCTCGGTCAGGCGCCCGAGGTCTTCGAGTTCGTAGTCCGAACGCTGCAGCAATGAGGTCACCGGATGCTGGGCGAAGAACGCCGGGGTGACCCGCTTGTTGGTGGCCTCCCAGGTCACCGCCTTGGCGCCGTTTTCACAGAACTGGAAGGTCGACTTGTGCTCCTTGTCCGGCCAGGCGCAGCCCGGGCAGTCGAAGCCGTCGGGCTGGTTGGTGCGCATCAGGGTCAGCGGCGCCTTGAGGGTGTCCATCTGCTCGCGCACCGCGGTCGCAGTGGCCTTGAGCGCGCCCCAGCCACCGGCGGGACCATCGTAGTTGCGGATTCCGGGAACCTTGCGTCGAGTACTCATGAGCGCTCCAGGGCCGGCCCGGCGCTGCACGACGCGAACCGGTGGTTGCGGGTGACCGAGGCGCGCCAGGGCAGGATGCCCAGGGGCCTGGATCAGGGGGCAAGTGCGCTGGAAAAGCCTCAGCGCAGGGTAAAATCTAGCCCTGCGGGTTGGCCTGTCAAGGCCAGGCGCCGACCGGTACAGGGCCCATGCCAGGGCCCCGGCCAGGCCCGGGGGAGCCTATTGCAGGCCCCCGCCAGAACCTGTAGCGCCTACTGCAAAACGCTGCGCCGGCGCTTGAGGGTCCAGCCCTGCTGCATGCCGGCCGCGGCCAGCAGGATCGCCCCCACGCCCACCCATTGCAGCAGCCCCAGGCGGTGTCCGAAGGCCACCCAGTCGACCAGGATCGCCGCAATCGGGTAGATGAACGACAAGGCGCCGGTCAGGGCCGTCGGCAGTTTCTGGATCGCCCCGTACAGCAGCACGTACATCACCCCGGTATGGAGAATGCCCAGGGTCAGCAGGCTGGCCCAGGCGCTGGCCTGCTGGGGTGGCGCGCCGAGGTTGGCCCAGGGCGCCAGCAACAGCACCCCGGTGCAGACCTGGATCAGGGCGATCAGGTGCGGCGGCGTGCCGCTCAAGCGCTTGATCAGCAGCGCGGCGAAGGCGTACAGCGCCGCCGCGCCCAGGGCCAGGGCAATGCCCAACAGGTAGTCGCCACCCTCCTCGCCCTGGCTGCCGTGGGCACTGACGATGGCCAGCATTCCGGCGAACGACAGGCCCAGCCAGAACAGCTTCTGCGGGGTGATCTTTTCTCCCAGGAACAACGCCCCGAGGGCCACCAGAATGAACGGCTGAACGTTGTACACCGCGGTGCCGATGGCGATCGAAGCCCGGGAGTAGGAGCCGAACAGCAGCACCCAGTTGCCGACAATGGCCACGCCACTGAGCACCGCGAGGATCAAGGCGCGCTTGCTCAGAATGTTCTTACGCAAAAAGCCGAAAGCTCCACAAATCAGCAGCAAGGTCCCGGCGCCGAACAGGCACCGCCAGAACACCACATCCAGCACCGGTTGCCCGGACACCAGGACGAACCAGCCAATGGTTCCGGAAATCAGCATGGCAGCGGTCATTTCCAATGATCCGCGTCGGGTTTGTGCATCCATCATCAGGCTCCTTTGCAAGTGGGCAAATTATGCCCAGCCAGCAGAGCCCATCGCCAGATCAAAACCTGGGCTAGAATCGATTCAGACCTTTTTTATCAAGGCCAAAGAGCCCATTCACCTAACGAGATCGCCATGCTGGATGCCATCGACCAAACCCTGATCAGCGCCCTGATGCAAGACTCGCGACGCTCCCTCAAAGCCCTGGCGCAGATCAGCGGGCTGTCCGCTCCCAGCGTCTCGGAGCGCTTGCGCCGGCTGGAAGAACGCGGCGTGATCAGCGCCTATACCCTGGAGATCGACCCCAGGTTTCTCGGTTACCAGTTGCAGGCCATCGTCCGCATCCGCCCCTTGCCGGGCAAGTTGCAGGAGGTCGAACGGCAGATCCTGGCGATTGCCGAGTTCACCGAATGCGACAAGGTCACCGGCGACGACTGCTTCATTGCCCGTCTCCAGGTGCGCTCCATGGAACAACTGGATAGCCTGCTGGACCACCTCAATCACTACGCCGAAACCAACACCGCGATTGTCAAGAAATCGCCGATCAAACGGCGCCTGCCGCCTCTGGAATAGGCAGCGGTCCGGACCGCTTTCCAGGTCCGAAAAAACGCCCTTCTGCGCCCCGGCGCCTTGGCAGCGCCGGACGGAACGCGAACAGCGAACCCTGCGGCCAGCACTGTTCAGCGCACTGGCTATCTCCCATCTGCTGACCACCGCACAGCTACAGGTATGAGCGCGTCGAAAAGCTGGACAGCCAAAGAAAACCTGGGCAACAAAAAGCCCGCCGAAGCGGGCTTTTTTCAATGGCTCAGCACCTGTGATCAGTCATCGCGACCCATGATGCCGAACAGTTGCAGCAGGCTGACGAACAGGTTGTAGATCGATACATACAGGCTGATGGTGGCCATGATGTAGTTACGTTCGCCGCCGTGGATGATGGCGCTGGTCTGGAACAGGATGCACACCGAGGAGAACAGCACGAAGCCGGCGCTGATCGCCAGTTGCAGGCCGCTGATCTGAAAGAACAGGCTGGCCAGCACGGCGCCCATCAGGACGAAGAAACCGGCGGTGATGAAGCCGCCGAGGAAGCTCATGTCCTTGCGGGTGATCAGCACATAGGCCGACAGACCGCCGAATACCAGTGCCGTCATGGCAAAGGCCGAACTGACCACTTCGGCGCCGCCCTGCATGCCCAGGTAGCGGTTGAGAATCGGGCCGAGCAGAAAGCCCATGAAACCGGTCAAGGCGAAAGCCGACACCAGGCCCCAGGCCGAGTCACGGAGTTTGTTGGTGAGGAAGAACAGACCGTAGAAGCCGATCAGCACCACGAAGATGTTCGGATAACCGACACGCATCTGCTGTGCCACATAGGCCATCACCCCACTGAACGCGAGGGTCAGGGCCAGCAGGCCGTAAGTGTTGCGCAGGACGCGGCTAACCTCTAGCTGCTCGGCCTGCACGCCGTTGTTAACTGCGTAATCCTGTTCGCGCATGGCGACACTCCTGTTGGGGGAAACATTTAGTGGCATGGATGATAACAGAGGCTCTGTAACTCGCGACGCAGAGAGTTTGACAGTGTGTTTCATTCGGGTATTATGGCGCCCGCAATGCGATCTGGAGGTGTGGCCGAGTGGTTTAAGGCAGCGGTCTTGAAAACCGCCGACTGTAACAGGTCCTAGAGTTCGAATCTCTACGCCTCCGCCAAATCTCAACGAGAAAGCCCTGATTTTTCAGGGCTTTTTTGTGTCTGGGGGATTTTCCAGGCGACGCTTCTTGAGCATCGTTACAAAACTATTTGGTAATCGTTACAAAACTATCCCTTCCCCGGCGTCCTGCCAAACAAAAACACCCCCAGTTGCTACTCAACGCGACACCACCACGATTGCGCATATAGAGCTCCGTCGACCTCCTCAACGCCATTGATGTTCATTCCAAGCTGCGCCATGCCGTTGACCTTCGCATCGAGCAGCCGCGGGAACACGTCCGGCCCGGGATCGCTTTTGAATATCCAGGCCTGAACACAAGGTCGTCCCAGCGCCTGACTGTGGCTCTCCAGGATATGGATGTCTCCTTTGACAGGCTGGATCTTGCTGAGCCTTTCTGAAGGTATTGCTGCGCCACGCTCCCTGCGGCGAACGATAAGAAAATTCATGGGGGGATCACGCCAAAAACTGTATATGCGAACAGTATTTCACCACTTGGCGTGCAATTCAGTTGATGCCGACAGACGGAGCTATGCTTTCTCCTCGGCAGGGAGAAACGTCTATGTGCGGACGACTTTCGCAATACCGCGGCATCCACGACTTCGTCGCAGCCCTGAGCATGCCCGGGGCCCTGATAAATAACGTCGGTGATCAGCCCCAGGGACGCTACAACGCGGCGCCGACGATGCAGCTCGCCCTCTTCCACGTCGCCGACGACGTGTTACACGCTGACACCGTGCGCTGGGGTTGGCGGCCACACTGGGCCAAAGATCGCGCTGCACCGATCAATGCCCGCGTCGAGAAGGTCGCCCACGGGCCCTTCTTCCGCCAGATCTGGCCGCACCGGGCCATATGCCCAATCGACAACTGGTTTGAATGGGTGGACGAAGGCGGCCCGAAGAAGCAGCCCTACCTGATCCGGCACCGTGACGGCTCGCCGATTCTCTGTGCCTCGATCGGACAGCTGCCCGACCCGGACCAGGGCGAGCACGACGGCTTTGTGATCATCACAGCCGACAGCGCCGGCGGCATGGTCGATATTCACGACCGCCGGCCGGTGGTCCTGGCGCCGGACCTGGCCCGGGAATGGCTCGACCCGGCAACGCCCAAAGAGCGCGCCGAACAGATGGCCCTACACCAGGGAGAGGCCGCCGAAGCCTTCGAGTGGTTCAAAGTTAGCGCCGCCGTCGGCAATGTCAGGAATCACGGCGCGGAACTGATCGATCCCATGACCAAGCCCGCCGGGGGCGATGTGGTGAACAACGGCTGATCATTGACAGGCTGATACAGTCGCGACCAGAAGCGGCTCGTACCCGATCCGCTGCCGGCGCTCGGCCAGCAACACTTTCATCTGAATCTCAAGCATTTCGTTCTCTAACACCCTACCAACCGAATAAAACTTCTTATTCCCACACTCTCAAGCCCCACAGTCTGTATAGCTAAAATTTCCGTTCCGACAGATAGCAATCTTCGTAATTGATTATTTTCTAGTGTTTATTTCATTGCTGGAGCAAAGCTTGGAGCCCGCCCACACTCATCAAACGAGCCCTCAACCTGAGAGATGCTCGCAATCTGCACCGCACTTCTATCGCGCAACTGAGACTATAAATTTCAAAAAAAAGAGATCAGCCTAGAACTAGAAACAATCGACAACTAGGCCAAACCCAACCAACCAGCAAGGAACGCTTCTTCTATGGAAGTTCCTAGACTGCGACACTTCCATTACCACTGGCGACCAGATCAATAGCATTATCTCCACGCAGGAGAATATTAATCACGAGCGCTTAATACCTGCGACAGAAAATAACAACAACTCATTCCAAAGCAACCGGAGAGCTATATCATGGGCGCATCTGAAAAGTTTTATCTAAACATTGCCAATCAATCAAAAAGCAAAACACTAATTTTTAAAAATATTCACTTTGACTGGGGGAGAGAGACAAGCCCCCCTATAGTTAAAGTCCCTCCCAAAAAAACAGTTCAAGTCTTAGTTGCTCAAGGCAGAGATAACACTTCCTCAGGCACAGAGGGTTATATTATTTACGAAATTGAAGGTCTTCCTGGCCGATGGGTAAAAGCATCATGGGATGTGCCTTGGAAATCAGGAGCTACAAATACATGCTCCCTTAGCACAAGCGATGACAACACCGAAGAAGACACTGATGGAACTATCCTTTGGGAAAACGAAACATCTTCAACCAGCAGTGGCACAAGCTTATCAGTAATAGTTAAATTTGGATTTGTAATAGAGCTATGAGAGCGATACAAAAGCCACTTAAGTACCTTGTAAGCGTCATATAATTATTAGCCCGGCCCAGCGCCGGGCTTCTTGTTCCTGCACGACATGGTCTCACTTCCTCAGGCCATCATAGGCCTGCTCACAAGTCACTCCCCTGCTCCGGATTTGATCAGCATCTGCTGCCAGCTGGCCCGCTCGGTCGTCAGCGCGCTTGAACAGCTCGGCAAGCACCAAGGCTGTGCGGGTTGCTGCCTGGCTTGCGGCGGCAGTGCAGGAATTGCTGCTGGCCGAACGCTTGAGGCGCTCGGTGAGATCATCGACTGTCCGCTGCAGGCTCCCAGCAGCAGCGCGAGCAGTAACAGCGTCAGCGACCGCACTATCGATTTTCCGTTGTCCATCCTGTACCGCCTTGTTGATTGAGTTCTGCCGATCCTGTTCTTTGTCGCGCTCTGCGCGCTCATCGATGGCCCAAGCCTGCTTATCGCCGGCGTCACGCGCATTCCAGCGCGCCTGCCACTCTGCGCTCTCGATCGACCGTCCGTGCTGATAGATCCCCCAGTAAGAGGCAAGTACCAGCACCAGCAGGCCGCCACGTAACAGCCAGGCGCTCACGCCAGCACCTTCAAAGCCAGCTCGTAGAGTGCTTTCCGTTCCACGGCACCATTTGGCACCCGGCCTGGCTGTCCGGTGTTGATGACACTGCCGATGTCCTGGATGCGGCCGGCGTCGGCCAGCTCGTTCAGGCCATGGGTTGACCACCACCAGGCTGCGGACTGGACTGCCTGCTCTGGTTGCTCCAGCAGTTCGGGCTGGGCTTCAAGCGGCAGGCCCAGGCCACCGGCTGCAGCGCGATAGTTCGATCTGCCGGTGAGCTGGATCAGACCCCGACCGCGAAACCGCCAGCCATCGCCGGAGGCCTCCGGGCCGTTACCCATTCGGCCGCCGTAAACGCGGTTGGCGATCTTCTCGGGCTGGCGAGCGCAGGCGGCAGCGGTCTGCGCGGTGAACCGGTTGGGCCAGGTTCGCACCAACGCCTCGGCACTGTAGTTCAGGTTTTCAACCAGGCGCCGCAGCTGACCCGACTCATGCCCGATCTGGGCGATGAACGCAGCCTGTCGCACGCGGGAATCGACCTTGAAGCGGGCCATGGCGCGGTTGAGCGCAGGAACAAAAACGCCCGCGACTGGGCGGGCGTTCGGGAGGATCTGCAGCAGCTGCTGCTCGGTGAGTGGCATTGTGTTTTCTCCAGGCAATAAAAAACCCGCGTATAGCGGGTGATGGTGCATCAAGGGTATGTGTTGGTTAGCGAATCAGTAACCGGTGACGTCGATGATTGTTACGCTGGCCTGAAACTGGGAGAAGTTGTACTCGGCGAATCCCTGACCATCCCACGGGCGGTTGATGTTCGCCACGATTCCGCTCCTATGCTCCCAGGTGTTGTCGGTCGGCGTGATGATGAACGTCGACTTGACGTCCTCGATAACGATAGTGCCGTTTGGGCCTGTCCTCTGCTTCCTTGCTCCATACCCTCGCGTGTTCTGGATCAGAGCGCACTTTCGCCCAACTTGTATGCTGCCGGTGTTTGCTCCCGGAAGAGCTGAGCTGTTCAGAATCCGGATGTACTTGCGCAGCGAGTTGTAGACGGTCTCCCCGGTGTGCCTGTTCCGGATACGCATCCCGGGCTTGCCGCCCTCATCGCTGTTCGGCGTGCCGAAGATGTAGTAGTCAGCAAAGCCTTGGGGGGCGCCGGTATTGGTTACAGAAAAAATCCTGACGTACTGCCCATTCATGACGTAAAAGGTTGGATTGTTGCCTCTGATCGCAACTATCTGCGGCGTGCTCGATTGAGGCATAGGGACGTCAGTGTATTTTATGTTGCCGAACTCGCCGCTGGTCGCCGGAACGACCCGGCCTTGACTCAGCAGGCAATGATTCCGGAATCGGCTATCAATCTGGATAGCCCTGTTTTGGTTCCTTACCCTAAAACCAATCTCGCTCAAGAGACACCCCACAAGATTTTTACGGAAGTCCGTGCGCCGTACACATTCGGAAAGCTCCAGGACAGCCTATTGCCGCTGATCGAGGGGATCGGCCGAACAAAGTTCGTCCAAAGGTTCGGCCGCGGGTCAATCACGACATAGAAAGGCTCGCCCAGCAGGAGGTTGTCGTCCGTGATCGCCCCATCTGCTGTCCCGCTATCCAGGACCCCGAGCTGTCGCGTCAGGCGATCGGTCACTTCTATGGTGACCTCCCCGGTAACCCTATCCCTGACCCTGAACCCAAAGGTCACGACAGAAGACCCAGTTCTACGACCTGGACGCCGGTCTCGGTATCGGTGAGATAGACGCCCCGATCCATGATCTGGAGCCTGTAGCCAACTCCGTTTCCGTTGATATCAAGAGTGCCGTTTTTGTTCATTTTCCAGCCCCTTTGCCCTTCGATATAGCCATCTGACTCGATGTAGTCACCTATTTTTGCGTTTGTGATAGTGCCGTCTTGAATGAATGCAGTGTCGATATAGGCGGCATTGTTTTGAACAACAAATGGGTAATAGATCTCCGCAGCGTTCGGGTCGACAATTGCAAATCGGCTTGCGGCGATCAGCACCTGGCTGGTGATGATCCCTTCGTTGTTCTCCACCCCGACACCGATGCCGGCCAGATAGGGCTTATTGTCCACGGTGAGCTGCGTCTTGATCGAGTACATCGCAGCGAGCTCTGTCTTGACCTGTTCGATCTCAACCGACGCGCCACCGCCGGAGTCAATCTTCTCGAGCAGGTGCTGGCTCAACTGCGTCTCGGTGATCTGGTCGTTCAGGTACTCGAGGATCGGCCCGGCATCGGAGGACGACTGCCCGGTGACCGGCCCGCGGAAATCCCCTACGTTGCCGATGCGGTCCACCAGACGCGCCCAGAAGTAAAACCGAACCCCGGAAGCCAGGCCCATAATTGTCAGGTCTGTCTGCGGATAGGCGTAGTCTCCGAACTTGGTCGCCGTGGCCACCTGGTTGGTCTGGCTGTACCAGATTTCGGTGCGCTGCACGTCCGCGGTACTGAGCCCCGAGGGAATGCCCCAGGCCAACTTGATGCCGAACACGATCGACTCGGCGGTGAAGGACGACGGCACCGGCGGCGGCGTGGTCTTGCCGTTCAGCACGGTCTCGACTGAGGTCGCGAACACCGACCCGATGTCGAGCGAGTTGATGGCCCGCACCTTGGCCACATACCGCCCCGCATAGATCCCGCTCACATCGATGGACGTGGTGCCCGTGCGACCAGCAAAGATCCAATCGCCGTCGTTCTTGCGCCAGTAGACCTCGTAGGCAATCGCCGCCTCGGGCTTCTCCCACTCGATGGTCATGACGCTGACCGCGCTGCCCTGGTCGACGAAGTGGTCATTGCTCAGCGTTACGTTCGCCGGCGGCCTCTGGACACTCGGCGGGATCACCGTCACCGGCGGCCGCTCGATGCGCGTGCCGTTGTCGATTGCGCCGTACTTGCTCGCGTTGTGGCGTACCGCGCTGATCGTGAACTTGATCTCGGAGTCGGAAAAGTCCTCAGCCACGGACATGACGCGAAACAGCTGCGTGGCCAGGGTTGGAGAGTCTATGGCCCACATCGAGTGCTGGGGCGGCAATTCATCCAGCTTCTTCTCCAGCACCACCTGCTGGACTTCAGCAGGAAACCCGGTGGTATCCATTGTCACGCGGCCGCTTGACCACTTGATCCCCTTGCGGTCCCAGGTCAGCGGATACCCGACCGATTTGATCTTGCGGGAGACAGCAGTGCCCGTGGGCATGATCACTGTGATGGTGTCGCCGGGGTATGCCTTCACGTCGGCATCCAGTACCAGGCTATCGAGCGTGGAAGAGCGCAGGCGCCCACCAATCCGGCGCCCTGCCCGATCATTGTCCGCGATGCGGATAATCTGCCCGGGGCGCGCCAGGGTGCCGTCCAGGCCCACGGAGAACCCCACGCTTTCGGTTTCCAGGCGGTTGGTCAGCAGCGCCCACTTGCCGATGCGCTGAGCTTGAGCCTGGGACGTGCAGCCGGTGGCGGTGATCTCGGTTTGCTGGATGCCGTAGCGGGTGATGCCGGCCTGGTCGTCGACATACTCAACCTTTTGCCGGTAGAAGTCGGCCGGATCGTTCCAGCTCACCAGAGCCACGGTGTAGCGGGTCTTCTTCGCAGAGCCGAAATAGCCAAACTTGCCGTCGATCACGTTGGCATTCGAGTAGGTGTACACCGGGTCTTCCGGGATATCGGCAATGGCCATCACCGAGCCAGCGGCCCAATAGGCCATTCCGCGAAAGGTGGTGGCCAGGTCTTGCAGCACGTCGAGAGCGTTCGACCTGGTCTGCAGGAACAGATTGCAGGTAAACCGCGGCTCCATGCCGCCCTTCCCGTCCGGGACCGACTGGTCGCAGTACTGGCCGATGCGGTACAGCTCCCACCGA
The DNA here is from genome assembly GCF_000397205.1 of Pseudomonas protegens CHA0. Lineage (NCBI taxonomy): Bacteria > Pseudomonadati > Pseudomonadota > Gammaproteobacteria > Pseudomonadales > Pseudomonadaceae > Pseudomonas > Pseudomonas protegens. The sequence goes on from NC_021237.1 coordinate 4,276,680, forward strand.
TCCACCTGGCCTTCGTTCAGCAGGTGGCCCAGGCCATAGCGGAAGTGCAGCAGCAGGTCGTAGAAGATCCAGGCCGGGTTGTCGGTCCAGGCCGTCTTGAACGAACCATCCCAGACGCCGGAGTACAGCCGGCTTTCTGGGTCGTAGTTGCTCGGCACCCGAATGATCCGGCCGCGCAGGTCGAAGGACCTGGTGGGGATCGACTGGAACTGGGAGGCATCGAATTGCAGGCCAACGACAGCGGAACCTGGATAACGCAGCTTGGCGTCGATGATCTCGGTGATGGCGTCGATGTTCGTGGTGTCAGCGATCACGCTGCTGGTGCTGTTCGGAGTTAGGCGCGTCACTCGGACCTGCCAGTTGCTGCTCGCCGGCGGCAAGTCCACCCGGTGGGAGCGCTCGTACTTGGTCGAGGTCTTGCCGCTGAACGCCGAGGCGAGCACCTGGACATAGGCCCCGCCGTCGGTGGAAACCTCGATCTTGTACTGCACGGTGTAGCCGTTGGTGTCGCCGTTGCTGGTGTTGGTCTGGGCCAGGCGCGGGGTAGACAAACGCACGCGCACGGCCGACAGCTGCAGGTTCTGCACAGCGCGAACCCAGGGCTGGCCATACTTCAGCTCAACCCCTACCGCAATTTCACTTTCGACCGCCGGAAAGCCCGGGATATGCAGCTGATCCTGGCTGCCGGTGCGGGCGTCCAGGGTGACGCCGCTGAAATTACGGGTGCCGTCGGCATTGGCCAGGGGCGTCTCGTCGAGGTAGACCGAGCGCTCGCCCGCGACCAGGCCCTGGATCTCGCCTTCGCTCACCAGGTCAAGGATCCGCGCATACGCGGTACTTTGCAGGCTGTCGGGGGCCTCAACGGACGGCCGCGGCTTCGACTCGCCTCCTTTGCTGCCGGTGATGATCTGGTTGTTCATGGCTTTCCTTCAGACAAAAAAATACCCGCACTCGGCGGGCCTGGTGGCGGGTTCGGTTTACATCTGGTCTTCGGAGTAGATCCCGGCGCTGATCACCGCGCTGCCGACGATCATCCGGCCGTAGAGCAGCGGGACAGGGTTGCCCTGGACGCTGGTGTTTACGGCGCCGTTGAAGCTGTAGCTGGGCCGGTTGTTGGGGGTGTCTTGGGTGCCCAGGCCTTTTGCTTGGGGGCTGAGCATCTGGATCACGCCGCCGGCCAGCATCGCGATGCCTGCAGGTAGAAGAGGCGAATAAACCAAGCCAACCACAACGAGCACTGCACCGACGATTGTTTGCAGCAGGCCGGCTCGCTTTGACCCAGCGATCACCGGGACGATCCGGATCACATTCCGACCGGTTGGCTTCCCGAGATCATCCTGAGAAACATTCTCCCGGCCATTGAAGACCGCATAGCGCAGCCCCTTGCGGGAGCTTTCAGCCATGTGTTTCTCGAATCCTGGGAACTGCTTGAAATACCCTATGATGTCCCGCCACCCGCCGCGGGTAATCATTCTGTGTCGGCGGCCAAATAGCCTTGCCAGGGAGCCGGACAGCATCACTGTCTGCATTTTCTCAACTGATTGAGCCATTGCCATTCCTCATTGCTTTGTGTGCCGCCAGTAGCCGACGGTGACCTCGCGCCAGTAGCCGCCGTAGGTGTCGCGCTTGCTGTCCCGGTTGTAGAGGTGGTGCAGGATCGACCCCGGCGCCGGGAAATGCTCGGGCTCGGTCTTCAGCACGCCATCGGCCAGGTATACCCCGGCGTGGTTCGGCACCTTCGACCGAATCTGCATCAGCACGATGTCGCCGTGCTGCGGTGCACTGACCTGGCTGAATCCGGCCGCCGGCAGGTTCTCCAGGTACAGATTCCCGCCCTTCTCCCACCAGCCATCCTCCCGTTCGTACTGACCCAGGTCGATGCCCATTTCGCGACAGTAGAAGTCGAGGATGATGCTCAGGCAGTCGTGCACGCCGTGGGCGAACTTGCGGCCGATCAGCGGGGCCTGATAACCGTCCGGCGCGAAGCTCACAAGCTCGCCTGGGCGCACCTGTTCGTCATCGCCCTTGCGGACCTCAAGGATGTGCCAGGGAAGCCCGGAGGCCTCGCAGGACACGCGATCTGCCTCACTGGGTGCTGCTGGGTGGTCTGGGTGGCTATGCACGACCGCCAGCACCTGGCCGCGGTCCTCGGCGGCGGCGAAGTCCTCGGGCGACAGGCGGAAGTGCTCGCTGGGCGTCGAAGCCGTGTTGCGGCAAGGCACATAGACCTCCTTTCGCCCCTCACGAATCACCAGGCCGCAGCACTCGCGCGGGTACTCAGCCAGCGCATGCCGCTCGATGGCGGCGCGGGTGGACTTGTTCATGATCAGCTCCGAAGCAGGCCTGCGGCCGGGAATGAGCCATACGGCAGAGGGTTGTTCTCGCCAAAGCGAAGCTTGCAGCTGCTCAAGCGCCCGCCGCATTTGTCCTTGGCGGCATCGGTGGTGATGATGTCGTTCTCATCGGCCACGGGCCCACCGTTGTAGCCGCAGTAGGGCCCGCGGTAACCGCCGCAACTGAGCCACCAGCAGACGTTGGCCACGATCTGCCGGCGCGGCAGCTGAACCCCGGCGAAGTCCAGGGCCGAGGCCAGTTCGAACTGCACCGTTTCGTTGTTCTCGGCAGCCTTGCGCTCGACATACCAGATGTCCGGCGGTAGCTCTTCGTCGGGGTCCGCCTCCGGCTGGCCATCAAGGTACTTGCCCAGCGTCCGGTGCCGGATCAACTTCGCCCCCACCAGGTCCTCGAAGTACAGCACCAAGGCCGTGATGAACCCGCCGACGTTGCCGACAGACAGGGTCGGCATCGGCTGCGCGCCCTGCCCCGTCATTTCGAAGCCCTCGGCCTTGATTGGCCAGGGCGAATACTCCTCGCCCTGCCAGTAGATCGACGACTGCTGCGGGTAGCCGTGAAAGCGGTACAGCTCGGCGCCCAGTGCGGTAGCGTCGAGCTCGAAAAGCTCCACCCACGCGCCAGGCTCCAAGGTCTGGATATCGGCCGTAATTGGCATCGTGTTTCCTCAAGGCAAAAAAAATCCCGCTCGTTGGCGGGGTTCGAAAACTTACTCCGGCCGCTGCGGGCGACGCTCCGGATCAGGGAAGTCGGAGCCGCCTTTCGCCCAGGTTCTGAGCTGGCCGCGATATGTGAGCCACTGCTTGCGCGTACCAGGCAGCAGGTCGGCAACGTCAATCCCCGCTTCCGCCTCTTCCAAGCGATCAAGCTGCTTTGCCACCTCCTCCAGCTCCTCAGCTATCCATGCCACATCCGCTACACCTTGCTTGTACGCTGAGGGGCCCCAGCCTGGGAAAAGCCAAACCTGGTCGAAGTATTCCGGCGTGCCCTCCACCGCAATTCCGCCTTCCGGCGCTGGTCCGTTGGTCTTTATGATCTGCACCCCGTCCTTGTCAACGTAGAGGATTGATGGATCTTGAGGTGGAGGGCTGATTTCCAGGTCTTCAATTTTAGGCGGCTGCACGGATAACAATCCTCCAATTCGCAGGGGTGAGGTTGGCTGACGCACCTGTCTGGGCGTCAAGAACGGTTAGTCCGGTGGATGCCACCTTGATGAATATCAGCGATCCGTTAGCCCCGATTGAATAGCCAGATGCTGGTAGCACATGAATGCCAGCGGACCATGACGCTTGATCTACGATAGGAACCGCAAAGAGCTGCATGCTGGTGGGAATAGCGCCGAGACCGTGCTGGATACTCTGGAGTAGGCCGTTGGTGTACGTCAGTCCGTCGCTCTGGTAGCGCTTTGTAGGGTAGTACCACTCCCAGCCGCCCACGGAGCCATTAATGCTTGCGCGCGTAGCCATTGCGCCGCCTGTTAATGGGCGCGCAAGCATTGTCCAGCCGGTCGGGTCATACCAGCTCATCTCAAGTGTTCCGTAGAATCCAGCGCCTCCAACGGTTTCCGGAGTGACGATGTACTTACCACTGGCTCGCAGCACGTTGATATCGGAGATATACCCAACCCCGTCGGTGGGGCGCCCTCCCCTGGGATCCGACCCTAGGCCGTAATCACTGGCCAACATAACCCTTCGAGGTGTCTGCCAGGAGTCCGTGTAGCGCTGGAATGTCAGGATGTCGGCATCATGGTCGGTCATGATTCGAGTGCGGCGAGCTCCACTGCCGATCATGGTTATTACCTGACCTTTGCGACCAGTCGGGAACCCTGGAGTTGTTTCGTCGTATCCACCGAAGCCTGTAACGTCATCAGATGCTGCGGCGACTCCCTTAGACCCTAAGCCGTAGTCCCCGGTTACCAGGGCGCTGCCGAGCTTGGTTTTCTCGGCAGTTGTAAAATCGTTTGAGGACAGACCTTTACCTTTCACGGGCTCAACGAATTCCGGAAGCTGAGGCACCGGAACTTTCCCGTTGACCAACTGCGCGACCGTTGCTCCGAGGGCTGACCTTGGCAATGCAGCATCGGCCACTGCTTTTGCCGCCGCGGCGGCATCCTGTGCTTTTGCCGCATCCGCTACACCTTTATCGGCCTTCGCCTTGGCTACAGCAGCGTCCGCCATACCCTGATCAGCCTTCGCCTGCGCTGCCTCTGTGCGCGTATCAAGCTCCGCGAAGTTCTCGTTAATGATGACCCCGCCGTCACGAAGCGTGTCGCCGGTCTCGTCGTTCGCCTCCTCGCCTACATCGATTAGCCGAATGCTCATGGGTGAAATGCCTGTTCGAAGGTTGCGGTCAGGGTGTAGGCATCGCCCCCCATGGCCTTGGGTTGATACTCGGAGCATCGATAGAGCATTTGATCGCCCAGTGGGTCAGACCAAAAAAAAGGCGTTGCACCGGCATGTCGGTCGAGAAACGCCATGATCTCCTTGATGCGCGTCTTCTGGCCCGTGAACGTCAGGGGCCAAGACTGCGAGCGGTTGTTGATTCCGTCCTGGGCCCGCTGCTCGTAACCATCGCCGAACTTGGCCGACTTGGTTCGAAACGCAATGGTCGCCGCAGGATCGTTGTTCGGCTTCCAGGTGAAGGTTTCAGTTGCCATATTTTTCTCCAGGCATAAAAAAGCCCGCCGGAGCGGGCAACACCAATTAACCACGCCCCCTAATGGCCATGTAGATCTGACCTCCTGGTCGAAGGTCCTTCGCGATCTGCTCCTGGGCGCCCTGCTTGGCGGACTTGGCATAGGCCTGGGCCAGAACCTGTCCGTCCGCCTCGCTGGCCCCGCCACTCCCTTCTGGGATGTTGAAGGTCTGCTGAATCACGACTTGGTTGTTGCTTGAGGTTGAATCACCGCCCAACGCTCGAATACCCAACTGGCCGCCGGAGGTCCTGGCCAGCGGCACAATCGCCTCGGGGCCCGCCTCGCCCATCACTCCAGTCTGGCCGCCAGCCATTCCGAAAGCCGTTGGCTTGCTGACCACGCTGTTCGTGAAGGCGCCGCCATTGGCGAACATCTGCACGCCGGCGCCCCAGGCACCGCCGTTGGCCTGATAGCTGGAGAAGTCGACCCCGGTATACCCGGCCTGCGTTGAGCCGGCCGAAGCCGCCCCACCGCCGAAGTACGACCCAGCAGCGGAGGCAGCCATGCCGAACAACGAGCTGAGCGCCGAGGAGCCGGCCTGGCGAACAGCAATGCGCGCCATATCTGCGAGGATCGACTTCGTGAAGTCAGCAAACGACAGCTTTCCGGTCATCGCGAACTGCACAATCGCATCTTCCATGGAGCCGAAGGCGTTGGTGAATAGGCTCTTGGTCTGGCCGGCCACATCCCGCGCCGACTCCAGGTAGTTCTGCCAGGCCGAGGACGCTCCATTCGTCCAGTCGCCCTGGGCAGCCGACATATCGTCGTAGTTGCTGACCACTGTGTCGTGCAGTTTCTGCTGGGTGGCCTCCAGCGCCTGCAGCTTCTGCGTGTACTCGTCGAGGCTCATGCCCCGGGAGCCATCGCCGTACTGGTTGGCCAGATCCAGCTTCTGCTGGTTGATGCGGTCGTCGATCGCGTTCTGCTGGTTGGTCAGGTCGCGCTGGCGATCACCCTGGCCAAGGCCAGCGGCAGCACGCATGCCCTGCTCGCGCAGAGTATCGACTTGCTGCTGCAGGGCGCTGGTGTAGGTCTTGACCGCCAGTTCCTGCTTCTTCAGCCGGCCCTCTTCGTTCTTTGCCAGCACGCTCAGCTCGGTGTCAGCATCCCGCTGAGCCTTGACCATGGCGGCGCGGGCATCGGCGATCTTCTGGTCCAACTGGATGCGCTGGGCGGCAGAGGTGCTGGCCTTACCCTTAGCGGCCTCAAGTGCTGCAATCTCCGCCTCATAGGCCGCCGTGACCTCGTCCCGCTCATTGCCGATCATGGCCTCGCGCTTGAGCAGGTAGTCGGCCTGGGACACCAGCCCCGCCTTCTGCGCTGCGTCCAGTTCCTTCTGGGCGTTTTTGTACTCGGACAGGATACCGGTGAGATTGTTTTTCGAGGTGTTGAAGGCCGTCAGGTCTACCGCGCCGGCGGCAGTCTTCGTGTCCTTGTTCTTGTCCTTGATGTTCTGGATTTGCTTGGCAACGAAATCATCCTGGACCAATGGCGAATCAGGATTTTCTTTGCGAAGTGCCTCAACATCTCTCTTGTACTCTTTGATTAGCTTGTTACGTTTCTCCTCGCTAGATAAGTTTGAATCGTTTAGCGCCTTTAATCTGATCTGTGCGTCAAAAGCGTCTCGACGCAGCTGTTCTTGATCATTGAGCGTTTTAGTTCTCGTTTTATCCGCTTCAATTTGAAGTTCAAGATAGCTGATCTCGCCTGTCACATCTTTGTAGCGAAATGGATCTTCTACCGCCGCATCTCGACCATTAGCAGTCATTTGAGCCAGGCGATCTTGAGCGTCCTTTAGCTTGGTCTCCAGCCCTTTGGCTCGACCTAGACTATTCAGCCCATCCAGCGCCTCACTAGCCTCGCTCTTGATTCCTCGCCACGCTTTCTCCCACAAGCTCAGGTTATTAAGAACCTGAGCAGAGCGACTCTGTACCGTCTCGGCGTAGGTATCGGTCAGAAGCTTAGTTGCTCCAATCTCATTACCCTGCTCCTTGAGCGCAACGATTTGTGAATAAACCGACGCTGTCAGAAAGTGATACTGGTCATTAAGCGTCTTCGCGGCTGCCACAGGGTCTTCGGCAATCCTGATGAACTCAGCGACGGTTGCATCGACCGCCTTACCTGTCGCTTTCTCCATCGAAAGAGCCGCATCAGCAATCTCAACAAAGCTGCCACTGGCTAGCTTTCCACTCCCAGCCATAGATGCTAGAGCATCAGCGGCAGCGCCAGTAGTTCCAACCGTAGAGCTGACCTGGCGAGCCATATCAGCCAGCTGACTCGCACTGGTGCCAGCAAAGTTTCCAGTCAGGATAAGTGACTTATTGAACTCATCCTGCTCTTGGCTACCCTTGTAATAAGCATAAGCCAGTCCGCCAACTGCAGAGGTGACCAGCGCGATTGGCCCAGCAAGAGCAAGAAAACTCGATACGCTTGCACCTGCGCCAATGCCCAGCTGAGTAACTGCGCGAACGCCGCTTGCCCAGTCACCGGACGACAGCGCATTACCAAGCTGCATGATGTTTTCTTGAGCCTGCCGGGTGCCGAGCTTGAGTTTGTCAAATGCTCCAGTGACCTCAGTCACGCCAGCACGATCTTTTCCAACCTTGGCCAGCGCAGCGTTATAAGCCTCGACATCAATTGCGCCGCGCCGAAAGGCTTCGTGTGCTGCATTCTCCTGGGCCTCCAGCTTCGCTAGCTTTGCAGTAAGCGGATCAATACCATTGACTGTGCGTTTCAGTGCTTCGATCTGGCGGTTCTCGGCGTCAATCAGCTTCTGCTTCTGTGCTGCCTCCCTCTCGGCTGCCGCAATCTTCTTCAAGCGAGACGATTCAACCTTGAGCTCGGCCTTTTCGAGAAGCCCCTCGAGACGAATTTGGTCCTCGGTCAAAAGCAAACCTTTTTCTTGTGCCTTGACGTAGAGCTCGTTCGCACGCGAAAGGTTTTCTCTGGAGCCAGAGGCTGCAGCGACAGCTGTTTCGAGCTGCCTTGTAATCGCCATCTCGTACGCTGCGCTATCTCCGCGCTTCTTGCTGGCCGATATTTGGCGCTCTATTGCGGCGGTCGACTTGTCGATCCCTTGAGCTGCTTCTGTCTCGGCCTGAGTGATCTTCTTGCCAGTGCCGGCCAAGTCATCACCAGCCTTTCCGAGACCATCAATAGCCTTTTCAGCTCCCTCGGCCGCGTCGACCAATTTATCCAGGTCATCTGCAGCCTTGACCGCCTGAGACGACTCGACGGAAATGCCCAGGGAGGCGAAGTTAGTGCTCATCAGTTTTCTCCAGGCAATAAAAAACCGCCCGTGGGCGGCTTGTTTTTATAGGGGAGGCGCTCAGTTCTTAGCTCTATGCCTGTTCTAGATCGCTTCCGCAGTGTTTGCACTTAATCGCGATCGCCAGGATTTCCTCTCCGCAAAATCGGCAGTTCTTCTTAGGTTTTTCTTGGGCGGGCGCGCCGAAATTAGTAGGGGTCGTCCTTGGCGATTCGGCTACCACAACTGCCGATGGCTGCTTGAGTGCCCAAACCAGAGCGCCAACCCATCCCAGAAGGCTCCAGCCAAGAAAGAAATTTACGGCCGCTATCGCAGATAGATTGCTTCTCTTCCTTATCCAGGCCTCAATCGTGGGGAGCATGTAGAAAGCCGGTATGAAAATTACCCCGCTGAATGCAATAAGCTTTCCAAACGCATTCAACTCAAATCGATCCGTCCCCATGGAGTAGCTGTAAAACGCGAGAAAACCTAAAACTAGCAGTCTCAAGACAAACATTGGAAGTCCCTATCAAGTGATCATAGATGGCCTTCTTTTCATCGTATCACTGCCAGACTCTTGAAAAAATCAAACACCAAAACCCCGCCGAGGCGAGGTAATGGTTTGCAGTAACTGAGTTTTAGCGCGAAACGCCGCCTGCGATCACCGAAGGAAGCCCGGACCGAAGCTGATCAGCCAGCCTGGCCAGCATCTCCTGAACAGACTCCCGCCAGAGGATTTGCTGAATCGGCTTGCCGTCGCTGTGCCTCTTGCCTGTGTCAGTGATGACTGCGAACAGCTTGCCGTCGGGCGTCACCTCCCAGCGCTTCTTGCCGGGCTTGTAGATGACTTGATGCTGAAGGCCGCAGTCAGCAAGCAACTTGTTCATGCTCACCGCGCTCATGCCGAACTTTGCCCCAAGTTCCGTGGGTGTGTAGTTCATCTCTTGCGATTCGTTGACCAGACGCTTAACCCCTGCCATTTCCATCAAGTCAACGCCGATAGCGGATTTGACCATGCTGTTGGCGCTCAGCAGAGCCTGATTCCCTTCCAAGCCGAAGCTTTCGGCGATGCGCTTGGCTGCGTCGAGGTTGTCGGCGGCTATTGGAAGCCGCTTCTCTTGTGGAATCACTGAGTCGTTGGCGGCGACCGAATCGAAGGTGCGGATCACGTGGAGACTGAAAATCGGACTGACCCACATGGCGTAGGAGATAACCAACTCCTTTACGACATAGGTGCCACCGTACCTTCCTGCCTTAGACGCAACAGGAACGCAATTCTGCTCAGGAGCAGAATTAGAAATCGCCTCAGCAAGCTCAACGGTTTCTGGGCGCTTCATGAAAAAAGCCGGCTGATGTCGAGTCTCCCCGCCTGCCGCTCGATGAAAGTCATTCAGACTGAAGCGCCCGTCCTGGTCCTGGTGAATCTCGATACCTGCGATCATCAGCGCGCTCATGCTGCATCTCCCATCTTGATCGCGTATCGGTGAGGCTCATCAATCACGCAGGTGAGGCCATGGGCGAAGCCAACGATCTCCCGCAGCTTGTTCCGGTAGGTGCGCAACTCCCACCAGGCGCCCTCCACTTCATAGCCTGCCCTGCGCAGCTCAATGAGAATGGCCTCGCAAGGAGTGCTGCCCTCATGAAAGTCGCGCAAATCGTTAAGAGACACATCGAGCCAAGCATGGCCATCGCCGCGTGACTTAACCATTTCAGGCCTGCGTTGAGCGAGAGCCTCAACTGGGAAGTGGATGTTCAACGGTTGCTCAGCCTTGGGCTCTTCCTTGCCCAGATACTCACCTTCAATTGCGTAAGCGGCGACAAAGTTACAGGCCGCATCCAGCTGATCGCCCGGGATCAACTCCATGCGAGGGACATCGAAACGTGCATGCAGGGCCGACGCCAGTTTGGCGGTCGCGCTACGTTGCTGCTCGGCATCCAACTTGGCGACACGACAGCGCATGATGTTCCCGAGCTTTCGGGCACCTTGCGGCCCAAGCAACTCATCCAGCATGGGCTGCATCTTGCCTTGGTCTTCATAACGGCCATGCTTGCGAATCGCCGGAAGAACCTCGGAGGTTACCCACTTCTTGAAGCGCTTGGCTTCGGCCTTGCGGCTGCGCAGGATTGCCGAGTAAAGGCCAGACTCATTGATGACCAGCATTTCTTGGTCACCGCCAAGGGTCTGCACAATCGACAGACCCTTTTCGTCATCGTCCAGATGGCGAGTCATCGCCGACGCTTCGCTGTACTGAAGGGCAGCGGAAACATCGTTGGCCACGAACCATGGCTGATCATCAATCAACAGCGTGCGCACTTGCTGCTTGCCGAAATTGAACGGGATGACATTGGATGCTGCTGTGCTATTATTCGACATGACGTTTTTCCTAGTACGTTGAACGTTCTCCGAAGCCCTGACGACTCTCACCTCGTCGGGGCTTCTTCGTTTCAGGCCATCGCCTGCTTGCTTTGCGTTTTTCGCCACTTCAACCCTTCCTCAATAAGAAGTCCCAGCTCAGCGTTCAAGCTGCGTCGATTTTTCTTTGCCTCGCTCTCTGCCAGCAGCTTTATCGATGACTCCAGACTTAGCGGGTACCGCGATTTTTCCATCCTCATAAAACCTCCTTAGCAATCACTAGACATCATTAAGCATCATTTATGACATCTGGTCAACATCATTTGCCATCATCTTCTTGCACTAAAAAAGATTCACGAACATCATGCTTTTCACACCAAAGTATGGAATCAACATGCACCACCCTAAAGGTTTCCCTTCCAGGCTCGTACGCCTCCGAGCAGACGCCGGCATGACCCAGCGCGATCTTGCAAAAGCGAGTGGGCTAAGCGTTCCTCAAATAGGACGGTACGAGATGGGCACCTCCCAACCCCGCATGACCGCACTAGTGAAACTGGCTAATGCCCTTGGGTGCGAGGTGGAGAAGCTACAGGACGTCGAGGATCAACCTGAAGTTGTGGAAATGACCTTGGTTGAGGAGGGAGAAAAGGACCTACTTATCGCTCTCCCAAGAAGCACAATCGATAGCCTGCACGCGCAAGCTGCAAAGTACGGGGTCACGGAAGAAATAATGCTCAATGCCATCATTGACTTTTTCCATGCAGAAACCCGCGGCGAAAAGATCACAATCAAGGAAGCGATCGCAAAAGTCGTCGAAGAAGCAAAGACGTGGCCTCCTCTGCCCGACTGAAGCCCATCCTGACCGCATTGGCTAGTCCTAAGGCGCCCCTCGTACTCACCCCCTCTGTTCCGCCATCACCTGCAAGGCCTCAGCCTCCATCTGCCGGATGTCACTGAAAATGCTTTGCCTGGAGCCAGCCGGCACGCCACACATTCGGATGACACTCGGCAGGACGCCGTAGTCCAGACCGGTAGCGCCGCACGCGCCGGCCCGCCACTGGGTGCTCATCGCTTCGAAAACGGTGAAGGCCGGCCAGTTATCCGGCCAGACCTCGCAGTCCTGGCCGGTAAGATCACCCACCAAAAAGCCAAAGGTCTTCAGCTCTTCAGCCGAAGGCCCCTGCTCGTAGAGTGCGCGCGCGGCGCTTAGGAGTTTCCCAGGCGGGCCTGGTTGAAGGCTTCGGAATAGGCCGCCAATACCGCGCTGGGAATCGAGACAATCGAGGTGACCAGAATGCGGATGTTCTGGTCGTTGAACTCTTCTTCGAAGTCCCAGCCGGCCACCACCGCCTTAACTTGATCCACCTGCAGGTCGATCTGGGCCGCGGTGAAGGCTTTCAGGTCCATCTCGTCAGCCTTCAACCCCAGAGCCTTGTGGCGCTCGCCCCACTCAGCGTAAAGCTCGGCCAGACCGGTCCGGTCCAGGTACTTGAACTCAAACCCCACCTTCACCGGCTCGCCGCCCAACTGCGGGATCAGCACGTCGGCCCTGAAGGTTGGATTCTGGATAAGCGAGAACTTGGCCATGGGTTACACCGAGGTCAGATAGCGGGTTGGTTCGGACTGCAGCGCCAGGTTGACGGTGCGGGTCAGCAGGTTGTTACGGGACACCGCTGGCTGCTTGGAGAACGAGGTGTAAGCCCCGTAAAGCAGAGTGTCATTGCCTGGAAGATCGAGGCGCGCAGCATGTACCTGCTTGCCGGCATCGGCCGACATCAGGACAGCGTTGAACGGTTGGGCCGGGTCGTCCGCGATGGTCAGCACCAAGCTGGCCGCCGACTTGTCGGTCGGGATCTGCTTACCTTGGTCGTCTTCCAGGAACACCACATCGATGTAGTTCTGCTCACCGCCGGAGAAGGCCAGGTCGTTAACCTGCGGGATCTGCACCCAGGTCAAAACCTTCTTCATGGTGCCTGCACCGTTGCCAGCAGGGAAAAGCTCCGTGTTGCTGGTGTCGATCCCCTCCAGAGTGATCGCCGACTCAGTCGCGGCCTTAACCCGTACCACCTTGTTGTCCAGCCGGCTCCAGCCGGAGGTCAACAGCACGATGTCGCCGACATCCAGATCGGCGTTCGTCACTGTGGCCACAGCCTCGGTGGCGTTGGAGATTGCAGTGAAGGCCAGGGCAGTTGCGTAAGTTGCGGCGTGATGGAAGGTGCCGCCGTTAGGAATTTTGTATCCCATTGGGTGTTTCCTCTCTTCAGAAATAACAAAACCCGCTCAATAGCGGGTTTGTGGGGCTGCCCGATGGGCGGAATCAGTTGGTGTCAGCGCGGTACTGGAAGGACACGGGCACGGTGTAGGTCGTGTCACTATGAATGCCTGGGCCCTGGTCTGGTGGCGTCATGGTGATCACCGTCAGGCCGGCCTTCTCGTTCCGCTCATACAGCGGAAACAGTGCGCTGATCTCGTCAGCCAGGCCGCCGGCCGGACCGCGGTACTTGCCCGATGGCACTACTACGCTGGCCTGGAAGACGCCGGTGTAAAGCCGGTGATCGCCGCCCAGGGTGTTGCTCGCAGTATCCGCCGGCAGCGTGTAGGCACGGAGGTAGGTTTCTCCGTCCTTTGGCGTGTAGGCCTCGTTCTCAACCACCACCTTCAGCGGCGGAACCCTGGCTTTCGCCCAGGCGATAACCCGGGCCTGATAGATCGTGGCGATAACGTTATGGCTCATACCTGGTTGTTCCTAATGGCTTCATCGACGATCTGCTGGAAACGGGCCAATGTGATTCGAACCATGCCGCCGGGGGCCTGCTTTGAATGCCCGTATTCAAGCGGCACCGCATAAGGCAGGTTGTTCACGATGTAGGCTGTCTGGCCTGCTGTCAGCTGTCCGACCTGTAGCCGTAGCTTGGCCAGGGTCACACCTCCAGAAGGATCGACCTGATCCAGCGTGCCGTCGGCGGGTGTATCGATCGAGAACTGCCAATTCCCCCGGAAGCGGCCGCCGACATAGTCCTTGCCGACGATCAGGCCGTTCACGTTGAAATTCTGGTCACGCTCGGTCTTGGTCAGGGGCTTGGCGTACTTCACGCCGCGGCGCAGCTTGCCGGCCTTGGTGAAGTTGCTTTCGTCCAGGTTGATCAGTGTGTTGCGCACCGAGACTTTGAAGTCGTAGTCGTCGGCTGCGCGTGTATTGGTCGCGCGGTGCGCCACGTTGGCGGCCCAGATCTCCGGATTACCCACCGGTGACATGCGAATCACGCTGCTGCCGATCTCGATCACGATCTCGCGAAAGGTGGCGTCAATGCCGGCCTGGGCCTGCTCGGCAAACTGGCGGATGTTCTCGGCGAAGCTGCCGTTCCTGCCCGCGTACCGGTTCATGACCGCACCTGCAGCTCGTACAGAATCGGCGTACCGGCGGGGTTGATCTCTTTCAGCGGTGGGATGATGGACCAGGTCCGGCCCTGAATGACCACCTTGTTCAGCAGATCCGGCGCCCACGCCAGCCCCTGAGCGGCGACCTTGAGCTTCTTGTCGCCCTGCTTGATGAGGCTGTTGTTCTGGAACTCCAGGCCTGTGAAGTCGAGAAGGATGCCCTGGGCTGTTTGCTCGATGATGGTGTCAGGGCCGGCCGAGTCGGTATCAGGATCGTACTCGCCGGGCTTGATGTCGCGGATGGTTACGGGCTGGCCGAACTCTGTGATCATCTCCAGAGCCATCATGGCCATTTCGTCGTAGAAGACCATGTTGGCTCCGTTTCAACTATGCGCGTACTGCGAACAGCCCGCGCTTCTGTAGATAGTCAGCAAACTGCGTGGCGCTCGGTCGGTCCGGCGCCGCCGGCAACAGTCGGCCGCTGCTGTTCGGTATGGCGGCATACTCGCGGGTTACCGCCCCTTCGACACGCTCCAGGGTTACCGCGCCTTTGCGCTTCTCGATCGGGTCGATATCGTCCTGATGGATCTCCGCAGCCAAGGCCATCTGGCCGTACTGAATACGCGCCGGCAGGTAGTTGTTGGGCTTGATCTCCTGATCCAGCAGAACTTCCCGACGCGGCCAAGCCAGAGCCTGCTCGCTGCTGGTCTTGCGCCCCTTCCAGGTCATGCCATCCATTGCCAGAGCCGCTCGGCGAAGCAACGCTTCCTGCGCGGGCACCTCCGCCGGGATGGCTACGCCGAATTTCACGGCGTACATGGCCAGATCCACGGCGGACGCATAGCTCTCGGCGTCAGGCTTGCCGGTACCATCCTCGACTATGAGCGCCATAAATCAGCTCGCTGGAATGAGTTTCACGATTTCGGCTTTCGAGGCCTTCGGATCGAACTCGATGCCCTGGGCAGTGAGCCAATCACGCAGATCTGCCACGCCCATTTTGGCCGGGTCAGTTTCAGCAGCGCCGCCAGGCTCGACGAGATCCACCTCGATCTGGACGGCCTTATAGGCCTCAACCACTACCGGCCAATCACCCACAACAGTGACCTTGGTCACACCGGATTCTGGCTTATCGAAGTACTGCGGGTTGCGATAGCGCTTATCGGGATCGAAGTCCGTGGTTTGCGCAGAGTAAGTCAATTCCATGGGTATCTCCAAAGCGGCTCAAGACGAACCGCTTGCTGAGGAAGGCGCTAATTAAGGCGCGGACAGGTCGATCAGAACGCCAGCGGTGACCTTGTCGCTGGTGGCGTACTTGGTCCAGTTGGCACCGGTGCCGATCGCAGCCAGGTTCGGGTTCACCCCACCGGTGGCGTCCTTCCAGCTGTAGCCGAGCAGGTCCAGGTTGAAGGTGCCCTCAGCGCGGAAGCCCATCGCCAAGTTTTCCTGGGTGTTGATGGGGTACGAACGGAAGCCCGGAGCCTGCGACTCAGTGATTTTGATTGCCCCAGCCTGCAGGCCGAAGATGGTTTCGGTCGGAATGGTGTCCGATACCAGAACGGGCTTGCCCATGGTGCCGGGCTGGCCACCGTAGATAACCACGCCAGCTTCTTCGTAGACCTTCTCGGTGATGGCTTGGTCGACCATGTCGAAGTAGGTAGCCGAATCCATGGTCCACAGCGCAATGCGACCGAAGCGATCGCCGAACTTGCGCATGCCCTTGGTCAGCGCCTTTTTGCCATCAGTGGCGAAGCTGGCCTTGGTGACCATATTGGGGTTGGCACCGATGGCAGCCTTCAGCGCGGCCATGGCGTATTGGATGTAGCCTTCCAGCACTGCGTCGGCATAGTCCTGCCCCACCAGTTCGGAGAACTCTTCCGGCGAGCGCGCGCGACGCTTGAAGGCCTCCTCGGTGGTCTCATAAGGACCGTACTTGAAAGGCACCTTCACACCGACCATTTCGCCGGAGCCGATCTTCTGGCCGGCAACCGCGGCTGTCGAGTTCACGTCGCGGTGAGCGATGGATCCGCCGAGCTTGTAGAAAGCACGCTTGCGCAGGTCGCCTTCGATCAGTTCGTTGTCCAGCACCAGGGCGCCGTTGGAAGAGGCGTTGAAGATGTCGATCACATCCTGGATGCGCTCCAGGTAAGCGGTTTGGGCAAGATCGTTGTAGACGATCATGTCCGAGGTGACGGTAGTCGCCATGGGTTACTCCATTATTTGGGCAATTTCAGGTAGGCGTCCTGGCCGTTTGCAGTGATGAACTCACGCTTGGCGACAGAGGACATTTCGGAACGTTTCAGAGCGGCCCCACCGCCATTTCCAGCACCGCCGGCCCCGCCGCCAGATGCCTTGCTGCCTGCGATCAGAGGACCGAACGCAGGGTCTTTCGTGAATTCACTCTTCAGCTCTTCCAGCGTAGTGGCGGAGAGCTTGCCGGCTTGGTCCAGCACTACGACAGTTGGCTTGCCGTCGCGCTGCTCGACGCTCAAGCGACGTTCGATATGGGGAAGCAGTGCCTTGGCACTGCCTGGGATGGCTAGCGTAGTTGCGATCTCGGTAGCAGTACGCCCTACGGTCAGATCCCGGATCTGGCCTTGCAGGGTGTTGCGCTCTGCCTCCAGCTGACCGGCCAGCTCTGCCTCACGGCGGCTGTACTTCTCGGACCAGGACTTTTCGAGTTCTTCGACGTTGCCCGATTTGCGCAGAGCCTCCTCTCGCTCCTGACGCGCCTGCTCTTCGGCATCCTTGCGAGCCTTATCGGCTGCCTTCTTCTCGTCGAGCAGTTCCTGAACCTTCGATTTCAGGCCGGAAACGTCTTCGGGCTGAGGCAACCCCTCGATACCGAGGACATACTTGCCCTCTTTCTCGGTGTAAAAAGCGCGCACGGATTCGTCTACCCCTTCCAGGGTATCCAGTTGGAATTTCAGCATTGGTTGTCTCCCAGAGACGTAGGTGCAGGCCCTGCCTACGAAGAAAAAACTTGCACTAATTCTTCGTTGTAATTACATTGGAGTCACAACGAAGCGAAAGGAGCGGTAAATGAACTCGGTACAATTCATTCATGGTGAAAACGGTGAAGCGATCTTTGCGGTGATGCCAATTGCTGCGTATCGGGATCTCGTAGCAGGTAGGTCAGCTTTAGAGCCAGCGGCTCAAGCCCACCCACTTGTTAATGAGGATCAAACCATGATCAAACTTCCTTATGGCGGCCTTAACGCTTATCTGCATGTGCCTGATCTGTTGAACTATTTGCAAAAGCACGGCATCAAGCACCTTGCTATAAACCAACGAGCTCAGGTCTATGCGGCTTATCCGGAGAACCAGCTCATGACCCTGGACCCGATCATCCGTCGCGAATTCATTGATGACCTGCGCTACAAAAACACCATGCAGGCAACTACCGAAGTGATTGATGCATTGGTATCGACTGGAAAGTTTCGCCGTTGCAAGCAGCGCTACGAAGGCGTATTTACCCGCGCCGTTAATGCGGTTGAACTCGTCGACTAAACGGCCAAGCGAGCTATCTCAGCCCTGCCTTTTCAAATGCAAGCGGCTCTAGGGCTTTCATTTGCTCAAGGGTTAAGGGTGAGAAATTACGGTCCAACTGAAGCTCGCTGAATCGCACAACGCTTAACCCACCATCACGCAGCAGCTTGGCGCGACTAGGGCCAATCGCCTTGTCCTGAAACGCCGCCGGCTGCTGCTTAAGCCAGTCGTAGTAACTAAGGTCGGCCCTCACCTGCTGCGGACCATCCTCGCCAATAGATGCCCGCGTGGCATCCTTGGCAAATAGCGCGCTGAAGCGAGTCACCGCCACCACCGTCGAGCGACAGTTGATGTGGATCGGCGGCCTGGGCCCTTCAGTCAGCTTGAACCGATGCTTGTCGAGCGTTCGGCACTGGGGCGTTGTCTTCGAATCCAGCGTGCTGACCCACTCCACGGCCTGGACGACGTCGGAATTCTCTTTCAGCGTCTCCATGCGCGCCTGGGTGGCGACGTGCTGCACTGCCGTCCGCACAATGGCACCGGCGTTGCGGTTGGTCGTGGCCAAGATTCCGTCGTTGTAGTTGAGCGCCTTGGTCCCGCGGATGTTCTTGATGATCTGGAAGTTGGTCTGGCTTTCGAAGAAGCCCTGCCGGATCGCGCCCGTGAGGCGTTGCCGCTCGGTGGCTGTGAAGCCATCAATGAACGACTTGAGCAACTTCCCGCCATCCACGCCGCGCACACTGAGCGGATTGGAGAGGATCGCCGTCCTGATCGCCGCAGCGCCTGGGACAGCAGCCTCAAAGGACACGCCCACCGGTGCTGCCCGTGTAAGGCTGGTCGCCTCGAACTGCGCCTCATAGTTGGCGATGTCGACCAGGTCCAGGTTCAGCTTCTCGCTGTACCGGTCAAAGATGCCCAGCAATAGGCTGTCGACTTCCTGCAGCAGTACCTCAAGGCGCCGAGCGGTGTACTCAGTGAGGTCCGCGCGCGCCAGGCGATCACGGATCGACCTGTCGATCTCTTTGAGGAAGGGGCCGAACTTCTCGACCTCTCCCGACTTCAGCTGCTCGAGGAACACGGCGTGCCGGATAGTGGCATCAAGGATCGCTTGATTTGCCGCCATCGCCAGACCCTCCAGTCAGGTCATCCAGTTGTGGGCCCGCATCAGCCGTCTGCAGTTCATCCCGGATCTCGTCGTCGGTCTTCTCCGGATCGATGACACCGCGGTCGCGCAGGTATTGCCAGAAGTCAGCCTCAGGCAGCCGGCCACCCTGCACAGCGTTGAACAGTGCAGAAAGAACCGCCGGGTCAAGGCTGATCTGCGTGAAGTCCTGGTTCAACTTGTACAGCGACTCGCCAGCGACGTTCAGGAACTCGCCCATCCACTCCAGGCACTGTGAATAGGCCTCGCTGACGTTGTTCACGATCAAGGACAGCACGCTGTGCTCGGCGGCGCTGTCATTGTCGGCCTGGGTGGCTGTCTTCACTGCACTACCACGCTCGATCAACCTGGCGCCGAGGGCGATCAACTGATCCTCCTTGGCGTCCATAGCCTCCTTGATCATGGTATTGGCCTGGGCCTGGAGAATGCCAGCAGTGCCGTTCTGAGGCAGAGGCAGAATGGCCCGGGAACCGAAGTAGATCCCCTTCTCTTCCAGCATCTTCACCCACTGCTCATCAAGGCCAGCCATGTACACCTGGGGCTGGCCCATCAGGTAAGCCGCATCCTCATAGTCGGCACTGTTGCGGTAATGCCCGATGTTGATCTCGGCCATGTCGTACAGCGGAGAGTCGTCGATGCTCGCGTCGTTGTTCTCGCTTCCAAGGAACTGGAAAGGGATCACCCTCCACCGCTGGCCTGCGCCGTTCAACGGGGTGAAAGGCGCTATGACCATCGACGTCTGACCAGAGCCCTCCTCCCACACCTCCTGGGTGTAGTTTCCATCCGCATCCAGACGTAGCACGCGATACTGGGTTACCTGCTTGCTGCCGAAGCCATCATCAGTGTCGACATCGACCTTCTCCTCCAGCACCACCAGGCTAAGCAGGTGCTGGCCACCTACCTTGCGAGTCTTCCAGTTCTTGATCGCTTCCGTTGGGTAGCTACTGATCGTCGAACGGACACGGCCAGACGCCATATCGGCAACACTCACGGCCTGACCATCAACTTGCGGGTAGTCCACCAGCAGCCCGTGACGGCCCACCTCGAGCAGGTGCCCAATCACTGACTGGGACTGCTGGTAGATGCTCACACCCTGGCCATCGATATCCTTGGCCACGTAGTCGAGCGCGCCCGGAACCGTCAGCGTCGGCCAGGTACGGAATACAGCGCCCACCAGGCTGTGCTTGGTCCGGCCGGTGGCGTTGTAGAACACGGCCCGCTGTTTGTAGCCGTCGTAGCGCTCCCGGTTCTCCCTGCTCGTATCATGAGCATTGGGGCGCGGCAGGTATCGCTCGCCAGCAGCCTTGATGGTTTCCGAGCCCTTGCAGACGTCGCGCACCAAGCGCCAGCGGTTTCTCGCCGCGTCGTACTCGGGACGGGTGAAGGTGACGTCTGTCATCGGGCAAATCCCATATTCAGCGAGGTGACCGGTTTCACGATCGGGAACTCTTTGTGGATGAAGTAGCCGCCGGCGTCGTTGGCGTGGTCATTTCCTTGTGACTTGTCGGGCTCGCCGTTGGGCGCCCATACCTGCTGCTCCAGGCCGTCGGCGTAGGTCGGGCAGGTAAACGGGTTCACCAGATAACGCCGCTCGCCCTGGGCATTGCAGAACATGGCGTTCATGGCGTTGATCCGATCCTTTACTGGCGGGTTGGCCGCCGGCGCGATGACCGAGAAGCCGGCCTGCTTGAGCATGGCGATGTCCGTCATGCTGGCGTTGACCGACTTGCGCGAATCGCCCGAGGCGTCCGGGTAGATCCTGATCTCGCACGTCTTCTTGAAGTCGTTGCCGTCGTGCTGCCAGTAGCGCTCCTTGATGCGGCGAATCATGTCCGGCGTGTCGTAGCCATCGATCAGCTCATCGACTGCCCTGGGCAGCCCCTGGTCGCGTTTGACGTGGGTGATCGCCGCCATCTTGCCGACGTTGAAGTCCATCCCGATAAACAGCGGCTCGCCAGCCTGGACCGTGTCGAAGCACTGGTTCAGCTTCCGGTCGTAGGCGTGGTAGATCGACCCCGACGTCAGGTTGACGAATTGGCCGTTTAGGTAGGCCCTGATCAGTTGCTCGGGGTACGACTCCATCAGCGACGGGATGTAGTCGTCTGGCAGATTCAGCTCGTTGTCGAAGGTGCTGGCCTGGACCAGGCCATACATCTCCTTGAGCGCCGGCTTGTCGCGAAGTTGCTTCACGAACTGCTGGAAGACGAACTTGAAGCCCTCGGGCGTCGTGGTGACGTCTACCCCGTTCTTCAGGCCCGGCAGGTTGTAGCGCATCCGGGCAATGATCTTGCGCCAGGCCTGCTGTGCCTTGATCGACGTCAGCACGTCCAGCTCATCCACCAGGGCGTGGCCGATCTTGAAGCCGACGATGGTCTGGGGCTTCTCCATCGACCGGCAGATCACAGTGCCGCGGCATTGCCGGCCGCTGTAGATGTGAACCTCATGGTTCGCCTGGTTGATCTTGGTCTTCAGCCCCCAGTCATAGGCCACTTCATCCATGGTCGGATAGAAGATGTCCCGGATCTGCGGATAGGTTGGCGCGAAGTATCCAGCGTTGACGCCGGGCCACTCCATGAAGTGCTTGCTCAGCGCGGAACAGCCTACCCAGGTCTTCCCCGACCCGAAGCCGGCAACAAAGGCGCGGAATTTATGGGGCAGCGTGAGGAACTGAGCCTGGGGTATGTTAAGGCTGGGCATCCGGCTTCCTCGCATCCACCACGTCGACCTGGATGCGGGTCGGGGTCAGCGGCTCGTCGTCCGGCTCTTCTTTGCGGGCCCGGTTGACGTACATGTCCCCGCACTCCTTGGCGGCCTGCTCGTACAGCTGGGCAGTCAGAGCCAGGTTGCGCATGTTCTCGGCCTTCTCGGCCATCCTGGCCAGGCCGCGGAGGCGAAACGCGCGGTTGGCGATCGGGATATCAGCTGTCTCTTCGCGGAATCGCTTGCGGGTGTCGTGGAACAGGGTCTGCCACTTGAGTGCAAGATGAGACCCGGCGCGCTTGGTTGGGTCGTGCTGCTCCACCTGTTGGCGGGTCACATCGATGTCAAACTCTTGCTTCACCGCTTGTGAGACCTGGCTGGGGGTGTCGAAACACGCCAAAGCCTGAACGATGAAGGCTTTCACATCGCTTTTCAGGGCTGCCATAGGTTGGATTCCGTCTCATGCCTGTCTCACATCAGGCCGACTTGAGCAGACAGGTTCCGCAGGCCCTCGATATGTTCAATTTCCCCACCTCAGCAGGATTGTTTGCAGCGTCTACCAGCGCCTGAACGTCAGGGCTCGCGCCATAGCGGCGGACCACACCGACAAACTCTTCGACGTCATGGCCGCGCAGCTTCAGCTTGGGCGCGCCTTCCTGGGTGAAGGCTGGTTGACCGTACTTATCGGTCGCCTGGGCTATGTGATAGAGCTCGTGTTCGATCAGGGCGCAGAAGTCAGCGTCTGAGCACTGAGCGCAGTAGTCAGCAGCCAGAGTGATGATGAAGGCCGGCACGTCGCCGAACCAATCACGCATCTGTTGCTCCATCCGGGCCTTCTGCCATCCACCGGCCCGGAACGCCACCTGTTCGGCCTGGCCAAGAACTGTTCGGCCCTGCTTCTCGAAGCTCGACGATGCCCACATGACCCGGATGTCTGCATCCAGTAGGTGAGCATGGTCTTCGTTGTGGATGCTGCCGGTGTCGGCAAGAATCTCGGCTTGGAGCCATTCCCATACTTCGGGGGCGGGCGTAAGGCGGATGCCGAAGTCGGATAAATCCGACAGCTCAAGAAGTGAAGATGGGGGGTGTGGCCTGCCCATGGATAACCTCGAGCTTGTAATAGTGGCTCGTTGCCGGTATCTGTGAATCTCAACCCACAAAAGGAGCTTCACCTTGACTCAAGCAATTACAGATCTAGCCGGTCACAACGATCGCGTGAAACCGGCCGCACAACAACGCGCGCTTGCAGTATCTGCCGCGCTTGCAGTCATACATGCGAAGGCAGCGAACACACCAGCTGACTGCAACATCATCAAGGATGAAATGAGCAACCTCGGCGAATACGCTGACTTGATTCAAGAGGCGATGAAAGTTAAGTGACCCACCCGTGCCGCACTCACCTGCGGCATTCCTATCTAACCCTCAGGAGAGCACATGGATTTTGACCGAAACGAGGCTGCAGCAATCAGAGCTGAGCTGCAGCGATGGCACGACGAAGCTCGAAGCCTGATCAATGACGCTTCCGACAAATCGAGGCTGTCTGCAACCAGTATTGAATCTCTGAAATCAAGGCTTGTAACACTGAAAGCCGAGATCAAGGAGGCTGCAAAACATGAGACGATTTCCCGGCGCAAGGCTGAGAAAACCGATCTCGAACGATGCTACTTTGGTCCGGCGGTCAGAAGCACCTCGGCAAACTTCCGTATGCGAACAGACACCAGCCCGTGCAGTGAGCTTTGGTCAAGAGGGCTATTCGAGGTAGAGATGGAGCTTTCGTATAAGCTGCACGGTATTGAGAAGTTGCTGAGCGACCACTCTTAGGTCCGCCCCACGAAACGGCGCATTCTAAAACGTGGCGCGGATCAGCCCTCAGCCTTACGGCTCATGAACCGATCGGAGTAGTCCCGCAGCTTCTCTACTCCAACAAAGCCGACCATGCAGCCAGCGAAGGTGGCCAGGTTGGCCGGGAGCGTGAAGTACTCCAGCAGCGGGATCAGGCTGGAGCCGATCAGGCCGCAGATGACGGCCTCAAGCACCATCTTGCGACCACTACCACCGCCATAGATCACGCGGAAAACGGCAACAATGGCAGCCGTACCACCTGCATAGATCTGTGGCTGATGCACAGCAAACCATGCCAGTGCTGCCGCCCACAGGTCAGGGTTCTTTTCTGGCATGTTGGACATACTCGATTCCTCCCTTTCGGGGAGCACAAATGAAAAAGCCCCGGCGAATGCCAGGGCTTATAGGAAATCGGACAGGTCTGTCCTAATCGGCTTGATGCCGACTGTGATACCAGTAGAGGTACAACAAACCCAAAGGTGCGATGAACATCGCGAGAAACCAGCAGATGAACATCGTGAGAAATTTCACTCCGAGCATCAGTCCTGCATTGACGTAGAACACGTTAGTGCCCATGACGAAACCAACAATGCTCTCGTACACAAAACGCGAGTACGGATACAGCAGAGCGCTCACGACGGAAAGCGCAGCGTTTGTAAAGTCGATACCGCTGGGCGCCCTCGATTTCATGAAGATAAAGAAGGCAGCGCAAAGTGCGCCAAAAAATAACTGTCGGAGATAATAGCTAGCTGTCAGCCCGCCAAATGTCTTTGCAAACAACGAGTTCATAAGCTCCCTCTAAAGCGATGATTTCAATTTGCCATCAACAATATCAGCATCACTCATCAGGGCAAAGCAGAACACGCTGCTGCGAAATGCAACCGCCCCCCCCCCCCCCAAACTTCACGCCCAACGCACCAACCAACCCCGCGGTAAACCACGTATCAAGCCTGTCGAGCAAACGTTGCAGAAACTCCATGCGCTCGACTCCGTGGGCATAGTCAAAGAAAAAGACCATTGCTGGTCTGGGCGAAGCCCAAAGTTAAAAACCACTAGATAGAAGGCCCGGCGCATGGCTGGGCCTGTAACTAGTTGTGGCCTTTACGCAACCAAGTCCCACGTGATTGCAATCGATCCAGTAGCAGCAGCGCCTGCGATCCTAGAGCCAGCAGTAACCCAAAGCCCCATACCGGCAGGCACGAACAGGGGTTCTGGAAGCGTAATTAAGGAGTGGCTGGTCGCGACAGCTGGGCCGTTACCGCAGAAAATAATCCGCGTGTTGGCGTCGCCAGCGCTGGCAGGAGCAGCCTCCGAGGCATAAAGGTTGACGTACCCATCAGCAGGGTCAATGTAGGCCGTCTGAATGGTCAGACCGTTCAAGTTCTCGGCTGGCGAGACGATCTGTACAACCCCCTTCGGGAACAAATTGCCGAAGTGTTTACCAATTTTTACTGCGCTCATTTTTAGCACCTTTTGAGTCGAATGATTGTTCGCGGAGGATTCCGCTTTCATGTCGCTCAAGGGCGATGGTTCGAGGCTCAAGGCCTTCACTCAGAGACCTGTAGGTCAGGCCCTATATCGAGCTGATATCCACATCCTGTGCGTCCGAGGAGCGGAATGACTATCTCAACAAAATACTGTACATACAACCAGTATTTTGGACCCTGTTTGCCCACCTGTATTAGCAGCTCGGAGCAAAGGGTGTGGGAAGCCATAAACGAAAAAACCCCGGCAAATGCCGAGGCTCTAGTAGGTACAATTGACCGCTGCTTTAGAGTCGAGCCAACAATTCAGCTTTCTTGGCGCTGAATTCTTCCTCAGTCAGCACGCCGGCAGCCTTGAGCTCGCCCAGCTTAGTTAGCGCTGCCATGGCGTCACCGCCTGCCGGTGGTGCTGCTGGAGCCGCTGCTTGAGCGCCTGCATGGCGGCCCTCTTCAATTGCATCAAATAGCGCCTGCTCCTTTTCCTTTTTAAAGGTCTTGAACTCAAGCGCGTCATGCGATGTATGTAGGCGGAGCGAACGGTGCCCCATGAAAGACTTTCGCTCGATCGAGGTGATGCCCTTCAGCGGCATGGTCTCGATGACCTCGCCAAAAAGCCCCTTCCGGTAAAAAGCCGCCCTAGAGCCAGTGATGATCAATACACCGTTGTGTTGAGCATCCTTCCCTTTGCCCATCATTTCGCCGATGTAGCCCTCACCCCAGGCGAGAATCTGCTCACCGCTCTGAAGATGTTTGGCCCTGAATTTTGCGACATGTTTCGACTCATCAGCCACTTCGAAGCTCCTTGTGATTGGCCCTTTGCCGGATCATATCCAAGAGCCCAAAGCCATGCCAGCCAAAAGCCATCACGCCACACCAGACCCCACTAACGACTTAGCTCATCAGCTTACAAGGCGACTTCTCGACCGCTGGAACTAAGACGGCGAGTTTCGGGCAATAAAAAACCCGGCGCTTGGCCGGGTCCAGAGTTTCGTGTGCGTTTCGCGTTACTTGTGCACTATGGGAAAAGTACGCACAAAACCCCACCATGTCAATATCTTTATGCCGCTCTTTCATCATTTTCCGAGTGAATCACCTGCCAGATCGGCTGCTGAGCCTGAATATCCACTTCCTTGATCACTGCTTTCATTGATTCCCATAAGTCGAGCCAGTCACGATTCCAATGCTTAGGCTCGATAGTGACACCGAAGAACTCCTTCATCTCAGAGGCGACCCGAGCCGCCCCCCACTCTGCCGCGCCGTGAGCCTCCCCCTTGTAAGACTGCAGGGCCAGGGTTACCAAATACTGAGCCTTCACGCGCTTGGCCGATGTCAGGTCTGGCAATTGGGCCTTGGCGGTGACCAACAGCACCGCGTTCAGCAGGTGCCGCATGTTCATCGCCGGGTGGTACAGGTAGTGCCCGAACTGCTGCACCTGGAACGGCAGCGTGTCGATGGCGCGCAGTACCTTGCCGATCGTGGCCAGGTGCGCAGCACGGGCTGTGGACCGGCCAATCGGCGTGCGGCGCGTTTCGTTGATGCTGATTCGCTGCCCAGGTACAGCGAAGCGCGCGGCCTCCTCCCCCTTCTCGCTGCCCAGCGCCGGGAACTGCACCTCGCGCTTACCGATACGGCCGCCAGTCTTCACCGGTGCCGACTCGGCCCGCTCAATTGCCACAGCACTGATCGACGCATTCGATTCATGCTGAGCCTCTGTCCATACCTGCCTTGCGTTGATCAGCTTCATGCTGCAATCCCCTTCTTCATTTCTTTGATCTTTTCGCGGTAGTCGGCCTTGATGGCCTTGATCTCTTCGATGGTGTACTTGCGTGCGGGATGGGGCCCTTCCAGCCACCCCAGTTTCTCGGCGCCGATTCGCTGCAGAAGCGAAAGCCGGTAGTTCACCAAGTTGCCGGACAGGTGCGTATTACATGGGGCGCATTGCTTCCAGACGTTCAAGGGCTCGAAGCGGATTTCTGGGTTCGCGCCTACGGTGCGGTAATGGCCGGCGTGATACTGGCCGTCGTGGTGCCGCCCGCAGCTGATGCAGGGCAGATCGGCGTCGCGTAGGCGTACCCATTCATTGAACACGGCCTGGGCTTCTCGGAGGTGGTCCGCCCTACTCTTCAGCCTTGCCTTGCGGACCTTGATCTCCCGGCGCTCAACATCAGCCAGGGCTTTCCGGGCGCTTGCCTGTCCCTTCTCTGACTGCCCGTGAGCGATGGCGCACTCTATCTCCCCGCACACGGCCTGGGAGGCGCGTACGGGCGTGAACATCACCCGACAGGCCGGGCAGCGTTTACGACGTGTGCCGCCGGACGTGAGCGGGGTTTTGCGCTGCAGTGGGGTGCGCTTCATGCAAAGCTCCCAATCTGATCAGCAGCAGCCAGGGCGGCGCCTTCGGTTTCAAAGTGCGCGGACAGCACCAGGCGCCAACAGGCGTTGAAGACGTCGCGGTAAAGGGGCTCAAACTGGGTATCGTCCATGCTGGCCCAACTGATGGACTTGGCCTCTTTGCGGACGCCGTCGGGGGTACGCACCAGGTGGAAGTGGCCGGCCTCGATGGTCACCCACTCGCGAAAGGCTTCACGGGACTTGTCGACTGAGGGGAAACGCTCGGCGCGGGCCTGCTCAAGCCCGGCAATGTAGGCATCAACCGCATTCGATAGCTGCCCCGGCCTGCCGTTCTGCGCTTCGAAGAACTTGGCCAGGCCGCGAATGCCACGCATCTCCTGGCGTGGGATCAGGCCCCCGACCGGCTCCCAGTACTCCCAGGCCAGATCCAGCATCGCGAAGAACTTGCCATGGAACCGGGCGTTTCTCATCTTGGTGAACTTGCCGTGGATGACCTGGCCAGCCTTCCAGCACTGGATGGTTTCACGGTCTGCCTCTGTGGCCGGTACCAGGCCCTGGGCGGTGCGAATAAGGGCAAGCTCAGCCATGAGAAGCCCCCTTACCCATTACCGCGTCAATGGCGACTTCAAGGGCATCTCCTGAAGGAAGCATTCCCGGACCAATCGAGCCTGCGATAGCTTGATACGCAACCAAGCCGCAGCGGTCACGTAGGAAAAGATAACGCTCGGAGTTCTTTCGCTGACGCTCATTCTCAGCAATCAGGGCTTTGGAGCCTAGGGCAAGAATCCGGTGGTTTTCATCAGAACAGAACCGACGATCATTCAGAACGCGATCAATCAGCAAATTCAGTTCGGTGTAGTCAGTCATCAGAAACTCTCCCTACCGCGCTGCGATTCGCGCTTGATGTTCAATCGAGCCAGTAGTTGCGCTCGCGCAGCCGATCCGCTGCATGGGATGGCCTGAATCTCCAGCAGGCGGGCCTGGCGCTGATTGGCGAACTCTTCGGCCAATTGCACTTCGGTCTTCTGACTGTCGTGGCCGATGCCGATTGCGATGTCTTCCAGGGGCAGCCCCTGCATCAGGCGGCGAATGGTGATGTCGTAGGCCCGGTCAAACACCTCACTGGCCTTCTCCGGTATCAGGTCGCCCAGGTTGTGCATCTCGCACTGCAGAGCAGCATGGCGCACCGCAGGGTGTGACCAAGTGCGATCTCGGAAGCGGCTTGGGTGGGCGTTCACCAGAGCTTCGCGGAACGCCTTGTCGTGACTGGGGATACCCAGCATTTCCGGGGTGGGCAGGCACAGCTTGATGAACCTGCCGACGCTAGGCGCAAAGTCGGTGCCCAGGGCACGGCAACGCTCAATACCGAAGCGGATCTGCTCAAGCGTGTTGATCTCTGCGACGATGAAGGCCTTGATCCAGCTGCGTTTGGCGGCGCTCAGGGCTACGTCCGTCGGCCATGCCTGCTTCCAGGCCGGGAAGATGGCCTGCAGCTCCTTAAACAGCGCGTTTACCACTCCAGCGGTGCCGGGCGATAAGGTCTGTGGGATTACCGGAGCGGCTGGCGGCTGATAACCGGCAACTGCGGATCGCAGGTCCACGGTCGCGCCGGCAGACTTCATCAGCTGAGCAGCGCTTTGCGGCGGCTTTGGCTTATCGCTCATAGCACACCACCCAGGTCATCCGCCCAACTCAGGTCGTCGAAGTCTGGCCCATTGACCTGGCGGCGTACCGGCAGCCGGAGAACATTGCTCGCCCGGTTTTTGTCATCCTTGACCCACTTGACCAGCAGAGAAACCCACTTGGATTGGGTTTGTAGGGTTCCGGCAGTTTCGTGGTGGGCAGTGAACGGGGCCACGGCCTCCTGAGTGAACAGGTCGGTCGATACGCCGAAGTGCACGCAGTAGGTCTTCAGGAGATTGGCATCAGGCATCCAGTCCAGGGTCATCTCCACTGGAGCTTTTGGGTCGAAGGGTGTCTCCAAGCCAACTACCGAGGATTCCTCGGGCGTTGCTCCCGGCTCGACTGTCGGAATTTCCTCGCTCGCGTTGAGAGAGTGGTGTTGATCCCTTCCATTCCCTTCTACATCCCTTCCGGGGTCGAGCTCTCCGCGACCATTCGGCGACTCATCGGCGAGTCCTCCACTTCCATTCGACGACTGCTCGACGACTTCTTGCTGTTCAGTAGGCACATCATCGTCGCCAGCAGCATCACTGTCGGCGTTTGGTTCGGGAGGCTTCGGATACTTGAAGGTCCTTTTTTCAATCTTCTGGTGCTTCCAGCCATTGACGTGAAGGTATTGCTTCCCGTCCACGGTGTAGCTCCGAATTAGGCCAGATCCTTCCAGCTCACCGAGCAGCTCGCTTACTGCCTCAGAGGTGATGTCGTCACCTGGAAACACCAGGGCCTTAATGGTCCGCGGTGCCAATGGGTGGTTGCCACCGTCGTCACAGAAGTTCCATAAACCAATGAACAGCAGGCGAGCCAGGGGGCGGCTCTCCATCACCTGCTCACTCGACCAGAACTCGGGTTTGATTGTGCGGATTCTGGCCATTACGCGGCCCTCAGTGCTTTGTCATGAGTGAACAAGCCGTCCCAGGTTTTCTTCATAGGCAGCTCACCGGCCAGGTACAGGTCGTACAGGCGCACAGCGCCCTTCTTGAGCAAGACTGGTGTGAAGGAAATGAAGGCCTCTTTCCCGTGGGGAGTGACTTCGTGCTGGTGCTCGGTCATGTACTTGTCGCGAGCGTAGGAAGCCACGCGAAGGCGCAGGCCGGTCTTGCTCTCGTTGTAGAGCCAGTTCCGGCTCTCCAGGTACTTGCCCACCTGCATCACGTTGACCCCGTTGAGGCCCTTGCAGAATTGGGTGTGGGTCATACCTTCCTTGAACAGGTTTTCCAAGGAGTGGATCTTGGTGGCCTGGGCCTCGATCTGGATGGTCAACTGAAGCCGGGCCTGCTCGGCCTCAAAGGCAAGTTGGATCAGATCCATGCGGGAAAGCTCGCGTGGCTGGGCAATTGCGGCTTCCAGCTCACGCCAGCGGCGAACTACGGCCAGGCGCATCTTGGCGCTGTAGCCGGTCAGCAGCGTGTCGGTCATCTCTCGGTCGAGGTTGAAGCACGGCAGGAAGCGCCCGGTGCTGTCCTTGTACTGGGCTGAAAATTCAGCCGAGTCGATTTCAAGCTCAGCGAGCATCGAACGGATATCAGCCAGCACGTTCTTGTGCAGCTTCCCGGTCAGTTCGGCGATCTCGACAGACGACATAGTCCGCGCCACGTTTTGCGAGTTCTGAAAACGTGGCGCGGTATTGGTAGGGGTATTGCTGGAATTGGGCTGGCTCTGCATAATCGGCCTCATCAGGTGTTAATGAATCAGCCGGGGCGCAATCCCGGCTTTTTTGTGCCTGGGATTTAGGCAAGCTTCAAATTCGGTCGGTGTTTTGCGATCAGTGCTTCAGCCTTCCGGCCAAGCTCCCCCGCCCGCGCTTCAACCTGGCGGCATTGCTCGGCGAACGCCGGAAGATGCGGCAGGTCCTCTTCGCACATCACCTGGTCGTCAAATACTTCGCTGCCGGTATCGATCACGTCCCCCAGGGCACGGATCAACGCACCGAAGCTTTTGTTGGCGCATTGATCGCTCTGCATCTGGCGGGCGCCTGTCAGGCCGTGGCGACCGGCCAGCTCGTTGATGCAGTGGTCGCGATACTCTGGCTCAAGAGCATTCACCCAAGGCTCTTCCAGCCACGACGGCATTTCCTGATCACCCGAAAGCCAGCGCTGCACACGCTTCAGCCAGCGGCCGGTTGCCTTCACGAACTCCCCCACATCGTTCGTGCGCGCCAGCTCATTAAAGTCCGGGACCTTGGCCTGAATGATCTTGGCGGCGGGAACACGCAGGCAGATTTCACGACTCAGCGCTTGAGCGAAAGCGTCCTGACTCAGACTGGTACGGGCGATCTGGTTTGCGGCATGCGCCACCAGCACCTGGTCACGGGTTTGCACGTTGTGTCTTGAACTGGACGTATTCATGGAGACTGCTCTCTTCTAATCTGGACTTACTGAGGAGGTGGACGGGGCAGTCGCTCAAGCGACCATCTCGCCCCAGGGAAACGAAGGGCAAAGCTGCCCCCTCTTAACTTCGCCACCTGTAAGCGCCTCGATTTGAAGCGCCCTTGCTGCCGGAACGGGCCGATCTCCCGAACACCACTGGCTTACAGTCGGGGTTCGAACATCAAGACGGCTGGCCAGCGCTGTTTGGCTGCCCAAAATCCCGGCTGCCTTCCGAACCGCTTCTGCTGGTGTCATGGGTTTTCTCCGGTTTGTCATGCGCCAAATATAAGGCATTAGCTAATCACTAACAAGCCATTGCCTACTCGGCAACTGACTAGGCTTAATTAGGCAATGCTTACAGGAATAGAATTAGGCGCAGCCATCGAGCGAGCTCGGGTCGCCAAAGGCGTTACAAAGAAAAAGCTCGCCGAAGATTTCGGCGTGGCGGGCCCCTCTGTCCAAGGCTGGGTAAAGACGGGGCGAATCGACAAATCTAAGCTCATGGAGCTGATTGAGTATTTCTCAGATGTCGTTTCCCCTGCGCACTGGGGGCTGAGCGAGCGTATGGGGGATATTCTGAGCGTCGCTGAAGCTCCAGCCGCCTATGACTCTTCACCAAAGGCTAGCGTCAAGCTTTCCAACATCGAGACCTGGGACGACGCGACTCCCCTTCCCGACGACGAGGTCTACGTCCCCTTCCTGCGCGAAGTAGAGCTGGCAGCCGGCTCTGGCCGGTTTGTGATCGAAGAAAGCGATACCGCCAAGCTACGCTTCTTCAAGAGCGATCTGCGCCGCAACAATGTGCAGTTCAGCAATGCCAAGTGCCTGATCGTCCGCGGCAACAGCATGTTCCCCGTGCTACGCGATGGCGCCACGGTCGGCGTGAACACTGGCAAGAACTCGCTTGGCGATATCGTTGATGGCGACCTCTATGCGATCAACCACAACGGTCAGCTGCGCGTGAAGCAGGTCTATCGCCTGCCCACAGGCTTGCGCCTGCGTAGCTTCAACCGCGACGAACACCCGGATGAGGACTACACCTTCGCCGAAGCTCAGGAGCAACAAATTTCGATCCTGGGCCATGTGTTCTGGTGGGGAATGTTTGCTCGCTGACAGACAATCGAAATCCAGAAAAAACGGAATGGACTCCATGAAAAAGCTAGTAATCGCTGGATTAGTTGCTCTGATTGCAATTGCCATCTACACCCAGATAACGATTTTCATCGTGCCGCCAATAGGTGCAGTACCCGAGGGGCGCACTTTGGTAATGCTCCGCCTGAACAAGACCAATTTCGTAGACAGCCCAGACGCTATGTGCGAGCGCATCCAAGGTGGAGTGAGCTTGTTGTGTCGCGGGATGACTATGGCCGCGGTGGTTGAGAAAACCAAAATCATCGCTCGCCTCCCCTACTCGGATTGGCTTTATCTCGTTTCTACAGATGGCAAGCGGTACGAGCGATGACCCAAACCCTTACGTAATCGAGGCGGATGAGTGATGGAGCTTCTGGAGCTCATTGGCAACCTCTTCAGCGGGCTGAGCAATTACCAGTCCTATGAAAAGCCTCGCCGCGTCTTCACGCGTGGGTTTGTAGCTTTCTGTGTGATGGTTGTCGTGCTTGAGCTGATGACGTTGAGCCATTTCTATGGGCAACCTGGCTGGTGCTTGGGGCTGTGTAGAGAAATTTGAGCAATCACTTGGTTTGGTGGGGCGGGTTGTAGGCCGGCGCGGATGGGCAAGGCGCCAACGCTCTGATCAAGATCGCCCTCTCCTTCCAGGAAACAGAGGACAAGCTGGCGGGGTATGTGGAAGAGGTGAAGGTGGGGCGTACAGCGCGCTCAATATCAAAATAGGCTATGTGTAGCGATCTTAAAGCAACACCACAAGGAGGTAAGTGTTGATCCCGCAATGGAATCATCAAGGGATAATTCCCCCAATTGATGAAAATGATCCGACGGCTCTAGAGCGAGCTCCATACACGGTGACCGTTGAGCAGGTTGTTGAGCGCTTTTCTACTACTCTTGAAAGGTGCGAGATTCTTGATGGCTTTCTCTCTCACCGAGCTGAAATGCACCGTATAGGCGTTGTTTCTGGTTTTCAGTGGCTGAACGGAAGCTTTATGGAGCACGTTGAGTTATTGGAAGGGAGGGCGCCAAACGACATGGATGTTGTTACTTTTGCGGAGATTCGACCAGAGGTAGAAGCCGCCCTATCGCCAGATGAAATCAAGGCGCTAACTGACAATCCCTGGATCAAGCAAACTTACAAGGTTGACTTCTACCTTCTCCCTCTGTCGGAACCTGCTGAATTTTTAGTCGAGATGTCAGCATACTGGTACAGTATGTGGTCTCACAGAAGGTCTCAGCAGTGGAAAGGCTTTTTGAGCGTCAGGCTCGAGCCGGACCATGATGATAATGCCAGACGCCTTTTGGAGAATCGCAAGCGGGAGGTCCAGAATGAACAGAACTGAATTCACCCACGCGCAGGCTGAAATCAATTTCTTGGATCGCATGTCTCGCAAGTCTGGGCTAAGCAAGCTCGCACAACTATCGATGAACTCAAGAAAGGAGCAAGTAGAATCACGTCTGCTGGATCCTGGCCGAGGAGCATTTTCCCCAGCCAAAGCAGTAGTGACCTATCGAGGTGCTCCCGTTTGGGGTGTGCACGGTGTTGTCGCTGAGTTTGGCGCCATAGCAACTGCGAAATTCTCAGAAGCCATTGCTGCCGTAGCCGCGTCTATTGGTGGTGTTCTGAATGATTTTGGTCCTATACCGAACAAATCTCAGAATCAGATACTTATAACCGGCACTGCTATCGGCTCTTTCGGCTTTGAGTTCGAAGAAGCGCCATCACTTGATGCGCAGCTACCTCTTGAGGGAACCACCTCCGTTTCGCAAGCATTTGAGTTGGTAGCTGAGTTGCTAGAGGCCTCCACCAAGAGTGATGAGGAACTATCCGAGCCAGCCTCTAGAGTAGGAACGCGAGCGATCGCAACAATTTCGGATTATCTCGAAAAACTGATTTCCTACGAAGCGTACTGCTCGGTGGCAACTCGTGACCACCTGTTCTCGTTTACGAGTGTTGACCAAGTCAGAATTAGCAGGTCCCGTCTCAGTCCTGAAAACATTGTAGAGAAAGACGTTGAATTTTCTGGTGAGTTCTTGGGTGCCTTCCCTGCAGAAAGAAGATTTGAATTCAAGACCCAGGATGGGACGGTTATTCACGGGAGAATTGCCTCTGCCATTGAAGACCCGGCAGTTATCAATATGCATCTAAACAAAGCCTTTATCATCCAGGTAAGCGCTAGAACAGTCGGCAAGGGCAGGCCGCGATACACCATTTCCCAACTTCCTTGGTAATCAAGCCCGGCCCAGTGCCGGGCTTCTTGTATCTACCCTTCGTCGTGCCACCATTGAGCTGGCTATCCCGGCGATTGCAAATTGGCTGTGCTGAGGGATCTGCACCCCAGGTGTTGCAGGGAGCCTGCCCCGTGCGGGCTTTCTGCTTTTGCGACATCCTTTTCACCTGGCATTTACAGCGCCAGGGTCAAACTCCCCCTACTCCTTTGAAGAATTCCCTTTAGGCCCGCACATAAGCGGGCCATTTTTTTGCCCAAGAAAGCCAAGGGCTCTATTCAAGCGAAAATGCCATATGCCGATACCTAATCGAATGAATAACATTTCGAGAATAGGACGCGTATGACCGCGCTCAAAAGGATGACTTGCGGAGCGACAACAGCTCTGTTGATGGTATTTGCCACGCTTGCAGTAGCGGCGCCAAAACTTGTGGAACTAGACGAGTCTGTCTGGATATGCGAGACGTACCAGGCTGCGGTTCGGATTGATAACTACCTCATGCCCGGCGTTTTGAAGTGG
This sequence comes from Pseudomonas protegens CHA0, assembly GCF_000397205.1. Lineage (NCBI taxonomy): Bacteria > Pseudomonadati > Pseudomonadota > Gammaproteobacteria > Pseudomonadales > Pseudomonadaceae > Pseudomonas > Pseudomonas protegens. The sequence goes on from NC_021237.1 coordinate 4,311,653, forward strand.
GACGATGAACAAGTCCAGGACTACGCTGAAGCGAATGGCTGTAGCCGCCTGCGGGTCGGCACACGGCTGCAGGTGCTCAATGCTGACACAATCCAGCGAGGCGATGTTCAAGTGAGGCTGGAGGGCGAACAGGAAGAAGGATTCATTTCTGAATACCCCTATGTACGGGCACCATTTCAGGAAAAATTGAGGGAAGAGACAGCGGCCTGCACCACCGTAGGGGCCTGGATCGATCGAATGGGGTTGAAGTTCTATACACCACGCCCCGGTGACATAAAACCTGGGCAGCACTGCATTTCCCTTCCCGAGGGCACCATCGTATTCAAGGAACCAAAGACTAAATTTGACAGATTCTACCGAGTCTACCTCGACGATAACGAAGGCACTCAGTACTGGTTCAGAATGCAAAAGAAATAATGCCCGGCGCATGCTGATTCTTTGCCCGGGTAAAAGCTCTGGCTTCGGACTGACGCACTACCTGAATTTATAGCCCGGCCCAGCACCGGGCTTTTTGCATCAACCTTTCTCACACAATCCCGCTCCGGACCTGCTGCAAAGCCGCCCTCCCCCGCCATGAAGCCAAAGCGAAACTCGGACTGACTAGGCATCATCCCTCTGCAGGCGGTGATATCATCTCGACACCTTGATTTAGACGGAGCTTGATCAGTGTCTCTCATAAAAAAGCTTGGGGCTTTCCTGGTCCTGTTCATCATCTGTGGCTTCCTGGCAAGAGCATGGAGCGAACACAACGATTTTGAAACAACCAGCGAGAAGCTGGTCCGCCAGCTTGGCACCTCAATAGTCCTGAACCTTGGAAAGCTGAATACATCCTGCATGGCAAATGCACGAATAGACTCGGTATCCATTGATAGCGATTGGCTGCTAGCGAAAAAGGGTACAGCAACTCTTTACATCTCAGGAAAGAATGGCGCCGCAGTCGCTATCTCCTACAAGGCAGAAACCTCGAATGGGAAGGTATTTTTGCAGCCACAAGACACGTCAACAGCTCCGCTTTCTGTCATTCAATTCGGATTGAAAGGCTGCAGTTAAGAGTTTTCAGAAATACAAAGCCCGCCTAGCGCGGGCTTTTTCATGCCTAATCGAAAATAATTAGGCATTACCTATTTACATAAAATTAGCCTATGCCTAATATCACTCCCAAGCCAACGCGCCACCGGCCCAGCAGCGAAAGCCGCGCCGCTCTTTAACAACCTGCGCCATTAACGATTACCCGGCGATTCGCTGGGAGGTCAGCCCCGGCCACACCTGTGGGGCGAGAGAAAGTCAGGTGAACAAAATCGCGCTGCCACTACTGGCGACCGGCGATCCGATAGCCCCGAAAGGCTACCAACGCGCAGAACTGCGACGGCGGACGAGGTGTTGACCGAACTGGCGAATGACCCGGTAGGAGGCGCGAGCAACATGGAAAGCATCACTGAGCAGCCTTCTCGCGAGGGCTGCTTGGGATGACAACCACTTGGAAATAAATTGCATGGCCAAGTCTTTCAAGCAAATGATCAAAGACGGGGATCTGAAGCGCGCTGACGCGATGAAGGCTCGCCTGGAAGATCTACACGAAGAACCCGGCTTCAACCTTCGGGCCGAAGGTGAAGAGCTGGAGGAAAGCATCAGCGCACTGGCGGAATTCATCTTTGCCGGCGGCCAGATTCCCGCGCTTGAAGTACGACCTCGCGCTGAAGGTGGGATGTGGGTTGTCGACGGCCACCGCCGTCGCCGCGCCTACTTGAAGCTGGATCAGGCGGGGCGCCTTCCAAGAGTGCCGAGCAAGGAAGACCCAGAACGCCTGGAGGCCTGGATCTCGATCGTGCCCTTCGAGGGCAACGACGCCGAACGGGTAGCCAGGGTCATCACCAGTCAGGAAGGAAAGAAGCTCTCTCCTCTTGAGCTGGCAGACGGCTACAAGCGACTCACCGCATTTGGCTGGACGCCCGATCAGATCGCCAGGAAGGTCGGCAAGACCCGCCAGCACGTCGAGCAGGTGATGACGCTCGGAAATGCCAATACCGATGTTCTACAGCTGGTCGCTTCCGGCCAGGTGTCCGCTACAACGGCGGTGCAGGTGGTGCGCCAGCATGGCGAGGAGGCAGGCAAAGTGCTTGGTGGCGAGCTACAAAAGGCCAAGGCCACCGGCAAGTCAAAGGTAACCGCAGGATCGATGCGCGGCCCCACAACTTCCCGTCAACGGCTCGAAGCGATACGTGCAGCAGCACAGGAAATCTTCAAAGCATTGCCTGATGGCTGCCTGGATAGCTCAGGGCCAGAGATCAGCCTTCCCACAGCTCTGCTCCTCAAGCTCCAACGGGCGGTTAGCGAAGCAGCTTAGCAATTCAATTGCATCCCCCTGTTCTTCTGAACAACCAGCGCCGCGTCAGCCTGACGTTAACTGCCCGATCCTCTCTATGAGAGCGCATCGAGCAATCAACGAGCCAGATCAAACCGTACGTTTACTTTCTTGGATATCTTGGAGTGCAACCCATGCCAGGTAGAAGACACCAGCGCGGCCGCAGAACAATCCGACCGTAAAGCCTGATGCGGCACCAGCAAGGACGAGCATTTCCATAGTCGCCGAGAATTCTGGATGAACGGCTGCTTGGTAACCGATGAAGTATTTCACGGCAAAAAAGAGAAGTGAGATTCCAAGGACTTTCCATGTCCCGGGCACGATCAGATGCTTGCCCTCCTCGTCTAAGGTGAGTCCGCGTCGAGGAAATAGCGCAAATGCGGTCAAGACACCTAAAAACACTCCTGCCAACCAACAGCTCACTGTCAGCTCAACGCGATCCGCGTAGCTGAGAGAAAAGAGTGACCAGATCACCAGAATAACCGGTGTGATGATTAGGGATCGTTGGCTTTCCCGACTGGTTTTGCACGCACTAATTCCGTAGTAGCAGACCAGGAGAAATACGCCATAAACCCAGAGTGGCGTGCCTTCCAGAGCATCGAGCATTGTTCAGCGTCCGTGCCGTAATTTCGAGATTGGATGCTGGCACAGCCTCGGGAGTGTTGCCACTTTTTTCAGACACGGCGCATCGCGCCGAATTAGGTAGCCCCCCCTAAGTACGTCGACAACTTGATGCTGCAAACCCGGTCTGTCGCCAGCAGCGAGACCGGGCCATTTCCCCGATACCACCCGCATGCACTCCCCTCCGCGCCCATCGGCAACCAGCGGAGCGGATGAGTGCAGCCGAGTTTTGTTGGATCAACCAAACACTGGAGGTCGCCATGCATCACTGTACCGATACCCAAGCAGTCTGCCGTGGCTGCGGGCTGAAGCTTCGCGGCTCGCCATCGTGGAAAGGTGGCCTCGCCTATCACCCTGAGCCTAAAGGCGAGATCCACCAATGCCACTACGGCGGCTGGGTCTGCTCGCGACGCTGTGATATCCGCGCCTGCGTCGAGCTGGAAGGAACGATGCCAGGCTGCGGTGGCGTGAACGGCTATGAGCGGCTGTCCACCTACGCAAAAGAGAGCATTGATCGCCACTGGCCGGAGGCAGCATGAACACTGCAATGCAGATATGCCAGACCCGGTATGACGCCATGCTGCCTCCAGAGTCGGTTGATACCGAGGAGGCTGAGCGGATCTGGGTCGACAACGCGGCCTGTGACCTGCTGGACGGGCAAGACGTAATGTTCCAGCGCCGCATGCGCAGTACTCAGGGCGTAACGCATGACCAATTCGCGCAGGCTGTCGATGAATACGTGATGGATCATCTCTGCGAGCCCGGAATGGGCGCCACAGTGATCGGTCGTTTGATCTTGGCTGCGCACCGTAGAGACGTGTCAGAAGCCCGCAGCGCCGCATTTGAGGCGCTGGATAGCCAAGACCCTGACGAAACCCTGCGCGATATTGCACGCACCCTCCTTCGCCCTCTTGCTGCTGATGGCCTGATTGCCCAGGCCGAGGACAATGAGCTGTGAGCCCTCACATTCTCATCGACCAAGCCCTCGAAGGCGTTGCCGATCCCAGCAGCCAGCCCGACATCGATGTCCTGGTGCAGGGCCTGATCACCCGCTTCTTCACCGACGGGGCAATCACTACCGACGAATTCACCCACTACTGCAAGCGCCTGATGGAAGCCTGTCACCGGCGCAAGGAGGCAGAATGACCACTTCCCCAGTCAAGTCGCTCATCGAGGAGCAGCTGGAAGACATCACCGCCCACAACCTGCGCGATGCCTACAGCCTGGCCGAGCGCCGGGGCTTCTACGGGCCGCCAGTTGAGCAGTACGCGGAACCTGGTTACCGCGGCCGGGTGCTGCAAGTTCTGCGCTATCGCGTGGCTCAATTGGAGCGGCGGCAATGAGCGGCTCCGGCGCGCACAAGCGCGGCCAGCAGTTGGCGATCCGCTGCGCGAAACTCCGTCGCGAAGGTCTGTCTCTCTCCGAGGTCGCCCAGGCCACCGGCATCAAGAAGGAGCAGGCCAACGCCAAGATCACCTTAGGCGAGCGCCTGTTATCACTGGAGGAGTCGCCATGATCTCCGTTATCGCAATCGCCTGGTTTACCTACGTCTATCTCAGATAGATCTCCACAGCCCCCTCACCGAATTTCACAGCGCCTTTCAAGCATGGCGCGGGAGACACTCATGTCCACGAATATGCGGATCTGGGAACAGGTCGATAAGACCGACACCCGCTACACGAAGCCTGCCGAGGTCGGTGGCCAGAAGATTACCAGCCTCAGCGGTACGGCAATGATCATGAAGGCCACCGAGATTTTTGGTCCGGCCGGGATCGGTTTTGGTTGGAGTGTTCTGGAGGAGCGCTTCGACAAGGGCGCCGAGATGATCAGCGGCGAAGGCGACAAGCGCGTCAGCCTTGGCCACGAGCTGAACCACACGGTGAAGATCAAGTTCTGGTTCGATGTTGATGGCAAGCGCGGCGAGTTGGAGCAGTACGGCTGTACGCGCTACCTCTACAAGTCAAAGTACGGCACGACCACTGACGGCGAGGCGCCGAAAAAGTCGCTCACCGACGCGATCAAGAAATCACTCTCGATGCTCGGTTTCAGCGCCGACGTGTTCTTGGGGATGTTCGACGATGAGGACTACGTCAAACAGCTCAAGGACGAAGAAAAAATCGAGCAAGCCGAGGACAAGCAGGCAGAGCTGGAGCGCCAGAAGCAGGAGCGCCTGGATTACCTCAAATCGGTGATCGAAACCATGGGTGGCGCTCAGTCGGCCCAGGAGCTGAAAAAAATCCACGACGTTGCCGTCCGCAAACTCACCACACGAAAAGACACCAAGGGCGCCGAGCGCATTTCGCTGGAATGGAAGCGCCTTACAGATGCCGCAGCCAAGGAGGAAGCAGCATGACTCAGCTCTACGCTTTGACCGGTCAGATGGCCGAGCTCGTGGCCCTGGCGGATACCGACGACGAAGGATTGCGCCAGGCCATTCAGGACACCATGGATGGCATCCAGGGCGAATTCGAAGTGAAGGCCGAGAACGTCGTCATGTTGTGCCGCAACATCCAGGGCGACATCGATGCCATCAACAAGGAGGTCGATCGTCTGAATGAGCTGAAACGCGTCAGAGAGAGCACAGTCGGCAAGCTCGATGAGTATCTGCGCAGCAACATGGAGGCCGCCGACATCAAGTCGATCAAGCGCCCCCTGTTCACCATCACCCTGGCTCTGGCGCCGGAGAAGGTGATCGTCGACAAGGAAGATGACATCCCGTACGACTTCCTCGCCACGAAGACCGTGTTCTCGCCAGACAAGCGCGCCATCGCCGCCAAGCTTAAGGAAATCCGCGAGCATAACGCTGCGGTACGCAAGCGCATGGATGCCGGCGAAGACTGCGAGCACGAGCTGATTTCGGAACCATCCTGGGCCCACCTGGAGCGCGGCGAAAGCTCGATCCGGATCAAGTGAGGTAACCATGACCAACAACTACATCCTGGTCCGCTCCGAGCGCCAGGCAGAACTGGAGGCAGCTAAGGCTGCCTTCTTCATGTCAGGCAACAAGGTCCAGGTGCTGGAGTCTTTCAGGTTCCAGCCCCGCCGGCCACGCAAGGACCTGAACAGCCCGCATGGCAAACGCGTCACCCGCCCGCAACCCAAGCGCACCTACGAAGACCACTTCGTCCAGCGCAAGGCCTACGTCGACACGATCCGAGAGCTCGCCAAGACCATGACCATCGACCAGGCCATGGCCGCCACTGGGAAGTCGGAATCTGCCATGCGCCGGGCCTCCCACGAAGGCGGGTTCACGTTCAAGAGCAAGGTCGTTGATAGGGAGCGGGATTTGAAGCTCATCGAGCGCCTGTCGGCTCTTCGGGACGCTGGAGTATCACGCATCGCGGCCTGCAGGAAGGTTGGGATCTCTGACACCCTGCTGAACCGCCTGGTACTCGACTACGACTTCAACTTCCCGAAGCGCTGGGAGAAGCGAGCTTGAGGCGCTTCAGCAACCGCCCGCAACAGCGCAAACGTCAAACCTGGTCGACGATACCGGCCAGCGGCATCGAAGAGGTAGGTCATGGCCAAGACTGGAAAAGAGCGATCTGCGAAAAACGCCGCGAAGCGGATCGAGTACGACGAGAAGGAGTTGCGGCACCGGCTACGGCTGGGCACCCGGCAGAAGCTTGAAGAGCTGATGGCCTGGAACGATATCGAAGAGATCAGCGAAGCAATCCAGAACCTGATCCTCAACGCTCACGCCCTGGGCCCGACTCTTTCCTACCAGGCAATCGAAAGTCCGCGCCACAAAGTAACGGTAAGTGAAAACGTGGCGCGGATGTTTCGTAATAAGAGCCTGGCAGAATTGAAGCGGGATCCAGGAGATGAAGTTATTCACCCATAGCCAGATTTACTCTTTTACAGACCTTTCTTTGAAGTCGTCTGTAGGATTCACAATCATCGCCTGCCGAAGATGAAGAGCGTTTTCTGCGTTCTCAAACGTCATTTCCCGGCTTTTCGGATCGGCCCAAACTTGCACCAGACGATCACTTCGAAAAGCTTCTAGTGAAAGTGGATGTTTGGCAAAAGGATTATGGTATACACGAAGCCCATCTGTCACGGTTTCGCCTATTTCGCCGCCTTTAGTGACAATCCGTTTTATGCCGTCCGGAGTTTCCCAGTGAGTAGCTACCACAGATAATGGATTCCCGGATAACGCTTCGACTTTGCCCCACGTAGCTGTACTGCTAAACACAACCGCGCTTACATGACTGAATCTATCACAATCGAAAAAACCCAATTCAATCTCAGAGCCATTATCCTTTTTTATACTTCCTAAACTACGACCCTCTGGCCCGTTCGGGAATTGCTCCGGGTTAGCAAGGTATTCGTCTTCATCAACATAATAATCGAAAAGAAGAGCTTCGATTGCGCGAAAAACCTGGAGATTAAACCAAGGTTGTTCAAACGGAGCTATAGCAATTACAAAAGGTTTATCTCTCACATGCTCTAATTTAGAATATTTTTCAAGATAATGACTTGATTTATTCATAAAAGCATTTGCCAAACGAATAATCGACACTCGATTTAGCTCATTGAATTTTATTTCTCCCGGCTGAGGCGGCGTGAGGGATTTACTCCACTCCGGAACTCCATCCTGAGCTGCATTTGCAGTTGTGGCTTCTATCAAAAATTCAATGCCTTTGATCGAAACGACAAAGTCTGGAGCGTGATAATTCCAGTCAAACGTAGCACTCAATTCACGAAGCGCTGCGTGCAAATATATCTCCCAAAAGCTTGAGTTAAATGTGGTTTGAAACTCTTTTACAAATTTCCCGTCCCTATCGGGAAAGCCTTCAACCCAATTTTCTACAATTTTTCGACAATACACATTACTGGGTAAGTTCTGACTAATCCGCCGAAAATGTTGATGAAGTCGATCCTCACTCACCTGCGGGCTGAATAAATCCACAGTACGTCTCCTTTTTCCGGCTCCATGCCGGTCACCCGTAATACCCCATATCAACGCTTGCTGCCAGTAGAGAGATTAGGCGCACCGGCGGGTCATTTCCTCGATCCACCTTCGAAGTTGCCAGGCAAAAATGGCCAGCCGCCCTTTCGCTTTTTGCCTGACTTCTCCAGGGACTCGGCGACTCTCTCGCGCTCAAGCTTCTCGTAGAGCTTGGCTCGATACTCGACAGGGGTTGCCTCAAGTAACTCTGCAAGCTCCTTGAATGGGTGTTTTCGTCGATGTCGCTCTGCACGGGTCGGCCTATCCTTTTTCGACATCCTGCATCTCCTTTTCGCCGTATACGCAATTCAAACCTATCTCACTTAAACGAATCACGCCAGCCGGCGAGGATCCCCTATGTCCGCACAACAGAAGAAACACCCTTTCGATTTCAAAACCCAATACGGACTCGGCTTCAACCCTCAGGACGATGAGATCGTTGTCGACTTCTTCTGCGGTGGCGGCGGTGCCGGCACCGGTCTGGAGATGGGCCTGGGCCGCACGGTGAATGTGGCGAAGAACCATAGCCCTCAGGCAATCAGCATGCACACCGTAAATCACCCGGGCGCCAAGCACTTCACAACCGACGTGTTTGAGGGTGATCCGGATACCGAATGCGGCGGCAAGGCCGTCGGCTGGTTTCACATGTCCCCGGACTGCACGCACCACAGCCAGGCAGCCGGCGGCCAGCCACGCAAGCGCGAGATCCGCAATCTGTCGTGGATCGGTCTTAAGTGGGCAGGCATGAAGCGTCCCCGGGTAATCAGCCTGGAGAACGTGAAGCAGATCCTGCAGTGGGGCCGGCTGATCGCCAAGCGCGACAAAGCCACGGGCCGTGTGGTGAAACTCGGCGGTGACGTGGCAGCACCCGGTGAAGTTGTGCCGGTGGGCCAGCAGTTCCTGGTCCCCGACCCGAAGCAGCGTGGCCGCACCTGGCGCCGCTTCGTTGCCTTGCTGGAAGGCATGGGCTATGTCGTTGAGTGGAAGGTCATCAAGGCCTGCGACTTCGGCGCGCCGACCAGCCGAGAACGCCTGTTCATGATCGCCCGCTGCGACGGTCAGCCCATCGTGTGGCCAGAGCCAACCCATGCCAAGAACCCGGCCAAGGGCCAGAAGAGGTGGCGCACCGCCGCCGAGTGCATTGACTGGACGATCCCAAGCAAAAGCATCTTCGACCGCGCCAAGCCGCTGGCACCCGCCACCCTGCGCCGAATCGCGAAGGGCATGAAGAAGTTCGTCATTGATGCGGCTGACCCGTTCATTGTGCCGATCGCGAACTGGTCGGGGGGAAGCGTGCAATCAGCCCATGATCCGCTACGGACCGTGACGTCCTGGCCCCGTGGCGGATCGTTCGCCATGGCGAGCCCTATCATCGCCCCAGCCACGCACCAGGGCAGCGACCGGATCAACGACCCGTCCGCCCCGCTACCGACTGTGACCTGCGCAAATCGCGGCGAGCTGACGTTGATCAGTCCGGTGATGGTCACTGCTGCGCATGGCGAAGGGAAGCCTGGCGGTGTTCAACGCTGGGGCAACGGCAGCAAGTTTGCCGGTGCCCCGCTGGGGACGGTGACAGCCAGCGGCGGGCATTCAGTTGCAGCCGCTCACCTGGTGAAGTTCCGGTTCTCGGATGAAGGCAAGGCGCTCGATGAACCGCTACCAACCATCACCAGCGGCGGCAACTACCAGCGGCCAGCAGGTGCCGCACACGCAATGGGTATCTCCACGGTATTCATGGCCCAGATGAATGGCGGCTTCAACACCACGGACGCCAAGAGCATCGAGGACCCGATGACCACGGTGACAAACACCGGCAGTCAGCAGCAGCTGGTGACCGCAAACCTGGTGCACCTGCGCGGTAACTGCGATGCGCGGGATGCTGGTGATCCCCTGCACACGATCAGCGCCGGGGGCACTCACCACGGGCTGGTCACCGCCTTCATGGAGCGCCAGTTCGGCGCCAGCGTCGGCCAAGGCGTGGACGAGCCAGCACCAACCATAACAGCCGGCGGTGGCGGCAAGAGCTCGCTGGTCGAGCTGCAGCTCTCACCTGAAGTTGAAGCAGGCGCCCTGCGGGTCGCGGCATTCCTGATCAGCTACTACGGCACCGAGAACGTGAGCGGCGCCAACGAGCCGGCACCCACAGTCACCACCAAGGATCGCCTGGGCTTGGTCACCGTCACGATCAAGGGCACGCCCTATGTGATCGTCGATATCTGCCTGCGAATGCTGCAACCGGCCGAGCTTTACAAGGCTCAGGGCTTCCCCGACGACTACATCATCAGCCACGGCACAGACGGCAAGCCATTCACTAAGACCCAGCAGGTGCACATGTGCGGCAACAGCGTCAGCCCGCCGCCGATGGCTGCGCTGGCCAGGGCCAACGACCCATGGAGAATGACAGAGCGACAAGCAAAGGCCGCTTGAAGCAAGCCAAACCCCGATAGGAGTACATTTGTACTCCTCCCGCAAAAAACCTCACCCTCCCCCTTCAAGTCAGCTGCTATAGCGGCCAAGGACGAAGTCATGCCTGAAGAAAAGATTGTGTTCATCAACGGCGCTCCGGCGAAGTGCGGCTGCAAAATGAATTTCAGCTCCGGCGGTGGCGAATATTCCGACGTGCTCTACGTGATGCCCTGCGCGACGCACAGCCCCAATCGCTTCGGCCCCGTGGAGGTCCAGCGCGACAAGGATGGCTGGTGGTATCACCCAAATATTCCGAGCTTTGGCGAAGGCGAAGACCCGGCGCCCTACATCGCCTGGGTCAAGGAACAAGGGCTGGAGCTGAAAGGCTGGCACTCTGGCGACGAAGCCTACGACCTTCCAGATGAAGATGCTGCATGCACCGCCTGGAATCCCGAATCGCCAGGACCAGAGTGGTTCCTCATGGGTATCTTCGATACCGAGGATGGTCCCTATGTGCAGTGGGCGCGCCGGAGGGTGCAGCAATGATCCTCCCCGCCCTGCTCTACCTCGCATGGAACATCTACACGGGGCCAAGGCCATGACGCAAATGATCGAAGTGAAGACCGCGGAACTGATCGGGCCCGCGCTGGATTGGGCAGTTGCTCAAATCGAAGGGGTAAAGACCATCATGATGGCGCCGCGCAAAGGCGAACCGAAGAAGCCTTTCGCACTGTTCGGGTCGTTGGCCCTTAGCATCGGTGGTGAAGACCAATCGAGCTATGCCCCGTCCACCTGCTGGCATTGTGGAGGACCGCTGATAGCCGCGCATCGTTTAAGCGTCATCTACTCGGATGAAACCTGCGACCCATGCGCATGGACCGATAGCACTGCCCCATGGCATGGCAGTACTCCACTGATCGCCGCCTGCCGCGCCATCATAGCCGCCAAACTGGGCGAAGTGGTCAGCGTGCCAGCTGAACTGGCCTGAAGAGTCCGCCCGGCCCGGCATAAGCCGGCCGCTGCAGCAGCCTGACAACGAACCGGGCGAACGCTGCAAACCATAGCCACGCGCAACGCCGGCGGCGATAAGACAAACCCGAAACCAACCATCACGCCATCCGGCGAGGTATCCATGAAACTCAATGAACACGTTGAGGCCTTGGTGGCCTCCGGCGCGCTTTTCGTCGCCAATCATTCGGGCGGCAAGGACTCACAGGCCCAACTGATCAAGCTGCTGGAGGTGATACCCACCAGGCAGCTGATCGTCGCCCATGCCTGCCTGGGTGACATGGAGTGGCCCGGCGCGCTTGAGCTGGCGCGCGACCAAGCGGAAGCAGCCGACCTCCCCTTCATCGTAGCCAAGGCCAAAAAGACCCTACTGGAAATGGTCGAACGCCGTTTCGAGAGCCGGCCCGAGGTGCCGAGCTGGCCGTCCGCATCCACCAGGCAATGTACCAGCGACCTCAAGCGGGGCCCCATCCAACGCGAAGTGCGCCGGTATGCCAAGGCCAACGGATACAAGGTGGTGGTCAACTGCCTGGGCCTGCGCGCCGAAGAATCCCCGGGGCGGGCCAAGCGCAAAGAGTTCAGCCAGATGAGCATCAGTAATTCGGTGCTGACCTGGTACGAGTGGCTGGTGGTGCACGACATGAAGAGCGAAGAGGTGTTCAGCACCATTGCAGCTGCCGGCCAAACGCCCCACTACGCCTACGCCGAGGGCAACGACCGGCTCAGCTGCGTGTACTGCATGTTCGGTAGCAAGGGTGACCTGCGCAATGGTCGCCGGCATCACCCTGGCCTGCTTGCCCAGTACAACGCCATGGAAAAGAAGACCGGCTACACGATGCACATGAGCCGAATCCCACTGATCGAGCTCTCGGCCTAAAATACCCCACTCAACAATCGGAGCCTGCCGGCGATGGCGGGCGCGGATAACTATTGCCATGCCAAACCATGTGACCAACAAGGTGAGCGCTCCTGCCCACGTACTTAAGTCGCTGATAAATGAGAGCGGCAAAATCGACTTCAACACTATCCTGCCTTTCCGCGGCGAATTCCCCTGGGACGGAATCAGTGGGCAGGCGGAGACCGCTGCGCAGGCAATCACTGCCATGCCGCTAAACGACGATCCTTTGATTGCAGGGTTTGAACGGCGTAACCGCGCCGAAGCCAACGTATTGCAAATGAGCGAGGAATGCTTCGAGCAGTTCATCCAGATGCTGCGCAACAAGCGATCGTCTGGGCACTTCCACTCGCTGGACTTCGCCCGCGATGTCTGGGGCACAAAATGGAACGCTTACGCCCAGGTGATCGACCTTGATACAGGCGAGCTTTCATTCGATACCGCTTGGTCATGCCCTCTCCCGGTCCTGATGGAGCTTTCAAAGCTCCACCCAGATGATGAAATCACCGTTCGCTATGCAGACGAAGACCTCGGAAGTAACTGCGGAACCGTGAAGTTCAAGGCTGGGGAAACTGTCTCGTCGGAGGTTGCCGGGCGCTGGGACGGAATGAGCGATGAGCAGCGTCAACAGTGGACTGCCTGGGCACGTGACCTGAAGGGCTGGCCAGAAGACGAAGAAGACGAGTAATCGATCACCACCATCTGCCGCCACGCGCGGCGTGGAGAACCCCATGGAAACCGAGATCCTTTCGGAAGAAGAGCTAGCCGACATCACCGGCTACAAGGGTCGATTCCACCAGAGACGCTGGCTGGACGATCGAAAGTGGCTGTATGTCGAGAGCCGCGGCGGCCGGCCGCTAGTGGGTCGCCAGTACGCACGCATAAAGCTGGGCGCTGTGGTTCCGACAATTTTTGAACCCAACCCGCCGCCGGCAGCGCCGGCATGGATGCCAGACTTTTCGCGAGTGAACTGATATGCGCCCCCGCAAGACCGAGAATCGACACCTGCCCCCCAGGATGTACCAGTGGGTCCGGCCACGAAAAGACGGCACAGCATGGACTGCTTACTTCTACCTGGACTCAGCGGGTAAGCGCATCTCACTCGGCAAGGACCTCGACCTGGCTCGGCTCAAATGGGCCGAGCTTGAAGCCAAGGACAAGCCTCTAGATCTGCGCACTATGAAGGGAATTTTTGATCGGTACATCCGTGACATTATCCCAAAGAAGGCGCCCCGCACGCAGCGCGACAACCTGGCCGAGATCAAGCAACTGCGCCCTCTGTTCGATAGCGCCCCGATCGACTCCATAACCCCGGCAACCATTGCCGGGTATCGGGATGCACGAACGGCGAAAGTACGAGCGAACAGAGAGATCGCAACCCTCTCCCATGTGTTCAACATGGCGCGCGAGTGGGGCCTTACCACGAAAGAGAACCCCTGCCAGGGCGTACGCAAGAATAAGGAAACTCCTCGCGACTATTACGCAAATGACGTGGTGTGGGATGCGGTTTACCGGAAGGCGTGCCAGGAACTGAAGGATTCTATGGATTTGGCGTATCTGACTGGCCAGCGGCCGGCAGATGTCTTGGTTATGCGCAGGGACGATGTAGAGGGGGATTATCTGGGAGTTCAGCAGAACAAGACGCACAAGAAGCTTCGCATCCAGGTATCAGCCAACGGAGTCCTCAACAGCCTTGGACTTCTAATTTCGCAGATGAACGAGCGCAATGCTCAGCATCTGTGTAGCTACCTGATTGTGAGCTCGCGAGGTAAGCGCATGACCGCCAAGATGCTGCGCGACAGATGGGATAAGGCGAGGGACAAGGCGAAGACGGAGGCAATTGAAGCGGGCGACACGCTTATGGCGAGCAGGATCGCAAACTTTCAGTTCCGAGATATCAGGCCAAAAGCCGCGTCAGAAATCACCGATATCGACGAGGCAAGCCTGCTTCTGGGGCACACCAAAGGCGACATCACGGAGCGCGTATACCGGCGAGTCGGGGCTATTGCCCAGCCGTCCAAATAGGAGGAAAAGCCGTTACAAAACGCGAAAGACGCCCCTTGTAGAATGCGGCCTGTAGAGCATTCAAAATACCAAAGTTTTGCAATGAAAAAACTCTAGACCTCTTGATCTATGGGCCTTTGCATAGCGGTCTTGAAAACCGCCGACTGTAACAGGTCCTAGAGTTCGAATCTCTACGCCTCCGCCAAATCTCAACGAGAAAGCCCTGATTTTTCAGGGCTTTTTTGTTTCTGCTGCTCACGGGCGCTTACCGTCACCATCTGACCGTTTCCGCATCATTTCTTTAGTTTCCGCAACTACCCCCCTACGGCACCTTGCCGACAGAATGCCAAAACCTGTGGCCCGACCTGGATGCTGTCCTGTATTTTCCTAACCTCAGGATGACCGATTCTTGCCACACACCATGGCCTGCAGTTACTGGACGGGAGTAATTGCTGCATCGCCCCGATGATGGATTGGACACACAAACGCTGTAAGCCTTAATTTTAAAGACCTCCGTTGATCAACATCAGACTGTGTACCAATTTTTTACCACTTCACCTGGTAGCTCTAAGCTGTCACCTGCCACTTTTCGTTCAGAGATCGACAGTGAAAGGTGCGACTAAAATTTGAGAACAGGCGCCACTACGAGACGGTGGTACGGAGGTCCATCCTCAGGACAACCATTTGTGAATACTCGGCTTTGACTTGACGAGAAAAATTCTTACTTCCTATCTCTGAAAAGCCCCACTTGAGATAGGCGTTTCTTGCATTTACTGCAGACGCCATTACATCCAGCCATACGTGCGTCAGCCCTAACTCTTTCGCGTGCTCGATTGCTGCAGACACAAGTCGAAACCCTAACCCCGACTTCTGACTGCCCGGTAGAAGATAGATCCTAGAAATCTCCGCTCCCCCACATTCGTGCGTGATCGGGTTTCGAGAGTCAACCATCATGGTTAAGAATCCAACCGCAACCCCAGCAACCTCGGCTACCCAAAGCCTTGATTCAGCTTGTCGCAGCAGCATCAAAAATGCTGATGTACTAAAGGTATCCAGTTGATTGGCTAAAGCTACGCAGTCATTCCATAGGTAATGATAGGACGCTGCATAAGCAGCAGGACCAATCACTCCTAACACCTCAGCATCGTCTACACATGCTCTGCGGATTTTTACCACTCCGTCCACACTTGGGCCTCGCGCAATTCCAATGGGTCACCCAAGAGTCTACCCCCTCAGATCTGCGTCTGCTTTGCTCGACTGCTGCCAGGGATGCAGAAATTAGCCCCCAAATCCGTGATGGATTGGGGGACGTTCCCTGAAAGCCTATAGCATCAAGGCTTCAAAACGGCAGACTAAGTTTCGGTACCAATTTTGTACCACACCCTTTTGATCATCCTCGCCACTTGAGGCGCAGCTCTATTCGATCAGTCGGCGTAGAACCTTCCACTTTCACTGCCAAAAAACTACAACAATCCACCCACCTACTCTATAAAGCTGTTGCAGGAGTCTTATAGGTAAGAGAACGCCATTTGGGATGGTCACAGTGCATGTCAGTCACCGTTGAGATGGTTGCGGAATTCATGTTCGCCTACACACGGCGGTATCGTAACGAGTACCGCAGAGCCACCACACCTCTACCAGATGGTCCTGGATATCCGAATCTAGTTCAGTCCCCTTATCTAGACGCCAAAAAACTTCAGGTCTACGTTGCTCAAGACGGCGTTGTGATTTCCATTGAAAACGAACCACCACACCAGTGGTACATTGCTGGCGGTCCTGCGCTTAAAGTGGATTATGAGCCAACCAGAACTCCCAAAGATGTCACCCAATTCTTAGCCGACAACCAACTACAAGGGAAGGACATCGGCATTTATAGAATAGTATCGAAAACTCCCCTAGCCTCCTGTATATGGCGCAGCCGAGTACAGGGCATAGAGAGAGAGCTGCAAATCTCAGACCCTGAACTTGAACTAACACTATCCCTAAAACAAATAAATTTACCATATAAAAAACTAGTCAACACACTGACATTTGGTGCATATGGCTCGGTGCTTGATCCAAAATTTGATGATGCCGCTGATTTTGGCAGGTCTCACATCACTAAGAATTTAGGATTTTTCCCGGCAGACCTAAACAATAGAAGATTTTTTGAGTATATCGAGGTAGTTAGTCATGCCGATGAGGCAGCGTGGGACAAGCGACTGATAACCCTACGCGTCCAGCAAGATATCCGCCGAGATATCGGCTCAGCCTTAGCCACATACGGGCGTGAGCCTCTAGGAGGTTCTATATCGTTCGGTAGCGAACCGGAATGGCTTGATTCTTACAATAATCGCCTTGACTCATTAAAGATTGCCATTTCTACCTTAGGAGAGGCTTTAAGGTTTCAGCCAGACGGCATTGAGTCTATATTTCACGCTATCTTAGAGAAACATCCAGTACTGCTAGATGTTTACGGCTCATGCGAAAGCAAGCCCGAACTAATCTATCCAAATGGTCAGACTTCACCCATCGGCAAAACAAAACTTCAGCCAGACTTCATCATTAAATACCCCGACCAATCTTACAAATTAATTGAAATCGAACGCCCCGCAAAAAAACTAGCCACAACGCTGGGACAACCACGAGCAGAAGTCAGTCAAGCCGTATTCCAAACAGCTGAATGGAAGCACTATATAAAAACCCACTATTCGTTAGTCGCTTCACGCTATCCAGGTATTCAATCGAAATGCAAAACGTCCGTAATCATGAGTCGATTTACTCAGCAAAATTTTAAGAACGTGTCAGATGCACGCGAATACATGGGACTGATGATAGACCAATACAACATCGATGAGTTCCTCACATTCGACGATCTCCTTGAAAGAGCAATTTCCGCTTACACAATGCTCTCAAGTTTTCCTCCGACATAAACAGCCATAAGGATAGGGATTCGAACCCGACCATAATCAACCGCAGTCCGCTCAAGGCCACGAAATTAGAGTATGTAGCACCTGAGTTAAGGCCTATATAGGCCTAAAGCGGTATCCGCTATGCCCTAAAAATGCCCTAAGATCATCTGCGCTTCGAGCCAACAACCTGTTCGGCATCTGCAAACCAGGGTAGCGAGGATAACGCGTCCGAGGTGTGCCAAGTGATCAGCCACTCGGTGTGGATCAAATCCGGCAGGCTGATCCCGTTTTGTGGGAACGCGTCACCCATGCGCCTTTCGCCACCATATTTCCACTCAAGCGGTCCGAAGCCGTCTGCCATACTTCGGCCCGAGAGGCTGTCATGGCCAACTCTGTATCATTCGTAATAAGTTCAGCGTCTCGCAGGGCCTGCGTGTAGCCGATTGCATTATGGTAGGCGCGAACACCAGAAGCCCAGTCGCTCGATTTATGTACTGAGTTCAACCGCAAAAGCCAGGCTGTTTGGACTCTGCGCTCGGCAAACCGGGCTGATCGCTAATCGTTAATACGCTGATGCCTGGCATGCCCCAATCCCCCAAATTAAGCGCTGCTTATACGCTTACCAGCACGACCGATACCAGTAGCCAAATGTAGGGGGCATGGTTACCACGACCACTAAAAAGGCCCACATCCCTGCCAGGTGAGGGGCCTTTTTTTGAACCGTCGAAACCAACATCCCCTAGACGAGCAGGCCAGTCCCACCTCGGCTGGCCTTCGCCTAATCAACCCTTGTTCGCAATAACCCTCTTTGCCAAGGTTGATCAACAGGGACATCTCTTCCAACGGAACTCATCTGCTCCGTTTGTGCGTGGTGGGTGTTTCACCAAACCTTGAAGTCCTTTCCAGGGTTTCTTCAAGCGCTCGAACTAGTACATTTGTGCTAGTTGACTCCCCCCCTCCTACGGGGATCATAGTCCCGACTAGTGCTGCCATTCTGAGATTTCAGTCAATCGGACATTTCGACTAGTCGCGCAGTATCACAAGGGACGTTTGGCTGGGTAGTTTAACGCTCGAAGTTGATGATAATCGATGAAATGTGTTATTTACTTTTTGATTGCAACGAAGCTAATTTGCTTCTTAATTTAGTCGCCAGACGCTACGAGCATGGCAGCGTGTGCTGGCCAGCAAATATCACTGACTCGAGATACTCAGTTGAGAAATTCTATTTTTTAGCGTGCTTGTTTGGCTTGATTAATTTAATGTAAATGGATAACAAATTCATATTCAAGGAGGCACGACACAGCATGCCAGAGTTTTTGAAATTAAATAAATACGTCATACCAATTACTTTACTACTTGCTGCCTCCACTTCAGCGATAGCTGACAAAGCGAACCCCATTGGCGATTGGTGGCGTGTCTATAGCATAGGCACGGGCAAAAACAACATAGTGTTTGTCGCTGATCTCACGTCCATGACGCCACGGAGTCAAGCGGCGGGTGGGCTTCAGTCAGTAGACGTAAACCAAGTCTTCGCTGACCCATCCAAGCCATTGGCGGATGTCTATTCAGTTGAAGTCCAGTGCTCCAAGCACAGAGCCCGCTTTCTTAAAGGAACATCAATAGAACGAACGAGCTACGCACGCCGGGATTTGAAAGTCTCCAATGAGTGGCATACGTTGGATGACAAGGCGCTTTTATATACATTTGCCTTTGTATGTAATCCCCAAGATCGAGTCTTCAACGGCATGTTGTCACTGGGTAAATTTGATCAGATGAAAATGCTCGGGATCATCACGGAGGTACAAGCACCGCCGAAGAGCCCAATGGAAGAGCTGGATGAAATGTTAAACAACAAAAACCCTGAAAAGTCCAGGTAAGGTAAACTCCATGATATATCAATGGATGAAAACGTTTTCTTTAATGCTAGCAGTGTCAGGCATAATGGTAAGCAGCGGCTGTTCCTTAATTGCTCAAAGTCGTTGGGAAGGTCGCGATGCCCAAGAGGCGCTGAATCTGTTTGGCAGGCCCGATACGATGAAAGCAACTCAAGATCCTGATGCAGGTACACTTGTCGTAATGACGTGGTACAAATCCTCTCAGTGGTCGACAACTGAGGCAGCCGGAACATCCATGACACAAGGCAGTAATGGTTTGACCCATACCGAGTATTACGAGAACGTCGGTCATAGCTCCGACTGCAAGATTGAAGCAACGGTGAACAAAGCAAAAAAAATAGTGCTTTTCAAAATTCAGAATGGAGAAGTATTTCATGGCAAGTGCCAAAATATTCCTTATGTTCCCGGTTATATTCCCCCAGGCTTTTAGCATCTTCTATAAGTACTGAAGGGATAACTGATTAGGGGATTCACGGCAGTTATTTTTTCGAAACAGTCCCTCAGACCGCCTAGTATTACACCCTCGGATTTTTTCCTAATCCTAATAATGGTCTGAAGGGACGCTCCAAAGTTTTGCCCAGTTTTGAAACGAAAACACCAAGACCCGACAACTGCAACATTTTCAGTTTATTGACGTTGGGTCAACGGCTCATGCCTCCCTTGCTTTGCTCCTTGGGCTGAAGAGTTGAATGAACAAATGCTGCTGATGAAGGCACTCAAGAAAAATCCAGGATCCTCCAAACTCGTTGCCTAGGTTAATTTTAGACGTAAACAATAATAAGCCCGGACTATCGCCGGGCCTCTTCATTCTGACTACTCTTTGCTCGCTTGCAGCCCCCGCACATACTCCTGACACGCAGCCAACGCGATCAGTCCCTGGTCACCGTCTCCGGCGATGGCGATAATTCGTTGAGCATGCGCTGGGTCAAGTTCGGCTCGCGCTTCTCCATGATCCACGCCGGCGCCGCCGGTGTCGGCTGGCAGCCCACCGCCACCACCCGGGGCGGCGAGTAGGACTGACAGCCGCACATCAGCAGTAGCCAGCCGGTCACGCAGGCGAGCCTGCTCGGTTTGAGCATTTCGCAGTTCCTTGTAGTGGGTTTCGTCATTCACCTGCAGCCGATCCTCCAGCGCTCGGCGCTCAACCTGCTGGCGTTCCTGCCAATCGATCACCGCCACCGCCGCCTGCTCGCGAGAGCGCTGATTCGCCTCGGCCTGGGCGGCCAGTTGCTCGCCGTAGCGGTTGGCTTGCCAGGCCCAAGCAGCCCAGGCGCCGAGGGCAAGCCCCAGTACCAGGGCGCCAATCAGTCCACGTGCACCCAGCGCGCTCACGGCAGCACCTTCAGCACACGCTTATACAGCGCCTCGCGGTCGGACAAGCCATTGGTGCCGCCGTTGATACGGCGAGTGATAGTGAGAAAGTCACCCTGGTCGGCCAGGGTATTGAGGCCTGCCCGCTGCCAATACCAACCGGCCGACATCGAGGCACACACCGGGTGCTCAAGCAACTCCGGGGTGTTGAGCAATCGCGCATCACCAAACAGAGCCTCGCTGCAAGCCGCATAGTTGGCCCGGCCGGTGACCTGAATTAGCCCCCTGCCCCGATACTTCTGGCCGTCGCCATCCGCTTCGGGAGTGTTGCCCAGGTGCTTGGCCAAGGTCCCGGTGTCGTACTTGCTCAAGTACTGGTCGCTGCCCAGCTCGCGAACCCACTGCAACTGGCCTGACTCGTGGCCGATCTGGGCGATAAACGCCGCGATACGCAGCCGGGTGACGATGGCGTACTTGCGCAATGACACAAAGGAGGTTGAGCATATTTCGATGCAATGGAAACCCATTACTGACGAGCACCGCATGAGTCATGCTCTACAAGCTTAGGCGTCGGGCCAGTTCAGCCCGCACTCAAGCACGCACTTCACTTAAGGATGAGCATCATGAACGATGATTTGAAGCAGTCAGGCTCTACTACAACCTCTCAGACCACCACCTCGCTGGAGCAGGTGAAAACCGGAAGGGTCTTGGATTTCACCTGGGTACCTAACGCCAACACCACGACCACCACCGTATCAGCGGACTTTGTCGACTACCGGGTCGATACAGCCCAAGGCAGCCCTACGGGGAACAGCCACTCCATAGCACGCTTTACCTATGTCCAGGGCAAAGGCGGCGGCCAGATCAGCCAGCTGTTTCTCGAGGAGATGCGTGCCGGTGTACGAGCCAACACCCAGATTGGGCTGATGGTCGGACGCAAGTGGGTTCTGGACCCCAACGGCGAGGTCTCGGGCAGCATCGGCACCTATGTGGTCGAACAATTCGATGACATGCGCGCCAGTGTCAATTATGTCGGCTCCTTCGCCCGCGTCTTCGACGACCCCAGGATGGTCAGCTACCACGCTGGGGACCATGTGCACCCCAACGCAGGGGGCCGCACGCGCACGCTCAACCCCCTGGATGAATTGGAAGTCAGCACCTTCCCATTCGGCCCGGTGTACCTGGCCTTCCGTGTCAGACCTACTGCATAGCGATCTGTCGCGCGCCGGTTGAGCCTTCACTCAACGCCGGCGTCGAACTCACATCCGAGCCACCGACAAACCTGGTCGACGATACCGGCCAGCGGCATCGAAGAGCTAGGCCATGGCCAAGACCAACGCGGAATTGCAACAGCAGAAACGCGCCAAGGAGAGGGCGTTGCTCGAGCGGATCGGCGCTGAGCAGCCTACAGCAACTACTGAGCAGCCGAGGTAGTAGAGGTAGTGGATGAATTCGATTAACGCTCCAAGGTTGCCACTAGCAACACTGCCAAGATCAGCCATAGGCACCAAGCAAGCGTTGTGGGCGACAACACTTCCCCAGGACCGGAATCTGCTGAGCGCTCCGGCTTCGAGATAACTACGTCTATTGACAGGTACCGAAGTAGTTCTTGTTGCCCTGCTTCTTATATGAGAAAGCGTGGCATGACTTAGAGGGCCTCGCGCTGGTGGGTTTATCATAAATATAAACAGTCACATGCACATCCTCCGAAAAAGGAACTGAACCCCCTTTATGCCATAGGTCTTTCTTGAGGTAGAGATTTTTACCTTTCGGATCCTTAGTCTTGTAAGCACTGGAAATTTCTGTCCTTACTGAATTCTCCAGGGTCGCCTTAATAGTGGTTTTATTAATATCTGGAGACTTTATATTACGTTGATCTTCTGTGAGTGGAGTCGGCTCCCAAGTATTACAAGGATCGGATGTACAAAGGTATACATCCGCTAGAGCATAACTAGAAAGAACAGATAGACTCAGCGCCGAGGCAAGTGGAATCAAACAGGCTGGTAGTTTTTTCATTGGTATCCCTCCCAATGGGAATTTGCTAGATATAACTGTGAAAAGTGGCCAATTCCTACCCTGCACTGAATGCCTCCTGGCACGCTGAAGTAAGAACTGAGATAGACCTTAGACCGGTCAGGGAAATTAGCAAGGTAGCAATCGCAGCGTCCACTGTAGTGGCCTAATAAAACCGGACACCTGCAACCTGAACCTATTTCACTGCCCGCCAGCATTTCCAGGGGCAACTAACTCTCTTCAGTTATCCCTTCTTACCAGAAGGAATTGAGAGAGCACGCTGAGCGAGCGCTGAAGGCAGGTGTCCCACCGGCTTCTGCCGTATCCCCCCCTGGAGCTCGGCATCGATATTGGCAATATCAAGACCAATGCCACTACCACCTTGCCCGGCATCAGCAGTAACGTGTTGCCCCTCTCATAGACAAGGAGCGGTGATGTCAATCAGAAGCCTCAGGAAAAACCTTCCCGCTGACCCAGACAACAACGGCTGGGTACTCGGCTGGGCAGTGATGAGGGACGTTCCCGGATCATGGCAATTCATCGATATCTACGCAGATAAACCTACCGCCGAAGCGCAGGCTAGACGTCTTGGTGGGTGGTACGTCGTC
The DNA here is from genome assembly GCF_000397205.1 of Pseudomonas protegens CHA0. Classification (NCBI taxonomy): domain Bacteria; kingdom Pseudomonadati; phylum Pseudomonadota; class Gammaproteobacteria; order Pseudomonadales; family Pseudomonadaceae; genus Pseudomonas; species Pseudomonas protegens. Next base: position 4,334,618 of record NC_021237.1, read on the forward strand.
GAATACGGTGCCCACCAGCCTGGTACTGAAAAATTCATTGGCGGCTCTGCACCTCCGCAATAACGGGCCGATTCTCCTCGGCCAATCCCCTGCGGCACGAACCAGGCCCCGGTTCAGCAGTGAGCCCGGCTTTACCCTTTTGTGCCGCCAATCAGCACCCCGGACCTCGCGCCCGCATCCACCCTCGATGCCGTGCTTGCGGTCCCTATCCTGCAGGTGGTGCATCTGCATCAGCCGTGCAACGGCGCACTGACGCGCTGCAAGCCTGTCGCACCCGCTGCTTCAGGTGCAGGTTCGCGCTCTGCCCCGCCAGCCATCCTTCTGCTCGGGGATAGTGCATGCCGAATTGATCACCGCCAGGTAGTTACGCCCCGCAAGACGTCTAGCAGTAGAGAGGCCCACCCTTTATAACCATCAACAGCTTGATTGCTAAAAACATCCTGTTTTTATCGTATTCCCGAATGCCCCGTTTAATAGGGACAACTATTAAACCCAACTCAAAACTACACCCACATTAAAAATATGCTTGCTACAGTGTAAGTAGCCAAAGCGCAGCAACCGCCATTCAACCTTTACATAAAATTGAATCACCCTATCGGCAACAACGCTCGTTCCTGCTGTGATATTTGGCCCGCGACAGCTGTTGCAATTGTTTCAACAAGCTTCACCCCAACCCACCAAAGCAGAACCAGCATCAAGCAGCATCGATTGGTATGCCACACAACCCACATGCCATTCAACAGCACTAAGGAAAGCAGACAAGAATAATTGCTTTATACATCCCTAGTTCAACACTTGTCGAACAAGAAACAAGGCATCCACCCGCCAATGGTGGATATCGAATTATCTTGATTGAAAACTTTTCCCCTAACAGGAGATTACTATGAGACCGGTCCAGAAAATCACCGTTAACAACAAAGGCGGCTACGTATTCAACTTCTCGGTCCAATGGCTGGGCAGCGACGGCAGGTGGGTGACTTCCGAATGGAATAGCGGCAACTATCCCGTGGCGACCTCGCGGACAACTCCCGATCTGAACACCATTGGGGTTCCGGCCAATGCGCTGGCGGTCACGGTCTATGGACACGCAGTAGCCGGGACTTCCGGTCAGGGAACGCCGTTTGTCGCGTTCGCGGCTAACGGTCAGATCGCCACCTATGACGCTGTCGGTACCACGTTCATTGGCTTTGCAATCAACTTGATCGAGTAGACCGCAACCCTTGTCCCGATGATGCCTGGCGCCAATGCTCCATGGAGGGTTGGCGCCAGCGCATTTAATCGACCGCATGTTTCATGCCGCCACCACCCAACTGGACATCACCATGAGAAAAGTCGAGCGCATTGGCTGCCTTAACAATGGCATCTTCATCATGAACTTTTCGATTCAGTGGTTTGATTCGAAGGGAAGCTGGCATACCTCAGCCTGGAACAGCGGCAACTTCAACAACGGCCTGTACAAGGTAAGCCCGGCACTTTCGTCGCTCGGAGTTCCAGCCGATGCGATCGGGGTGGCCCCTTATGTTTGTGCAGTGCTTGGAACAAGTAGTCGAGGGACGCCCCTGGTGCAGTCGGCAGATAACGGCCGGCTGGCAGCTTACGAAGTGACAGGAACGACCCTGGACTTCAAGGTCCAGCCTCTGCCGTGGAGGAACTGGGCTCAGAACATCGTTCATACAATGTCGATCGATGGGGAATATTACTTCTCGCCGACGAACCTGGTTGAACTCCAGGCCATCGTCAGTCAAGCCGTACTGGCTGGCGCGACTGTCCGCGTTTCCGGCCAGCGGCACGCGCAGCCGGCCCTGGTGGCCGAAGACAATCGCCTCGCGCCGAACCCGGCGCGCTGGCTGATCGACCTCTCCTGCTACAAGGACCTGGGGCCCGAGGGCAATCAGTCCATCGTGCTGCACCCCTCCGAAACCAAGGTCACGGTGAACACGGGTGTACGCGAGGATGCACTGGATGCGTTTCTGACGGGCCACGACATGATGCTCAAGACCGTGACCGCCGGCGGTTTTTTCAGCCTTGGCGGGATGACCGCGGTGGACGTGCACGGTGCCACCATCAACGCGCCGATCTTCGCGGAAACGGTCTCGGCGTTCAGCATCATGGGCCCGGATGGCCAGGTAAGGACCCTCGACACACAGACCCCAGCGGTGGATGGCTGGTCGCCCCTGCAGTTCGCCCGCGTCTCTCTGGGGGCCCTGGGAATCGTCACCTCGGTCACCGTTGAGTTGATGCCACGCCCCTGGGCCACGACCTTGAAATCGGGCAAGGAGGGCAACATCACCTGTAACGATCAGCAGGCGTTCATTGCCCAATTCAAGACCCTGCTCGCGAGCCATGACCGCGTTGAGTCCTTCGTCAATCCGTACACCCACAACTTCCTCATCCTGTGGTGGGACCTGGTTTCGTCCCCAACGACGAAGATTCCGAACCTGAAGGCAAGCGTTCCCGATGCCTGCGCCCTGGCGCAAGAAAACATCTTCGGCGCGCCCTATTTGATACCGATGGAGCCGATCCTCGAACCGCCCCTGATTGCGGCGCAGTATCTTGGAAACAAAACGGCGGCCAACGCGATCATCGATGCGGGCTACCTCACCATCGAAACGCTCTTCGATCAGGCTGCGGCTGTCTACTCCGACTTGTGGCTGACCCGGGCGTCGCGGGTGATCTTCATGTCTTATTTCATCGAACTCCCGGCACTCGATGACTCAGGGCTGGGCAAGGCCTGGCAGGGTCTTGACGCGGTCATGGAGCGCCTCAAGCGTTCCAGCGACTTCCTGCTGGTTGCCCCCATGGAGTTCCGCTTCGTCCGTGGCGGCGACAGCGTACTGGCCGGAACCTACACCGAAACCCCCAACGCGACCTTCGTCAATCTGGACCTGATCGGTTACGTACCGGCCGTCGCGGGGGCTGAATACCCCCAGCTCCTGCTGCACTTCTTCGCCGACATCGAGCGCGCCTGGGTGGCCCTGGGAGGAATGCCGCACACCGGCAAGATGTTCGGTTTCTACGACCCGAGTCGCCCCGCTGGAACATTTTCGCCACCGTTCAACCCGGCGTTCCTCAAGGATCTGGCGACGCGGCGCGGTGCCAGAATCAAGGCCTTCGATTCCTACCGCAGAAGCTGCGATCCACAGGGTGTGTTCCACAACCGTTTCGTAGCGGCGCTGTTGGGAGACACACCCCAGTAGAGCTGCCCCGCCAAGGAAAGCGTCCGGTGCCTGATCTACAGTTGAAGCAGGCATTGAGGACATGACCATGTGCGGGCGCCTTTCCCAGTACCGTGGCATTCATGATTTCGTGGCGGCCTTGAGCATGCCCGGGGCCCTGGTCGACAACCTGGGCGAGCAGCCTCTGGGACACTACAACGGCGCACCGAGCATGCAACTGGCCCTGTTCCATGTCACCGCTGGCAGGCTTTACGCCGACCCGGTGCGCTGGGGCTGGAAGCCGCACTGGGCCAAGGATCGAGCCCCACCGATCAATGCCAGGGCCGAGAACGTGGCCCACGGCCCGTTCTTCCGGCAAATCTGGCCACACCGCGCTATCTGCCCGATCGACAACTGGTTTGAATGGGTGGACGAAGGCGGACCTAAGAAACAGCCCTACTTGATCAAGCACCGCAACGGCTCCCCCATCCTCTGCGCCTCAATCGGACAGTTGCCTGGCCAGGACCGAAGCGAGCACGAAGGCTTTGTGATCATCACAGCGGATAGCGAAGGGGGAATGGTCGACATCCACGACCGCCGGCCTGTGGTCCTTGCACCAGACCTGGCCCGGGAATGGCTCGATCCGGCAACGCCGAAGGAACGCGCCGAGCAGATGGCCCTGCACCAGGGTGAGCCCGCCAGCGCCTTCGAATGGTTCAGGGTAAGCACCGCAGTCGGCAACGTCAGGAATCACGGCCCGGAACTGATCGAGCCCACTACCAAGCCCGCCGGCGGCGATGCGGTAAACAACGGCTGATCACTGGCAAGCCTCCACCGCGGCAACCAGAACTCGCTCATATCCGACCCGCTGCCGGCGCTCCGCCAGCAGCGCCCGCACCTTCAGTTCCAAGCTATCGGTCTTCTTGAGGCTGCCCGTGGCCCAGGCTGGCACAGGCACCACAGGCGCCCTGCACGGCACCTGCACTGGCACCTCCACCCGCACCGTGCGCACCTCGGGCTCCCGGGCTGCGCACCCCGTCAGCACCAACGCAAAAGCGCAAATGCCCGCCAGGCCAGGCCCACGGCCAACCCAGGCTGTAAGCCTTGTAAATAGCGGCCTGTGGACTTTAAAAACCCCAATTTCACCCGGGTTTAGGCCCAGGTGGCCGCCGGGGTACCACCTGCACTTTTTCGCAGGTCCTGCACTACCTGCGCCTTTTTGCTGGTCCTGCACGCTCATAACCCCAGCTCCTGATCAATGATCGATTCCGCCGCCGGCGCCGGGTCACCGCCGGTACGTTCCTGCAGGAGACGATTCGCCGCGGAGTAGTCATGTTTGGCCAGCTCCCGGGCGTCAGCCTGGGCCTGGGCAGCGTGGCGCTCACGCTCCTGACCTGCCAGCACCAGGTCACCCAGTTTCCGGCCCTGCTCACCCGCCAGGGCTTCCAGGTTGTCGCGACCGGCCTTTGCCGTGGCCAAGTCGCCCAGGGCAGTGTCGAGCAGCGGCCGGTAATGCTTGGAGGCCATCCATGCCCCCAGAGCAGCGCCGGCGAACAGCACCAGGACAGCGGTCAGTAGGACGCCAGCCACCCGCCAGGCGCCGGCGCTCACTTCAGGGCCCTGCGCAGGCCTTCCTCAACCACAGCAGCCGGGTAAGGGTTGCCACCGTTTTCGTGCACGATGATGCCCAGCACGGTCTCGCGCAGCGTCTTGAGGTCGGCCATGTTGATCGAATCGCGTACGCCGACGCCCAGGCGCTTGGCAATCGCTGCAGCGTATGCCTGGGTGTTGTTCTCGTTGCTGGGCGCCCATCGGCTGATGAACTCCAGGGGCGTGTCGATACCGGGCTTGCCCACGCCGGGCATGCCGTCCTTGCCGCGATAGTTGAGCAGCAGCTTGCCCAGGGCACGGATGCCGTTCTCGGCGGTATCGAAGATGGCGAAGCGGCCGTTCGGCTCCTTGCCGAGTTGGCCCTCCCACTGGTTGCGTGGGTTGCAGTCTATGTTTCCAGGGTTGCGGTTGCGGACACCGAGGGCGTTCTGAATGGTCATTGTCAAACTCCAGGCACAAAAAAGCCCGCAACAGGGCGGGCGTTCGGGAGGATCTGCAGCAACTGCTGCTCGGTGATCGGCATTTAATTTTCTCCAGGCAATAAAAAACCCGCTCAGGGCGGGCGCATTCGGACGCTTCAGTTACAGCTGTGGATTGAACGGGTACTGCTGTAACCCGCCTCCGGCGTTCTGCCGACCCAGCCCCCCCTACAGTTCGTCGGCGCAAATCGCGCCGTGCTCAAGTTTCGAATACTGTATATATATACAGCAGCCAACTCGAGTCAGCACCGCACACACTGGAGGCACCGCAACAGCCGATTGTCTGCTTCCCCTCACGCCCCTGGAGCGCGGCAGGAACTCCATACGTATCAAGCGAGACAGCACGGCTTTTCAGGAAAAGTGGCGATATGGCGGCGGTCATATGCCTCGGGCCATTTCGGCCCGCACTCAAGCACGCACTTCACTTAAGGATGAGCAGCATGAACGATGATTTGAAGCAGTCAGGCTCTACTGCGACCTCGCAGACCACCACATCGCTGGAGCAGGTGAAAACCGGAAGGGTCTTGGATTTCACCTGGGCACCTAACGCCAACACCACGACCACCACCGTATCAGCGGACTTTGTCGACTACCGAGTCGATACAGCCCAAGGCAGCCCTACCGGGGACAGCCACTCCATAGCACGCTTTACCTATGTCCAGGGCAAAGGCGGCGGCCAGATCAGCCAGCTGTTTCTCGAGGAGATGCGTGCCGGTGTACGAGCCAACACCCAGATCGGGCTGATGGTCGGACGCAAATGGGTCATGGACCCCAACGGCGAAGTCTCGGGCAGCATCGGTACCTATGTGGTCGAACAATTCGATGACATGCGCGCCAGTGTCAATTATGTCGGCTCCTTCGCCCGCGTCTTCGCCGACCCCAGGATGGTCAGCTACCACGCTGGGGGCCATGTGCACCCCAATGTCTCGATCACCGGCAGCAGGCCCCTGACCATGGCGGATTCAGGCAAGTCGATCCTGGTCATTAGCGACACCGACGTCACGCTCACGATAGGTGACGATGTGACTGAAGGGTTCAAGGCCACTCTGATCCAGGCTGCGGCAGGCAAGATCAACATCGCGGTATCGAGCAGCCACATGATCTACAGCAACGCAGGGGGCCGCACGCGCACGCTCAATCCCCTGGATGAGCTGGAAGTCAGTACTTTCCCATTCGGCCCGGTGTTCCTGGCCTTCCGCGTCAGGCCTACGGCCTGACGATTAATCGGGAGCTCCGATCTCCTCCATGAATCCGTCCAGGAAATCCTTCAGGCGCGCATGCCTGACTGCCGCCAACCGCGCCCCTTCGACCGTCTGAAATCCGGAGGCAAGGGAGAGTAGCTTGGTGTGGAAGTGCTCAATGGTAAAACGCTTGTCTTGATAGGGCCTGCCGATGGCGGTGGGGTTTGTGATGTCGTACAGCGCGGAGCCCATTCGCCCAGCGATGTAGAAACAACGGGCGACTCCGATCATGCCGATGGCGTCCAGGCGGTCGCTGTCCTGAAGGATCCTGGCTTCCAGGGTGAGGGGTTCGACGCCCGCGGAGAAGCTATGAGCCTGGACCGCGTGGGCAACAAGCTCAATACGCGGGGCAGGCCAGCCCATGCGCTGCAGAATAGACGCTGCTTTATTGGCCGAAAGAGTGGATGCCTGCGACCGCAATGGCGAGTTTTTCTCGACGGCCACGCAATCGTGCAAGAGGGTTGCGGCAAGCAACGCCTCCAGGTCCCCACCTTCCTTGTCCTGCAGGCGCCGAACATTCATCCAGACCCGATGAATATGAGAAAGATCGTGAGAGCCGTCCGTGCTGTCCTCAGGCAGGAAAGCGAGCAAGTCGGACGCCAGGCTCTGGTAAGGAAAAAACGGCTCTTCAAGCATTTCGTGGCTCCATGGAAGTACTGATCCTGCAGCGTCGGCGAAACGACTCGAGCAGATATCTCGGCGCTATAGAGAATCGGCGGCTAAGCAGAGAAGTACTTGAGCCAATAAGCATCCCGGCATTCATTGGTGAAGCTGATGTGAGCAGGGCGGATGATTTTGTCGAGAGGTTGGCGAACCCCTTCATGGCAGATCCAGCCTTCGACGCAGGCTGCATCGCTGGGAAACCGCCCTGCTCTGCTAGCCGCTTGATGAGTGCCCTGTCATCGTCGGCGGTGACGGTGTCCCCCTGATCGAGCCGGCTTTCCTGACTCGCGTTGTCAAGTAGCGCGGTGCGAGGCGATGCAACTCCCAGGCTTGCACTGACGTAGCTGGCAAGGTGGTCTGAATGAACCATGGACTGTGTCCGCAGGTGGATTAGGACGACTGACAAGCACGCTGACGACGCGCTGGGACTTTACCGATAAGGCGAGCCAATAGACAACCCTGGCCAATGCCACACGCTGTATCCGTTGCTCACCTGTAGCAGGAACCTTTTTCCAGAATGGCAATCAGTGCTGCACGCTTTCCGATCAATCATTCAGTGGGCACCGGCATGATCTTGAGAAAAACGGCTCTATACATGGCCTTGGTAATGGCAGGCGTCCTTATCGGCTACAGCATCAAGCCCAGCAATGGGCTCCAGGTAACCGCAGGGCAACTTATAAGCTGCGGCAAGACCACCATTCCAACCATCGAGATGTGAGGGCAGCGCAACAGCGCTCCCTCCCTGATTACACCCAGCCCTCACATAAACCGGCACTGGCCGCCCAGGCCGATCCCACCTCGCTTGAAGCGAACCTCCAGCATCTCCCGACACCTGCAGCAAGCTTGCTGGCCGAATAATCTCTAGTCTGAAAGAATCTTCGCGCCTGAAGATCGCACCCCAGGCTCGCCTCCAATCCAGGACCCTCCCATGCAGCTCATTCCTTTGCTTGCTAGCAGCCCCACCGTTCAAGCCCAAGTGCGCGCGCTGCGCAACCAGCAGGAGGTGCGCAAATACATGTACACCTCCCATGAAATCAGCGAACAGGAGCATGCAAACTGGCTGAGCAGCCTTCAAGGCAACCCGCGTCAGGAGGTGTTTGTCGCGGTCGATGCCGGGCAAGCCTTAGGGGTCGTGTCCCTGAACGCCATCAATGCCCTGCAGAAAACTGCCGACTGGGCGTTCTACCTGGACGCCGAGCTTCAAGGCAAAGGCCTGGGCAGTCTCATGGAGTTCTGGTTGCTCGACTATGCCTTCAATCAAGCCGCTCTGGACAAACTCAACTGCGAGGTGCTCGCAAGCAACACAGCGGTGATCAGGCTGCACCTGAAATTTGGATTCGTACAGGAAGGCCTGCGGCGCCAGAACATTCTGAAAGACGGCGAGCGAATCGACGTAGTGCTGCTAGGCATTACTCGCCAGGAGTGGCAGGACAAGCGTCCGGCCCTTGAAGGTTTGATCGCGCGGCTCGGTCAGCGAGAGTCCTAGGCATAGGCAGCAACCCTGCCCCTCAGACAAAAGAAAACCGGCGAATGATCGCCGGCTCCTGTCACTCGCCGTTCAGCAGTGCGGAGGCCAGAACGGCCTCTGCACTGCCGTCGGATCAATGCGCTGCGTTGAGGGTCAGGCGCATCTGGCGGTTCACATCCTTGTACAGCAGGTAGCGGAAACGACCCGGGCCGCCGGAGTAGCAGGCCTGTGGGCAGAAGGCGCGCAGCCACATGAAGTCACCGGCCTCGACCTCGACCCAATCCTGGTTCAGGCGATACACCGCCTTGCCTTCCAGGACGTACAGGCCGTGCTCCATGACGTGGGTCTCGGCGAACGGAATCACGCCGCCCGGCTCGAAGTTGACGATGTTGACGTGCATGTCATGGCGCATGTCGCTCATGTCGACAAAACGCGTGGTGCTCCAGCGGCCTTCGGTATCGGGCATGACCCGCGGCTCGATGTCCTGCTCGTTGGTGACGAAAGCGTCCGGGTATGGCACGCCATCGACTTTCTGGTAGTGCTTGCGGATCCAGTGGAAACGCGCCTCGGTGCCGCTGGTGTTGCGCAGCTTCCAGTCGGCAGCCGGTGGGATAAAGGCATAGCCGCCGGGTTTGAGGACATGCACCTGGCCTTGCAGGGTCAGGTTGACCTCGCCTTCGACGACGAACAGTACCGCTTCGGCGTTGGGGTCCTGCTCGGGCTTGTCGCTACCGCCATTGGCGCCGACTTCAACGATGTACTGGGAAAAGGTTTCGGCGAAACCCGACAGTGGACGAGCGATGACCCACATGCGCATGTTGTCCCAGTGCGGCAGGTGGCTGGTGACGATGTCGCGCATCACGCCCTTGGGGATCACGGCGTAGGCTTCGGTAAACATTGCGCGGTCGGTGAGCAGTTCGGTCTGTGCCGGGTGCCCGCCGTGAGGCGCGTAATAGGTGGTTTTGGACATGGAGACTCTCCTCATTGTTGTTTTGCTGCCCCGCGCGGCAACGCCGCCAGGGTGAACAAACCTGCGGGTCGACGCGCCAGGGAAGCGGCGCGGACCGCTGCTGGCCACCACGATATCCAGCGTTACGCACATGCACAAATTAAATACTGGAATCCGCCGTATTCATTTATCGAATGCCTCGCGACTTCAGCCCTGAGTGTCCTGGGCCAGCACCCGCGACAAGACTCGCGCCAGCTCCTTGACCATGGGATCTGCCGCCGGGCGGTGCAGCAACGCCACCTCGAACACGTCCACCGAGGGCAGCCCGGTGCCTTTGGACAGGACCTGGTGGCCCGCCGTGACCGCACGCAATGGCAGCAGGCCTATGCCCATGCCATCGGCAATGGCCGACTGCAGGCCGCTGAGGCTGGAGCTGGTGAAGCTGATATGCCAGCGCCGGCCCACCGCCTCCAGGGCATTGATCATGGCATCGCGGTACACCCCGCGCGGCGGGAAGGTAACGATAGGCAGCGGGTCGAGATCGATGCAGGGGTTTTTCGCGCTATCCACCCATCGGGTCTTCTCCGGCCAGCAGGCCAGTGCCTCGCGGCTGTTGCGCAGTTGCTTGAGCACCACCAGGTCCAGTTCGCCACGGTCATAACTGGCGTTGAGGTCGCGACTCATGCCGCTGGTGACCTCCAGCTTGACCTGGGGATAGCGCCGGTTGAACGCAGCCAGTTGCTCGGTGGTGCGGCCGGCAGCGAAGTCGTCCGGCACGCCGATACGCACCGTCAGCACCACCGTGGCCCCGGACAGCGCCTCGAACATTTCATCGTTCAGTGCCAGCAGGCGCCGGGCATATCCCAGCAGGGTCTCGCCGGCATCGGTGGGCAACACATCGCGATTGCCGCGCTCAAGCAGGCGCTGCCCGACCATCTCCTCCAGGCGGCGGATCTTCTGGCTGATGGTGGATTGGGTGGAATGCAGGCGAGTGGCGGCCGTGGTGAAACTGCCGCAGTCGGCCACCGTGACAATGGCCCGCAGCAAGTCGAGGTCAAACAGGCGGCTATTGGGTTTCTCAATGTCGCTCATGCTGGTATCTGTTTTCTGAATGCGTTGCGCCTTTCTACCGGGTCTGGCCCGAGGACACAATTGCCCCCGCGGCGCTGAGCAGCCCCGTGCCAAGGCGGCATCCTGCAAGCACGGCAGATATTTTTTCCGGGCCCGCCTGATTGGCAATGTGTATCAACATGTAACAGCGTAGGATGAGGCTCCGGTTCGCTCTATCCCTGACCCTGCTCTGGAGATGCTGAAAATGAAGTTGAACTGCCTCAAGGTATTGCTGATCGGCGCCACCCTTCTACTGGGCGCCTGCTCCAGCGCGACCACCCACCCCTGCTATTCGGACAAGTGCCGGCTTGGCGGTGGCGTGAGCAATCTGAATCTCAACGGCAACCGCGCATTGGGCAACAGCTTCAACGAGTACGGCTCGACCCTGCTGCACGACTGAAAAACCTGCCCCCCATGCCTGGGTGCTGTCGAGAGTGGCTCGCTCCAGCAGCGCCTTGTCACTCCCGACAGCCCCCGCACTCACCCCTTGTTCCGGTTCTTCGCCCCGCCCTGGCGAGCCTTGAAGCGCGGATTGGATTTGCAGATCACATAGATGCGACCGCGACGCTTGACGATCTGGCAGTCGCGGTGACGATTCTTGGCTTCTTTGAGGGACGACAGGACTTTCATGGCAACGCTTCCTTGGGACTGAAATTAATGTAATAACATATCATATTCACCAATGAGAATTATTATCAACCATCAATTTCCGCCACCCTGACCGCTCAACGATTCTCCGCGCCGCCATCGGCCCGTTGCCCGGCCCCGCAGGCTTGGGAGAGCAGGACGGCTGCGTGATCATTACCGCGCCCAGCCTCACCAACTGCCCGACGCCCCGCCGCCGCCACTGGAACCGCCGCCCCCGGAGAAACCGCCACCCGAGCTTGAGCGGCCGCCACTGCTGCTGCCACCGCCACTGCTCCAGCGAAAGCCACTGCCGCCGGCAAACAGTATGAAACTCAGGAAATAGGCGAACGGCACGACCCTCAGCCAACGCTGAGCCGCCTGCCAGGCATCCACACCCAGGCCCATCAGTAGAACCAGCGTCAGCAACACGGCAAAGCGCCATAAAAAGCCCCGGGGGCTCTTGCGCCAGCTGTTGCGCATCATCCAGTACAGCAGCCAATGGCCGCCCAGCACCAGCAGCACCCCCGCCGGCCAGGCCAGGCCGTAGAGGAAAGTCAAACGGCCCAGATACTGGCTGACCAGGGTCAGCAGGCCGATGTACAGCAGCAGCCCCAGCACCCCGTAGAACACCCGCCGCGCCTGCCACAGCCCGGCGAAGGTCGCACCGCCGATCAACATGCACAGCGGCACCAGGAACAACTGCGCCAGCCACTCATGGCCGCCCACGGCTCCCACCAGCACCGCCATCAGCACCACTGCGCCCCCCAGCACCCGGCGCCAGTTCCAGCCGGCGGCCAGCATCACCCCCGCCACCGAGCCGAAAACGAACGCCAGCAGCAAGGCATAGGCTTCGAGCGGCACCGCCAGCCCCGCAGGCTCGGGCAACGAGCCCCCGTCCACCAGCAGGATCAAGTCATCCAGGGCACGGTCAATACCGCCGGCAAAGTCGCCCTGACGAAAGGCCGGGGTCAGGTCCTGGGCGATGATCTGCCCGGCCAGCAGGTCGGTGACCACCGGTTCCAGGCCATAACCGACCTCGATCCGCACCTTGTGGTCGTTCTTCGCCACCAGCAGCAGGATGCCGTCGTCTACCCCCTTGCGCCCCAGCTTCCAGGCGCGAAACAACTGGTTGCTCAGGGCCTCGATGCTCTGCTGGCCCAGGTTGGGCAGCAGCATCACCGCGATCTGCGCGCCGCGGCGCTGCTCCAGCGCCTCCAGCTTGTGCACCATCCGCTCCTGGGTGGCGCTATCCAGGGTCGCGGTCAGGTCGATCACCCGCCGGTCCAGGGGCACCTTCACCAGCCCCGGCGGCGCCTCCTCGGCGTGCACCAGGGCCGGCAACAGCAGCCCGAGAAACAGCGCCAGCCACAGGCCACGCCCTTGTTGCAACCACACCTTGATCATCGGCCCGCTTCCCGCATCGTTCATCCTGAAGCGGCGAACTTTACCACTGCCCGTACCGCGACCGATTCACCGCACCTCACCGCCAGCAAAAAAACACCGGGCAGGTGACCAAACCTGCCCGGTGCCCGGCGACCTGTCGTGTTGCTGCAATCAGCCTCAGCCCAGGCGGTTGAGGCACACCACCTTGGGCTGGGTCATTTCCTCATAGGCGAAACGCACCCCTTCTCGGCCCAGGCTGCCGTACTTGAAGCCGCCAAAGGGCATGGCATCGAAACGGTAATCGGAAGAGTCGTTGATCATCACCCCACCCGCCTCGATCCGCCGCGCGGCATCCATGGCGATACGCAGGTCATTGGTGAAGATCCCTGCATGCAGGCTGTATTCGGGCTGATTGGCCAAAGCGATGGCCTGATCCAGATCGTCGAACGGTTGCAAGACCACCACTGGCGCAAAGACCTCGTCCTGCCACAGGCGACTGCCGTGGTCGACATTCTCCAGCACCGTGGCGGCGTAACAGGAACCCCGGCGCTGATGCCCACAGAGCAAACGCGCGCCCTGTTGCAGCGCTTCATCCACGACCTTCTGCGCGTTCTGCGCCGCCTGCAGGCTGATCATCGGCCCGATGTCCGTGCTGCTGGCCAGCGGGTCGCCACTGACCTGCTCCCGAGCCAGGCGCACAAAAGCCTCTCGAAACGCCTCATAGATCGAGGCCTGGACCAGCAGGCGCTGGGTGCCGATGCAGTTCTGCCCCGCCGCCCAGAAGGCCCCGGACACGCAGCTTTCCACCGTCGCCGCCAGGTCGCAGTCGGTCATCACGATCACCGGCGCATTGCCTCCCAGGTCCATGACCAGCTTTTTCAACCCGGCGCTGCGGGCGATCTGCTCACCGGTGACGAAGCCGCCGGTGAACGACACCATGCGCACCTCACGGGCTTCCACCAGGGCTTTGCCCAGGTCCGCACCACCAGTGGCCAGGGTCACCACCGAGGTCGGCAGGCCGGCATCGCGCAAGTAGTCCACCAGCTTGATCGCCGACAGCGGCGCCAGCTCCGAGGGCTTGAGAATCACCCCGTTGCCCCCGGCGATGGCCGGGCCCAGCTTGTGCGCCACCAGGTTCAACGGATCGTTGTAAGGCGTGATCGCCAGGATCAGCCCCAAGGGCTCGCGCGAAAACCAGCCCTGGCGGTTTTCCGAACCTTCATAGGCATCAAACGGCAGCACCTCGCCGGCATTGCGCTTGGCCTCTTCGGCCGACAGCTTGAGGGTGTTGATGCAGCGCTTGACCTCTTTCTGCGCCTGTTTCAGGGTCTTGCCCGCTTCATCGACGATCAACCGGGCGAAATGTTCGGCGTCGCGCTCGATGTTCAGGGCCGCCCGCTCCAGAATCCGTGCCCGCTGATAGCGCGGCAGCGCCGCGCAGTCGCTGACACCCTGGCGGGCTTGCTGCAACAGGTAGGGCACGGCACAGGCCTCAAGGCGTGGCACTGTCCCGATCAGCCGACCATCGAAGGGGCTGCAGACATCAATCGAATCGGCGGCCAGCGCCAGACGTGACAGGTTCATGGGCATGCTCCTAGCGGGCCAAGCGCGACTGGTGGATGTGAATGATGTCCGAGAGCAAGGCAAAGGCGGTCTCGATGCGCCCAGCGCCCGGCCCGGACACCGTCACCGCGCCCAGCAGTTCGGTGTTGAACGACACCGCGTTGATCGCCCCGCCAATGCCCGCCAGCGGATGGGCCAGGGGCAACAGGCGCGGCTCGACACTGGCTTGCAGCGAGCCATCGGCCAGGCGTTGGGCCGAACCGATCAGCTTCCAGCGCGCGCCCTCGGCACGGGCCTGCTCCAGGTCCTTGGCCGTCAGGCCGGAGATACCCCGGCAACTGACATCACTGACGGTCAACTGCGCGTCGAGCAATTCGTTGGCCAGGATCACCACCTTCAAACGCACGTCAAAGCCTTCGACATCCGCGCTCGGATCGGCCTCGGCATACCCCAGGGCCTGGGCCTCGGCCACCGCTTCGGCAAAGCCCAGGCCGGCCTCCATGCGGGTCAGCACAAAGTTGGAGGTGCCATTGAGAATGCCCTCGAACCCCAGTAGCCCACTGCCGGCCAGGGACTGCTTGGCCATGCGGATCACCGGGGTGCCGCTCATCACCGCGCCTTCGTATTCGAAGGCCGCCAGATTGCGCTGGGCCAGGGCCTTGAGCTCGGCGCTGTGCAGGGCAATGGGGCCCTTGTTGGTGGTCACCACGTGCTTGCCCTGCTCCAGGGCCCAACGGCAGAAGGTACTCGCTGGCTCGCCGTCCACCGGGTTGGTGAAAGTGGCCTCGGCAATGATGTCGGCGCCGGAGTCCTTGATCACCTGTTCGTTGAGCGCCTCCACCTGGCCGCCCGGCAGTTGCGCCAAGGCGCCCTTGGTTGCCGGCAGCTTGCTCAGCAGACCGGCATCCAGCCCCTGGGGAGCGACGATGGAGCCCAGGAACAGATCGCTGATGCCAACGATCTTCAAGCTGAAACCCAGTTGTTTTTTCCACGTCTGATTGCGCTCGGCAATCAGTTGCGCCAGGGCCCGGTTGACCCCGCCGAAGCCCACCAGGGCGATGTTGTATTCAGTCATTTTTGTTGTGTTCCATCCGGGTTGAGAAGCTGATGGACACAAGGTTAGGGGTCGGGACCGGGCAGTGAAATATGCCGTTTTGCTGTATTTGCTGAGCATTTTGCCCAGCGCCGGTGACCACTGCCGAAGGCTGCGCTCACAGGCGCTGGCTACGCAAAACCCGCAACCAAGACTGCCCCTGTAGCCGCTGCCGAAGGCTGCACCCGGCTCCGCAGGAGACGCTAACCCTGGCGGTGCGGTCCAACAGGACACCACACAGGGTTCCATTCATCGCAACATGCTGATTGACCGCGCAGGAAGGTCCTTCGGCCCTTTTCGCAGCCTCGCCAAAGGCTCGGCAGCGGCTACAGGAGGCCAGAAGATCCGGCTCTGCGCTCAGGCCACAGAGGACAAGACAAAGGACGTCACGGTGTTTTCCACCCCGGGCAAGGCGGCGATGTCATTCCACACCCGGTGCACCCGCTCTACGCTGGCGGCGCTGACCCGCACCAGCACATCGAACTCGCCGCTGAGCACTTCGCACTGGATGATCTCCGGCATCGCGCGCAGCGCCTGCAATACATCGGCCCCGCGCATGCGGTCGTAGCGGTAGACGAAGATCAGCGCATTGATCCGGGTATCCGCCCCGCGCCCTTCGCCCACGCGAATGGTGTAGCCCTGGATCGCGCCGTCGCGCTCCAGGCGTTCGATGCGCTGGCGCACGGCATTGCGCGACAGGTTGACCTTGGCCGCCAGCTCGGCATGGGCCGCCCGGGCATTGCGGGTCAGCTCGGCGATGATGCGTTCGTCCAGTGGATCCAGGATCCGCTTCATGAAGCCTCCTTCGCGGTGCCCATCACAGTGCCTTCAGGCAGTGCAGTACGGCGGCAAAATCATCCGCCGCCAGTGCCTGCCACTGCGCCGTGGAAGGCGCCGCGACTGGCTGTGGTGCCAGCCCGGGAATACCCAGCGAGCCCAGCAACCGAGCCGACTTGGCCGGCGCGATCTCCCCCAGGGTGACCATGGGCGCCACCAGGCTGCGGCGGTACAGGCGCGCCGCCAGGACACCGATGGCGGCATGGGGGTCGATGATGTAGCCGGTGTCCCGATAGAGGCTGCTGATCTCCTTGCCGGTCTCTTCATCGCTCACCGAGTAGGAGTCGATGATCATCCGCGCCTGCAGCCAGAACTCGTTGCCCAGGGTCATCTCGCCACTGCCCTCAAACCGCTGCATCAGGCCCGCCACCGCATGCGGGTCCTGGCCATAGAGCTCCCAGACAAAGCGCTCCAGGTTGGCGAACAGTGACAGGTCCATGGCCGGCGACAGGCTCTGGCTGGCCTCGGCGCGGCAATAGCGGTTCTTCAGGAACAGCTGGTGCAGGGCGTCGTTGCGGTTGGTGGCGACAATCATCTGGGTGATGGGCAGGCCCATCTTCTGCACGATATAGCCGGCATAGACCTCGGCGAAGCTCGCTGCCGGCACGCTGAAGCCGATGGGCCGCTGGCCGCCCCCCAGTTGCAGCACGGCATGGAAATACAGCACCAGCTGGGCCATGACCCCGACCCAATTGCTGGAGTTGAAGCCGATCACCTCGCGCTCGGCCAGGGGCCATTGGCGCAGCAGGCGGGCCACCAGGGTCTGGCAGTCGTCGAAGCTGCCCTGCACGGCAAAGCGCCACAGCCCGGGGTTGTGTGCCGCCTGCAACTGCTGCCCTTGCTGCTCGGGCACGCCGTGCTGCGGATAGAACACCAGCACCTGGGTCTGCGGGCAGTCCTTGAAGGCGTCGATAGCCGCCAGCGCGGTATCGCCGTTGCTGGCCCCCACCAGCACCCCGTGGCGCTGCCGGCGCTGGAGGAAATAGCCCACCAGTTGCGCCTGCAACCGCGCGGCAAAATCCTTGGCCGAGCCTGTGGGCCCATGGAACAGTTCCAGCACCCATTCATTGCGGTCGATCTGTCGCAGGGGCGCCACCGCGCGGTGGCCAAAGCCACTGTAGGCGCGGCTGAGCAAGGCCTTGAAGTCCGCCTCGGGCAGGCAGTCGCCGACAAAGGGGCTGAGCACCCGGAAGGCCAGTTCGGGGTAATCCAGGGTCGACCAATTGGCGATCTCCTGGGGGCTGAAGCGTGGCAGCTCGGCAGGCACGTACAGCCCGCCATCGGCGGCCACGCCGGATAACACCACGCTTTCGAAATCCACCTGCTCGGCGGTACTGCGGGTACTCACATAACGCATGTTTGGCTCCGGCCAGTCATTTATGGCGATGGGCCTGCTCCACCAGCCAGGTGGAAAATTCCAGCGCATCGGGGTGTGGATCGGCCCCGGCGCCACGCACCAGGTAAAAGGATTCGCTGGCCTCGATGCGCTGACTGAAAGGCTCCAGCAAGCGCCCGTCGGCGAGCATCTGGTCGACCATGGAGGAACGGGCCAGAGCCACGCCCAGGCCCAGTTCGGCCATGCGCAAGGTGGAAATCAGGGTGTCGAACTGCATCCCCCGGGACGAATCCACTTGCTCGGCGCCGGCCCGCTGCAGCCAGTAGCCCCAGCCCTCTTCGTAGCCCAGCACATGCAGCAGCGGGTGCCGGGCCAGGTCCGCCGGCACCTCTAGCGGCGCCTTGTCCAGCAAGGCCGGGGCGCACACCGGGAACAGCGTGTCCCAAGTCAGGCGCTGGGCCACCAGCCCCGGCCAGTGGCCGTGGCCCCAACGAATTTCCAGGTCGTCTTCGCCGTCCAGCTCCTTGACCCAGATATTGCTGATGTAGCGGATATCCACCAGCGGGTGCCTGTGCTGAAAATCCGCCAGCTTGGGCGCCAGCCAGTGGACGAAAAACGCCAGGCTGCCGCGCACCTTGATCGGCCGGCGCTTGTGCTGGCCGAAAATTTCGTTGGTGCCCACCGCCAACCGGGTGATCGCGTCCTGCACCACCGGCAGGTAGGAGCGGCCCTCCTCGGTCAGGTCCAGGCCGCGGGGCAGGCGCTTGAACAGCGCCACCCCGAGGTGGCTTTCCAGCTGGCGGATCTGTTGGCTGACCGCGCCCTGGGTGAGGAACAGTTCCTCGGCGGCGTGGGTGAAGTTAAGGCAACGGGCGGACACCTCGAAGGCGCGCAGCCAGTTCAGCGGGGGCAAGCTTTTCTGCTTCATGGCCTGGCTCTCATGGACACCCTGGGCGCCGGGCGCACCCGTCAACCCTGCAGGGCATCGGAGGGCCGAGCCAGGGCTGCCAGGGACAGGCGCCGCTGGCGGCTACTGCGGGTAATGTAATACACCAGGTAGCACCAGGCGATGAAGGGCAGGCCGAAGTACAGGGCCACGCGCTGCTCGGGGTCGAAACCGATGCCGACACAGGCCAGGGTGCAGCACAACAGCGCCCCCAACGGCACCCAGGGGTAGCCACGAACACGGAATTTCAAGTCGCGCACGTCACCACCGTTGGCCACGAAGTGCCGGCGAAAGGCGATCTGGCTGGCGGCGATGCTCATCCACACCACCACCACCGCCAGCCCGGAAATCGACACCAGGGCCAGGTAGATGGTGTCCGGGGCGAACACGCTGCTGAGCAGCGAGGCGGCGCCACCGGCCATGCTCACGATGATCGCGTTGAGCGGCGTGCCCATGCGGGTCAGGGCCGAGAACTGCTTGGGCAGGTGCCCCTGGTCACTCAGGGTCCAGAGCATCCGCGAGGCGGCGTACAGCCCGGAGTTGGCGGCGGACAGCAACGCGCTGATGATCACAAAGTTCATGATGTCGGCCGAGTACGGAATGCCGATGTAGGTGAACACCGTGACGAACGGGCTTTCCACCAGGCCGGCCTGCTCCCGGGGCAACAGGGTGGCGAGGACGAAGATGGTGCCGACGAAGAAGATCGCCAGGCGCAGCACCGTGGTGCGGATCGCCCGTGGCACATTGCGTTGCGGGTCACGGGTTTCGCCAGCGGCGATGCCGATCAGTTCGGTGCCTGAGAAAGCGAAGGCCACCGCCAGTAGGGTCATGGCGATCGGCATGAAGCCGGTGGGGAATAGCCCCTCACGGGTGAAGTTGCTCAGGCCGATGCTGTGGGCCTGGTCGATGTGCAGAAGACCGAGAATCGCCCCGCCGCCCACCACCAGGAATGCCAGCACGGTGATCACCTTGACCAGCGACAGCCAGAACTCGGTCTCGGCGAACAGCCGCACCGACACCACGTTGGACAAGAACACCACCATGGCGAACAGCGCGCTCCAGATCCACACCGGGGTCTCGGGGAACCAGCGGGCCATGAGGATCCCGGCGGCGGTGAATTCCGAGCCGATGGCCACGGTCCAGGTCAGCCAGTACAGCCAGGCCACGGTGTAGCCGGTGCCGGGGCCGAGAAAGCGCGTGGCGTAGGTGCTGAAGGAGCCGGTCTCGGGCATCTGCACCGCCAGCTCGCCGAGGCACATCATCACCAGGTACACCATCAGCGCGCCGATGATGTAGGCGATCACCGCACCCAGCGGGCCGGCCTGGTTCACCGTGTAGCCGGACGTGAGGAACAGCCCGGTGCCTATCACCCCGCCCAGGGCGAGCATGACAATGTGCCGGGTCTGCATTTCTTGCTTGAAGCCGCCGCGCAAGTCGGTCTGTTGTTCTTGTAGGGACATGATGGTTCTCATGAAAGTTGTCAGGGCAAGTCTCAATTTCTGCGACTGTGGAAATGGGCAGAAAACAAATCGGATGCCACCAGGTTTTTATTGTTATTCCTCTTCATGAAGCCCCCACTGGCTGCCTTGCTGTGGGGGTGTTGCGCGCTCTTTTCAGTGGGCGACCTCGGCCCGCGGGTCCTGGGATGGGATGGCGCCAGGCGCCGCATTCTGCTTGAGGGATTGGCGCAGCCAGGCGAAGGCCTGCTGCAGGTCGGCCAGCAGGTCATCGGTGTCTTCGATGCCCACCGAAATCCGCACCAGGCCTTCGGAAATGCCCAGGGCCTGGCGCTCTTCCAGGGTGTTCTCCACATGGCTGGTAGTGCGCGCCGGGCCGTAGATGGTTTCCACCGCCCCCAGGTTGCCGGCGCAGTGGGCATAGCGCAGGCGTGGCAACAGCTGCTTGACGCTGTCCATGCCACCCACCAGGACAAAGCTGACGATGGCGCCGAAACCGCGCATCTGCGCACAGGCCACGGCGTGGTTCGGGTGGTTGGGCAGGCCCGGGTAGTTCACGGCTTCCACCAACGGCTCGTTGAGCAGGAACTGCGCCAGCTGCGCGGCGCTGTGCTGTTGCTGGCGCATGCGCAGGGCCAGGGTCTTGATCCCGCGAATGATCAGGTAGGCCGAGAACGGATCGAGGCTGGCACCGTTGATTTCCCGGTAGTGACGCACCTGGCTCATCAGCGCTTCGCTGCCGCAGGCCACGCCACCCAGCACATCGCCGTGACCGCTGAGGAACTTGGTAGCGCTGTGGATCACCACATCCACGCCCAGCGCCAGGGGGTTCTGATTCAGCGGCGTAGCGAAGGTGTTGTCCGCCACCACCTGGGCGCCGACCTGTTTCGCCGCGGCGACCAGACGCTGGATATCGACGATCTTCAGGGTCGGATTGGTCGGCGTCTCCAGGTACAGCAGGTCGCAGCCCTTGGCGATCTCGGCCTCGATCTGCTGCTGGTCGAAGGTTTCGCAGAGGGTCACGGCCACGCCCATGCGCGGCAGGAATTCCTCGAAGATCTTGTTGGTACCACCGTAGCTGTCCTTGGTCGACACCACCCGCTGGCCGTGGCGCAGGAAGCTGTAGAGCACGCCGCTGATGGCTGCCATGCCGCTGCTGAAGGCCACCGCCGATTCGGCGTTTTCCAGATCCTGCAGCTTGGCTTCCAGGGTTTGCACCGTGGGGTTGCTCATGCGGCTGTAGATAAAGCCCGGGGCCTTGCCCAGGGCCACGTCGTACCACTGGTCGATGTCGTCGTAGCCATAGGCGGCGCTGGCGACAATCGGGGGTTGCGTGGCGTTGTAGGGATGACGGACTTGCTCTCCGCCCCAGACCACCCGGGTAGCGGTCCCGGGGTTTTCCAGCCCTGTGCGTTCAGGTTTTTTATTCATTGCAACGGCTCACCATAAAGGGTGCGCGGCCTGTTGCCGCGCTGCATCTGGTGGCCAATATAGAGAAAAGCCCAAGCCCCGAGAAACGATGTTATCGGGGCCAAAGGGGCGGTTTTTTTAATGGCTGCACAGCCCTGCAAACGGCCTGCGCACGAGGCTTTTGTGACGCCTCTTGCATTGCGGCACCGGGGCTTGCGAAGCTGCTGCGCGCCAGCCCGCAAACCCCGAAAGGAACCGCAATGAACCGCACCGAGCACCTGTGCCTGATGGCTCGCTACAACCAGTGGATGAACAGCAAGCTGTACAGCGCCGCCATGGGCCTGTCCGATGCGCAACTGGCTCTGGACCGGCAGGCCTTTTTCGGCTCGATCCTCGGCACCCTCAATCATTTGCTGGCCGGCGACACCATCTGGCTCAAGCGCTTTGCCCAGCACCCGGCGCGGTTTGCGGCCCTGGCGCCGCTGCAGCAGGTGGCCCTGCCACAGGACCTCAAGACCCTGCTGTTCCCAAACCTGGGCGGGCTCTGGCAGCAGCGTCAGTGGCTGGACCAGTTGATCCTCGATTTCAGCCAGTCCCTGAGCGACGCAGACCTGGACAGCAGCCTGCATTACGCCAACACCCGGGGCGTGGTCGCCGAGCGCGATTTCTATAGCCTGCTGGTGCATTTCTTCAACCACCAGACCCACCACCGCGGCCAGGCCAGCACCCTGCTGACCCAGGCCGGGGTGGATATCGGCGATACCGACCTGCTTATGCTGATACCCAGCGATATCTGATCAGGCTCGAGCCCAACGGGCGCACAACAGGGGCAGGCCGCGCTCGTGCCAGAAGCCCATGGAAATCCCGCCGCTGGACATGCCGCCATGGGCAAAGGCCTCGACGAAGAAGTGCCCTGCCGAGCTCCAGGCCCTGCCGGTCAGTTGCTCGAAGGCCTGGACGATCAGGGCTTCCAACTGCTGCGCCGTGGCCGGCCAGGGCGTGTGGGCCAGATGCGTGGCCATGGCTCGCCACAAATAGGGGTCACCCCGCAGCCCCCAGGACAGCGGTTCCTCGGCGAACAGCCGTGCGACGCTGCGCTCTCCCTCCATCGAACCCTCCCGGCACTGCGCCCAGTATTTATTCAGCGCCCAATCTAGCGTCTGCATCGGGCTTCTGCGACCATGCGCGCGGAAAAACCCGCTTGCTAAGGAATGGCGCCATCAAAGCCCTCAATGCTCTGTTCGTTGTGTCCCTGCTGTCCCTGCTGTCCCTGGTGGGCTGCGGCACCCTGATCGCCCGTACCCCCAATTCCCATACCAGCTACGACTACTACAAAGGCACCCAGGCCAATATCGAACTGCTGACCATGCGCGGAGCCAGCGGCTACGACGGCTACGTCACGCTGTTCTGCTGGATGAGCATTGTCTGCCCGGTGGTGGCCATCGTCAGCCTGCCGGTGGACGCCGTGGCCGACACCGCGCTGCTGCCCTATGACGCGATGAAGCCCTGAGCCGCGCCCCCCCCCTGCCAATGGCCTGAATGGAAGAGCGATCATCCGAATCATCAATTACCTGTTGCTGCTCAACACCCTGCTGCTGTCCGGCTGCGGCACCTACATGACTCGCGGCAATGCCTTGGACTTTCGCGACGACCGCTACTACCGCAGCGTCAAGACCAACGCCCAAGTGCTCACCGGCTATGACATGGGCTACGCACGCATGATCACCGGCGGCTGCTGGGTGATGGTGGTGTGCCCGATCCTGATGATCGCCAGCCTGCCCCTGGACGCGGCGCTCGACACCGTGCTGCTGCCCTACGACGCGCTCCAGCCGGAGCGGCCCAAGCGCAACATGCACGTGGATATGAAGGAGATTCCCGAGCAAGACCTGCAGGCATTGCCCATCAGTGCCGAGGTGCAAGACCCGACGGCCCACACCCCGCCCATCACCCCGCAGGCTGATTGAACCCCTTCAGGCGGGCATGCACCCGGGCTACGCCTGATCCGGCGTGCACAGCTGGGGCGCCCGCTGCGCCAGGCGGCAACGTCGCCCCAGGCGATCCACCTGGGGGCGGCCGAACAGGTAGCCCTGCCCCCACTCGCCACCACAGGCCGTGGCCAGGCCCTGGTCGGTGGCAGTCTCCACCCCTTCGATGATCACGCAGGGCGCCAGGGTCTTGCACAGTTGCACCAGGTGGCTGAGGGTCTGGGCGCTGTTGAGTTCGCTGCGGGCGCGCTGGATGTAGCCCTTGTCGATCTTGACGATGTCCGGCCGGGTCTGGCGGATGAACTCCAGGGTGCCCAGGCCCGCGCCGAAATCGTCGATGGCCACCCGGCAGCCCAGTTCGCGCAGGCACAGGACAAACTCGCTGGCCGCCTCGATGCTCGGTGGCGTGGCGCTTTCGGTGATCTCGATGACCAGCCGCGCGGCCACGCCGGGAAAGTCCCGCAACTGCTGGACAATGGGGTACCAGAATGAATCGATGATCGCGCTCTGGGCCGAGATATTGCACCCCAGGCGCAGGCGTTCGTCCCGTTGCAGGCTGTCGATCACACAGAGCACCACACTGCGGTCCAGCTCGCGCATCACCTGGTGTTTTTCCAGTAGCGCCAGGGGGTAGACATCCCCGCCCTGGGCATCGACATGGCGCAGCAACCCTTCGTGGTAGAGCACCCGGCTGCTGTCGGGCAGCCACACCACCGGCTGGAATGCCAGCATCAAATGGCCCTCGGCCAATTCACGATAAAAGTCTTTGATGCTTTGCATGACAGATCCATAGGCAAGCCAACGACGCACCCTCGAACGTGGCACGACGAGCCCGCCGCCGCACTCGCCCAAGGGTCCCTGCCCAACCATGATCGACCCTGCCCGGGCCACCCGGAAGTGTTCCCGGATACCTTTCGCTTGTCCTCGGAAACCTGGGCCGGTGCTTATTCGTCTGTGGCCTTTTGTTTATTGCAATCATGCAAAAGGCCTCATCGATATCATTTAGCCACTAGTCCAGGAAGACCTATGCACAGAATGACCAGCGCCAGCTTTCGGGTGCTTGCCGATGTCATGAGAGAAGGCGGCGCGAATGTCGACGCCCTGCTCAGAACCTTCGGCAGCAGCATCCAGGACGTTGAGGAAAATCCCAAGGGCGTGAGGCTGGAACTGGTCTATCAAGTAATGCGCGAAGCCACCCGCCGCACCGGCAACCCGGACCTCGGGCTGCTGGCCTACAGCAAGGCCCACCCGGCCAACCTGGAGGCCCTGGGCTATGCGGTGATGTCTTGCGCGACCCTGGGGGCAGCGCTGCAGCGCCTGGTGGATTACCAGGCGCTGACCAGCAACGGCTTCTGCATGTGCCTGGAACGCAAGCCCGACGCGTTGCAACTGATCGGTTTCGACGTCACCGCCGAGCCTTCGCTGATCCCCCGGGCGGTGATCGACGCCGGCGCCGCCCAGACCCTGGGCCTGCTGCACTGGCTGCTGCCCCAGCACAAGCCGCGGCCGCTGGTGGCGGCCTTCACCTACCCCGAGCCTGCGGACACGCGCATGCTGCGCCGGCTGATGGGCGACAACCTGCAGTTCTGCGCGCCCCACAACAGCCTGACCTTCAGCAGCCAGGACTGCGCCATCGCCCTGCCCACCGCCGACCCGGCGCTGGATGTGCTGCACATGGAATACGCCCGCAACCGCCTCAATGTGCTGCTCAGCGGCTCGATGACTGCGCGGGTGCGCCGCGCCCTGTCCGAATCCCTGGCCCAGGGCGCGCCCAGCGACCTGCCGCATATCGCCCAGGCAGTGGGGGTCAGCACCCGCAGCCTGCAACGCAGCCTGGGCCATGAAGACGTGCACTTTTCGGCGCTGCAGGACGAGGCGCGGCTGATGCTGGCTCACAGTTTTCTGCGCAACTCCATGCGCAGCGTCAAGTACATCGGCGCCCTGTTGGGCTTTCGCGACCAGAGCAGCTTTCACAAGGCCTGCCTGCGCTGGTTCGGCATGACCCCGGGGCGCTACCGCGAGCAGTGACAGCAACGCCGAGCAAAGGCTCAGCGCAAGGCGACAGGAGCCTGGATCAGTGGCTGGCTTGCAACTGCGGCTGCACTTGCGGCATGGCCGAAGAGTGGTGGTTGAGGATTTTCCACTGCCCGCCCAGGCGCTCGTAGAGAAAGGTGTAACGGGCCTGGACCTGCTGTTTCTTGCCGTCGGCGGCAGTCAGGGTGAAGGTGTAGACGCCGCTGTCCATGGCCGCATCCGGGCCAAGGTGACGAATCTCCCGGTAGTTGATCTGGCCCACCGGCCGCGAGGCCATGAAGTGCTCGAAGTAGTCCTGAATCTGCGCGTGGGTGCTGCGCACCTGGTTGGAGACCGTGGGTTGCAGCACTGCATTGGCCGCATAGAGGCTGACCACGGCTTGCGGGTTGCCGGTCTGCAGGGCGCTGTTCCAGCGGTCGAAGAGACCGGCGATTTCCCGGTCCTGCAGGTTCTGCGGCTGCTCGGCCACGGTGCGGTACACGTAAGGGGTGGCTTCCAGGGCCTGAGCCAGTGGCGTGCTCAGCACGAAGAACAGGGCCAGGGCGGTGCTTTTCAGTTTCATTCACGGACTCCAGTGGGTTTCAATGAGCCCCACTGTGCCCCGGGCCGTCGCCCCTGCCATCGGCCAACTGGAGCCTGCGGCCTATGCCATTTGGCAGATAGGCGCGATACCGGGCACGGGGGTCTAATACCCTGCCCCGAGCCACTGCACCGCCCCCACCCTGGAGTTTCCCGATGCCCAGCCCGCCCCTCGATCCCGCCAGCGCCCTGGCCCTGCGCAGCCAGTACCGGCAGTCGCAAAGCCGCGCCGCGCGCCTGCGGCTGCTGGTGGACACCGGCCAGGAGCTGCTGCAACTGCCCCCCGGACAGATGCGCCAGCGGGTGGTGCAGCGGGCCTGCGCCTTTGTCGCCATGGACCAGGGGCTGTTGCTGGAATGGAGCAGCGACGGCGTGGCCCACGCCAGCGCCGAACAGGGCCACGGCGAATGCCTGCAAGCCCTGCGCGCCGTGGCCGGGCAGGCCCAGTGGCTGGAGCGCCCGCTTGCGCAAACCGGGGTGCTGCGCGTACTGCTGCACCGCGCCGACGGCCAGCCCTTCGGCGCCCTGCTGCTGGCCAACAGTGTGCCCATCAGCGCGCCGGACAGCGAAGACCTGGAATCCCTGCAACTGCTGGCCACGCTGTTGGCCACGCACCTGGAAAACCAGCGCCTGCTGCAGGACCTGCAAGCCCGGGAGCGCAGTATGTCGGAGCTGGTGCAGCGCCTGTTCAGCGCCCAGGAGGATGAGCGCAAGCGCGTCGCCTACGACCTGCACGACGGCCTGGCGCAAACCCTGGCCGGGTTGCACCAGCGCCTGCAGGGTTTCGCCGGGCGCTGCCCGCCGCTGCCGGAGCACCTGCACGATGAACTGCAGACCATCCTGCAACTGGCCCAGGGCTGCGTCGGCGAAGGCCGGCAACTGATCGGCGGCCTGCGCCCCCATGTGCTGGACGACTTCGGCCTGTTGCGGGCCATCGACCGCGAGGCCGACCGCCTGCGCGACGCCGGGCTGGCGGTGCACTGGCAGCAGCGCTACCCGGAGCGCCTGCCGGCGGCCCTGGAAATCGCCCTGTTCCGCATCGCCCAGGAAGCCATCAACAACATCCTCAAGCATGCCCGGGCCCACAGCGTCAGCCTGAACCTGGCCCTGGAAGCAGGCCAGGCGGTGCTCGGCATCAGCGACGACGGCGCAGGTTTCCAGCCGGCATCCGGCCAGGGCATCGAACAGTTGGGCCAGGTGGCCATGCAGGAACGCGCCCATTTGCTGGGCGGGCGTTTCACCTGCCACAGCCGGCCCGGCAGCGGCACGCGGATTCTCGCCCGCGTCCCCGTCCCCTCCCTGGAGCACGCGGTATGACAGCGGTGATACGCCTGGTCCTGGCGGACGATCATGAAGTCACCCGCACCGGCTTCATCGCCCTGCTGGCGGGCAACCCGGAGTTCGAGGTGGTGGGGCAAGCCAGGGATGGCGAGCAAGCCCTGGCCCTGTGCGAGCAACTGCGCCCGGACCTGGCCATCCTCGATATCCGCATGCCCCTGCTCAACGGCCTGGGGGCCGCGCGCCTGCTGCAACAGCGCCAGCCCGAGGTCAAGGTGGTGATCTTCACCATGGACGACAGCCCCGATCACCTGGAAGCCGCCATGGCCGCCGGCGCCGTGGGCTACCTGCTCAAGGACGCCAGCCGCGAAGAGGTGCTCGACGCCCTGCAGCGTGTGGCCCGCGGCGAAGAGGCGCTCAACAGTGCAGTCAGCGCCCGCCTGCTGCGGCGCATGAGCGAGCGCGGCAACGGCCAGGCGCCCCAGGCTCAGGCCCTGACTGCCCGCGAGCGCCAGGTGCTGGGGCTGGTGGCCGGCGGCTTCAGCAACCGCGAGATCGGTGAAAAGCTGGGCATCACCACCGGCACCGCCAAGGCCCATGTGGAACGAGTGATCGGCAAGCTCGGCGCCGCCGACCGCACCCAGGCCGCGGTGCGCGGCATGGCCTTGGGGCTGGTGGCGCAACCTGCCGGGCAGTGGCCGTGAACCTGCTCAGCGCCCGGCGCTGGGCCGACCTGCCGCTGCGGGGCAAGGCGCTGGTGGTGATCTCCCTGCCACTGGTGATCCTGCTGCTGTCGCTGGTGCTGATCTACAGCACCGAGCGCCAGACCGCCCGCGCCGAGGAGGACGTGCGCCGGGTGCTGCTGGTGCAGGGCGATATCCAGGCGGTGCACACCCTCCTGGCCGAGGCCGCCGCCAGCGTGCGTGGCTACCTGCTGACCCGGCGCGAGGACTTTTTGCCCGCCTACCTCCAGGCCCGGCCGCAGATCGAGGCCGCGTTGCAACGCCTGGACCAGAATGTCCAGGACCCACGCATGCGCGACTACCTGCAGACCATCACCCCGCTGATCCGCACCAAGCTCGACGGCCTGGTGGCCCTGCGCAACGGCAGCCGCGACGACGCCGCCACGGTGACCGCGATCCTGATCGACAACAAGCAGGTGCTGGACGTGCTGCGCGAGCAGATCAGCGCCATGCGCGTGCGCGAGGATGCGCTGCTGGCCGAACGTAGCGCAGCCGCCGCGGCAACCCGCATGCGCCTGCTGTTCGCCACCTTGCTGGCCGCCGGCTGCGGGCTGTTCGGCGCCATCGTCGCGGTGCTGTTGCTGTCCCGGGGCATCGTCACCCGGGTGCAGCAGGTACAGGGCAATGCCCAGCGCCTGGCCCTGGGCCAGCCGCTGCGCCCGCAAGCGCCGGAACAGGATGAAATCGGCCAGCTGGGCACGCGCCTGGTGGAGGCCGGGCAACTGCTGGCCGAGCGCGAACGGGCCCTGCGCGACAACGAGGAACGCCTGCGGCTGATCATCGACGGGGTCAAGGACTACGGGATCTTCGCCCTGGACACCGCAGGCCGGGTTACCACCTGGAACGTCGGCGCGGAACGGATCAAGGGCTACAGCGAGCAGGAAATCATCGGCCGGCATTTTTCCCTGTTCTACCTGCCCGAAGAGTGCCCCCAGCACCCGGACATGGCCCTGCGCGAGGCCACCGCCCACGGCCACTACATGGAAGAGGCCTGGCGCTGTCGCAAGGACGGCAGCCGCTTCTGGGCCAGCGTGGTGATCACCGCGCAGTACGACGCCAGCGGCGCCCTGCGCGGTTTTTCCAAGATCACCCGGGACATCACCGATCGCCGTGCCGCGGAAATCGCCCTGGGCACCGCCCGCGAGGAAGCGGAAAGCGCCAGCCGCGCCAAGAGCGAATTCCTCTCGCGCATGAGCCACGAACTGCGCACGCCGCTCAACGCCATCCTCGGCTTCGCCCAACTGCTGGACATGGATTCCAATGCCGGCCAGCGGCCCCAGGTCGGGCATATCCTGCGGGCCGGGCAGCACCTGCTGGGGCTGATCAACGAGGTGCTGGACATTGCCCGTATCGAGGCCGGGCGCCTGCCGCTGAACGTCGAGCCCATGGCCCTGGCGGCGGTGCTGCACGAAGCCCTGACCCTGGTGTCACCCATGGCCGCGGACGCCGGCATCACCCTGGCGCCGCTGCCGGAACTGGCGGCGGACAGCGGCGTGATCGCCGACCGCCAGCGCCTGATCCAGGTGCTGCTCAACCTGC
The DNA here is from genome assembly GCF_000397205.1 of Pseudomonas protegens CHA0. Taxonomy (NCBI): domain Bacteria; kingdom Pseudomonadati; phylum Pseudomonadota; class Gammaproteobacteria; order Pseudomonadales; family Pseudomonadaceae; genus Pseudomonas; species Pseudomonas protegens. The sequence continues at coordinate 4,364,104 of NC_021237.1, forward strand.
TGTCCAACGCCATCAAGTACAACCGCGCGGGTGGCCGGGTCAGCATCGACGTGGCGATCGAGGCATCGCGCCTGCGCCTGAGCGTGCTCGACACCGGCGCCGGCATCACCGCCGAGCGCCTGGAGCGCCTGTTCAAGCCCTTCGAACGCCTGGACGCCGACCCCAGGGTCGAAGGCACCGGCCTGGGGCTGGCCCTGAGCAGGAGCCTGCTGGAAATGATGGACGGCAGCCTGGGCGTACAGAGCACCCCGGGCAGCGGCAGTTGCTTCACCCTGGAGCTGCCCTTCGTGCGCCTGGCCGCTGCAGCTGCCGTGGCGCCCTGCAACGCCCCGGCGCTGAACGTGCCGGCGCCACAGCCCGCAAGCCGCTACCAGGGCAAGGTGCTGTGCATCGAAGACAACCTGCAAAGCCTGGCGCTGATCGAAACCCTGCTGCAACGGCGCCCGGGCATCCAGCTGCTGTCGAGCATGCAAGGCCAGATGGGCCTGGACCTGGCCCGCCAGCACGCGCCGCAGATGATCCTGCTGGACGTCAGCCTGCCGGACCTGCCCGGCCTGGACGTGCTGCAACGCCTGCGGGCCTCCAGCGCCACGGCCGACACTCCGATCCTGATGATCACCGCCGACGCCAGCGAACCGACCCGGCGCGCCCTGCTCGACGCCGGGGCCACGGCGATCCTGACCAAGCCCATCCACATCCCGGTGTTCTTCGCCCACCTCGATGCCTGTCTCCCGGAGCTCCCATGACTGCCGATCTGCGCATCCTCATCATCGATGACCAGCGCCCCAACCTCGACCTGATGGAACAGCTGCTGGCCCGCGAAGGGCTGCACAACGTCCTCAGCAGCACCCAGCCGCTGCGCAGCCTGGAGCTGTTCAACAGCTTCGAGCCGGACCTGGTGATCCTCGACCTGCACATGCCCGAGTTCGATGGCTTTGCGGTACTGGAACAGCTCAACCGACGGATCCCGGCCAACGACTACCTGCCGATCCTGGTACTCACCGCCGACGCCACCCGCGACACCCGCCTGCGGGCGCTGGCCCTGGGCGCCCGGGACTTCATCAGCAAGCCCCTGGATGCCCTGGAAACCCTGCTGCGGATCTGGAACCTGCTGGAGACCCGGGCCCTGTACAAGACCCTGCGCACCCTGGTGCCGCCGGAGCGCATCGAACTGCTGCGCCCACCAAGAACCTGACCTGCCGCACCTATCGCACCTGGCCCCACCACCGCCCCCTGTAGCCGCTGCCGCAGGCTGCGAACGGTCGCGCAGCGACCGCCGGGCGGGCGCCGCGCAGGGCCAGGAACCCGGTTCGGGTCTGCTGCGCAGCCCATCGCAGCCTGGGGCAGCGGCTACAGGAAGCTCGGGGTGTCAGAGGTCGCGGAAGAACTCCCCCGGGGTGGCGTCGAACTGCTGGCGAAAGGCGGCGATAAATGCCGAGGTCGAGTCATAACCACAGGCCAGCGCCACATCAGTGACCCGCTCGCCCTGCTCCAGGGGAGTCAGGGCGCCCAGCAGGCGCAGGCGCTGGCGCCAGGCACGGAAGGTCAGCCCGGTGTCCTTGAGGAACAGGCGGCTGAGGGTCTTCTCCGTCACCCCGAGCTTCTGGCTCCACTGGCCCAGCGTCGTGGCCTGCTCCGGGTGCGCCTGCAGGCTGCGGTAGATCGCCCGCAGGCGCACGTCGTGGGGCAGCGGCAGCATCAGGTCCAACTGCGGCGCGGCGGCCAACTGGTCCAGCAGCACCTGGGCCAGGCGCCCGTCGGCGCTGTCCTCGACATATTCCACCGGCAATTCACTGAAGGCGCGGATCAACTCCCGCAGCAGGCTGCTGACCGCCAGCACCTGGCAGCTGTCCGGCGCCGCCCAGGTGGTAACGCTGCAATCGAGGTACAGGCTGCGCATCTCGGTGCGCGGCGAGCTGAACACCCGGTGCGGCACCCCGGCGGGAATCCACACTGCCCGTTGCGGCGGGGCGATAAAGCGCCCGCCGCTGGTCTGGATCTCCAGCACCCCGGCAATGGCGTAGGACAATTGCACCCACGGGTGGCTGTGACGCCGGGTCAAGGCGCGATTGGGCAAGGATTCGGTGCGCCCGTACACCGGCCGCGGCAGGCTGGGCAAACCGGGAATACTGCGCCGGACGATCTTTTCATGTCCTTTAGGCGGCATTAACTGGCTCCTTGGCGTTAGTCGGTAAAACGCAGCCACGTTAGAGTCGCCCCACCGCACTTGGCAACCCCCGGATGATCCCGCTATGACTCGCTCGCGTCTTTTGCCCGACAACTTCACCCTGACCCTGATCGGCGTGGTGCTGCTGGCCAGTTTCCTTCCGGCCAGCGGCCAGGTGGCCATAGGTTTCGGCTGGCTGACCAACATCGCCATCGGCCTGCTGTTCTTCCTCCACGGCGCCAAGCTCTCGCGCGAGGCGATCATTGCAGGGGCCGGCCACTGGCGCCTGCACCTGCTGGTGTTCAGCCTGACCTTCATCCTCTTTCCCGTGTTGGGCCTGGCGCTCAAGCCGCTGCTGTCACCGCTGGTGGGCAACGACCTGTACATGGGCATGCTGTATCTGTGCGCCCTGCCGGCCACGGTGCAATCGGCGATCGCCTTCACCTCCCTGGCCCGGGGCAATATCCCGGCGGCCATCTGCAGCGCCGCGGCGTCGAGCCTGTTCGGGATCTTCCTCACCCCGCTCTTGGTGACCCTGCTGCTGAACGTGCACGGCGAAGGCGGCTCGACCCTGGACGCCATCCTCAAGATCAGCGTGCAGTTGCTGCTGCCCTTTATCGCCGGGCAGATCGCTCGACGCTGGATCGGCGCCTGGGTCGGGCGCAACAAGAACTGGCTGCGCTTCGTCGACCAGGGCTCGATCCTGCTGGTGGTCTACGGCGCCTTCAGCGAAGCGGTGAACGAAGGCATCTGGCACCAGATCCCGCTGTGGGAACTGGCCGGCCTGGTGGTGGCCTGCTGCGTCCTCCTGGCGCTGGTGCTGCTGGCGTCGAGCTTTCTCGGCAAGCTGTTCGGCTTCGACCAGGAAGACCGCATCACCATCCTCTTCTGCGGCTCGAAAAAGAGCCTGGCCACCGGCGTGCCCATGGCCCAGGTGCTGTTTGCCGGCAGCACCATGGGCGTGCTGATTCTGCCCCTGATGCTGTTCCACCAGATCCAGCTGATGGTCTGCGCGGTGCTGGCCCAGCGCTACGCCAAGCGCCCGGAATCGGTGGCCGAGCTGATGGGCCAGGTCGACCCGTAGCCTTTCCTGCAAGGCGGCCCGGCGGCTGGCCGGGCCTGCGCGCAGATGGCGGTGAAGATCGCGCAATGGCATGATGCCGCGGCGAAAATCATCAAGGACCGCTGATGTTTCCCCATCGAATTCAAGCCCCCAGCCAGGCCGACCTGGAACTGCAGGTTAGCGCCCGGCTGGAGGCCGATGACCAGGCCCAGGTCATCGTCCAGTTCGCCAAGGCCGAACAGTACGACGGCGAACTGCTGAGTCAGCTCGACACGCTCTGCGCCCGTTTCGGCGAGCGCCTCAATGTGCGTTTCTATAGCCATTATCCGGGCAGCGCGTTCGATGCCCGGGTGTTGCTGGCCCTGCCCCATGTGCAGTCCCTGAGCCTGGACTGCCTCGACACCCTGGATCACTACGAGGCCATCGGCCGCCTGCCCCTGCTTCGGGAGTTTGCCCTGCAGGTGATCAGCGCCGACCTGCCTGAACTGCTCAGCATGCCCAATCTGGAGCAACTGCGCAGCCTGCGGCTGTCCATGGACAATGGGCCGGCGATTGAACTGGCGCCGATTGGCTGGATGCCCGAGTTGCACAGCCTGAGCATCAGCGTGCAGAGCCATCAGCTGGATGTGCTGAGCCAGTGCCCGAGCATCAGGCACCTGAGCCTGCATCGCCTGCCGGCCAAGACCACCCTGGGCATGGTGGCCGGCATGGCCGGGCTGCGCAGCCTGGCGCTGAGTTTTGGCAGCCGCGAGAGCATGCCGGAGTTGCGCAACCCCCAGGTCACGGATCTGGAGATCCTGCGGGTGCGCGGCCTCCACCAACTGCAACTGGATGGCTTTCCACAGCTTGAGGTACTGAAGATCGAAGACCAGGCGCAACTGCGCCGGCTGGATTTCGCCGGGCTGGCGCGGCTGCACCAGCTGAGCCTGATCAACCTCAAGAGCCTGGGGGAACTCAGCGGCCTGCAAACCTCGAACATCGCTGATCTGCGCATCATCAAGGCCCCACAGATGGATCTGCTGACACTGATCGACAGCCAGCTACCGCCCAGCGTGCAGCACCTCAAGCTCATCAGTGGCAAACGCGCCGTGGACAAACAGCTCGACGCCCGGCAACAGCAGCTGGGCATTCCTGAACCCCGCGGCCCCTATTGACCGCCGCCCTCTCGTAGGAGCGAGCTTGCTCGCGAAGGACGTCAACGATAACGCGCACTTGCAGGGAACAGGCGGCGCTTTGGAAATCATCGCGAGCAAGCTCGCTCCTACAGATCGGTGTTATTCCTTGGAGATCCCATGTCCTTTGTCCGTGAATTTGCCCCGTTCCTGCTAAACCACCTAAAAGAAGAGCGCCAGCACATCCTCAAGTCCATCGCAGTCAGCGTCGCTGCCGAGCTATGGCTGAGCCTGGAGTCAGCGGCGCTGCTGGATATCAACCGCGACCAGTTCGGCCTCGGCGGCCAGCTGGATGAACGCCGCAACGTACCTCGCTGGCTGATCGCTGCCGAACGCCGCAAGGTGGATATCTGGGTTGAAGACAGCTACGGCGAACATCCCTCCACCGCTATCGAATTCAAAGTGATACACAACAACAAGAATGCGTATGACAAGATTCGGCAAATTCGCAAGGACCTGATCAAGCCCATTCCCCACACCGCGCCTGACGAACACATCGAACGCTGGGGCATCGTGCTGCTGACCTACTCGCGCTTCTACAGCGACCAACGAGGCAACTATGTCTACGGCAAGTTCGCCAACCGTGATGCCTTTCTCCAAGCCTTCAGGCATGCACTGAGCGATGACGCTGACCGTTACACGGGTACCCCTGAGCTGGAGCTGGCGATGGAGCCGATTCAGGTCGCCGATCTGGAAGGCGCCCACTACGTCGAACCGAAGAAAGAGGCCGGGGTGTATCTGGCGCTGGTCAAGCGCAAAGGCTGAATGCCCTTTGCAAGCGCCACCTGAAAGCGGTTCCCGGCGGTCGACGATAGTGGCACTATGCCGCCCCCGTTTATCCCGCATTCATGGAGTGACTGTGACTCATCTGTTTTCCCCGCCTGGGGTCTGCGCCCCTGAGCGTTCTACCTACCGGTTCTTTCCCAGGGTCGGCCTGTTTATTCTGGCCACCCTGTTATACATCCTGGCGGGAATACCCGGCATCCTGCTGGTGCCGCCACAGATGCAAACCTATCTGATATTCATCAGCACCCAGGGCCTGGGCATGCTGCTCTTGCTCGGCCTGTTCTGGCTGCAGTACCGCCAGCATTTCAGCGCCGCCTGGCGCGGACGGGTAATACGCCATCCTCTGGGCATAGGCGCTGCATGCATGGTGGCCGCCTATGTGCTGTGCGGGGTCGCCATCCTCATGCTCGGATCTCCTGAAGAGGCGTTCATGGCCGAATTGCTGGCGGGCCTGAACGGCTGGCAAACCCTGATCAAGATCGCCTCACTGATGGTGCTGCCCCCCATCGTTGAGGAGTTGTTTTTCCGCCATTACCTGCTGCGCCTGTTTCCGTATGAAAACAGCCAAGTCTGGAAATGGATCGCCGTTATCGTCAGTGCGGCCATCTTCGCCGGGCTTCACACCCAGTACGGCAACGGCACGACAATGGCCCTGATCTTTGCCAGTGGCTGCATTTTCGCGGTCGCCAGAATAGTCAGTGGCGGCCTTCTGGTTCCGATCCTCCTGCATTCAATGGCCGAGGTTCTCGGGATGTCCCTGGACACGCTGTTCAGAATGGCAGGGCTGTTCGGCTGAGGAGCCGCAGTGTCAGGACGAATGATCATTCGTCCTGATGGCCCAAGGCCAGAAACTGCCTCAAGCAATTAGCACCGACCTTCCTTTGTCCTACCCGCCCTCAGGCAAACCCAATGACACGCAAAATCGAAGACCTGGCTAGGCACTACCTGCTCAATCAGTTCACCCATGCCGATTATCGCTTTCATCCCAAGGAGCCGGGAGACCGTGGCTTTGATCTGTGGCTGGAACAGAACGGCGAACCCCGGCAAAAGGTCGAACTCAAGGCCACCAAAGCCAGGTACCTCAGACCCAGTAACATCTTCGCGCAGCTGGTGTTCAACGCCAAAATCGAAAGGCAGTTGTTCGAAAGTGGCGAAACAGTGATTGTCAGGGTCTTTATGGGCTCCTCGCCACCGCAGGTTTTCATTGTCACCAACGCTGTTCTCTCCAGCGGAGCACGGTTGAAGGAAGAGGCCAGGTACGTACTGTGTGGCAAGCTCAACTATGAGGACTCGATTACCAGCCTCGGTTGAGTATCCAGTGTACGAGCGCAGCATCAGGCCCTCAGGCCACTTACCGGTCCCTTTTTAACCTGTGCCCCTAACTCCGGAGCCCCCATGTCCATCACTGAGAATCTCCTGGCCTTCACCCTGGCCGCCACGCTGCTGACCTTGACCCCGGGCCTGGACACCGCCCTGGTGCTGCGCACCGCCACGGTGGAAGGCCGGCGGCAGGCGCTGCGCGCGGCGTTGGGCATCAATGCCGGCTGCCTGATCTGGGGCGCGGCTGTGGCCTTCGGCCTGGGGGCCTTGATAGCGGTGTCGGAACTGGCCTTCAACCTGTTGAAGTACTGCGGCGCCGCCTACCTCGCCTGGCTGGGACTGAACATGCTGCTGCGCCCGCGCCACTCGTTTGCTCCCACAGGCGCGAACAGCGACCCCGGCACCAACTGGTTTCTCAAGGGCATGCTGGGCAATGTGCTCAACCCCAAGGTGGGAGTGTTCTACGTGTCCTTTCTGCCGCAGTTCATTCCCCAGGGCCAGCCGTTGGTGGCCTGGACCTTCGGCCTGGTGAGCATTCACGTGGTGCTGGGGCTGGGCTGGTCGCTACTGCTGATCGCCGCCACCCGGCCCCTGGCCGGTGTGCTGCAGCGGGAAAAGGTGATCCAGTGGATGGACCGCACCACAGGGATGATCTTCGTACTGTTTGCCGCTCGATTGGCCTTGAGCAGGCGCTGAGAAGCCGCTCCCAGCCACTGCCAACGCCCCCGACAAACTCACGAGATCACGCCAAGGCCGCCACTCAGGCTTGCGCCTCGCTCCTAAACTGTTGCCACTGTTCCCAGCAGTTCTCGGCCACCAGATCGCGGTAACCCCGCTGGTTTTCCATGCTCAGCGCCACGGCCACCGGCAACGCGATACAGGCGGCGTTATCACGAATCTCCAGCACTTCGGCCTCGGTCAGGGGCATGCCCTTGGTGTTTTCGGCATTCAGCAGCAAGGCCACCAACGCAGGTACGAATACCAGGCAAAGCTGATCGGTCATGGCTCAGTGTCCAGGGGTTAGGCAAGGGCCGAAAAGCCTACACACATCGGCCCTGCGCAGCCATTGCACAAGGACATTAATGGCTGCCGGGGGCGCTTTCGCACACAACGGCTGGACAGCACAGGCGATCTGCCCGCCCCCGCCATTCACCCCTCGGCCAGCACCACGCCCCGCGCTTCCAGCAGCTTCACGAAACTGCTCAGGCTTTGCGACACGGTGCCGCGCCGCCAGACCAGCCAGGTGCGCAGGAAGCGAAAACGCGGGGACAACGGCCAGACGCTGACCGTGGCGCAGCCGGGCATGCTTTCCAACATGCTGCGGGGCATCAGCGCCAGCCCGGCGCCGGCGCTGACGCAGGCCAGCATGCCGTGGTAGGACTCCATTTCATGGATCTTGCCCGGCACCGCGGCGTCCTGGGTGAACCAGCTTTCAAAGTGATGACGGTAGGAGCAGTTGGCGCGAAAGGCATAGATGCTTTCGCCGTTGACCTCCCGCGCCCGGGTAATCGGCGCATGCCCCAGCGGGGCGATCAGCACCATTTCCTCCTCGAACACCGGCAGCCCTTCCAGAGCCGGGTGGCGCACCGGGCCGTCGACGAAGGCGGCCACCAGGCGGCCGGACAGCACGCCGTCGATCATGGTCCCGGAGGGTCCGGTGGACAGGTCCAGTTCCACCTTGGCGTACTGCTGGTTGTAGGCCGCGAGCAGCGCCGGGATGCGTACCGCCGCCGTGCTTTCCAGCGAGCCCAGGGCGAACGGTCCCTGAGGCTCCTCGCCGGCCACGGTCAGACGCGCCTCGGCCACCAGGTCGAGAATGCGCCGGGCGTAGTCGAGGAAATTCCAGCCGGCGGGGGACAGGCGCATGCGGCTCTTCTCGCGGATAAACAGCTCCACCCCCAGGTCCTGCTCCAGTTGCTTGATCCTGGTGGTCAGGTTCGACGGCACCCGGTGGATCAGTTGCGCGGCGGCGCTGATGCTGCCCTGCTCGGCAACGGCCTTGAAAATTTCCAGCTGGACCAGATCCACGGCATTCTCCAAACGTGAACGACTTGCTCAATATTATTCAGTTTTCAGCAAAGATCCAGCACCGTAACCTGCCGCCATTCCCACCCGAGCAGGACGGTGCCATGAGCCTTGTTTCCAGCCACACCCACGCCTTGTCGATCAACCCCGCCACTGGCGAGCAGATCGGCGCCTACCCCTACCAGTCCGAGGCTGAGCAGGACGCCGCGCTGAGCCGTGCCGCCGCTGGTTTCGCCCAGTGGAAACGCCAGAGCATCGCCGAGCGCGCCAGCCGCCTGAACGCACTGGCCCAGGCCCTGCGGGACAACAGCGAGGCCATGGCCCGCATGATCAGCCTGGAAATGGGCAAGCCCCTGCCCCAGGCCCGCGGTGAAATCGAGAAGTGCGCCCAGCTGTGCCTGTGGTACGCCGAGCACGGCCCAGCCATGCTGGCCCCGGAAGCAACCCTGGTGGAGAACGACAAGGCGCGCATCGAGTACCGGCCCCTGGGCCCGCTCCTGGCGGTGATGCCGTGGAACTTCCCGATCTGGCAGGTGCTGCGCGGCGCGGTGCCGGCGCTGCTGGCGGGCAACACCTACGTGCTCAAGCACGCCCCGAATGTCATGGGCAGCGCCTACCTGCTGCTGGACGCCATGCAGCGCGCCGGTTTCCCTGAAGGGGTGTTCGAGCTGCTCAACGTCACCCCGGACGGCGTATCCAGCGCCATCGCCGACCGCCGCATCGCCGCTGTGACCCTCACCGGCAGCGTGCGCGCCGGCATCGCCATCGGCGCCCAGGCCGGCGCCGCGCTGAAGAAATGCGTGCTGGAACTGGGCGGCTCCGACCCCTTTATCGTGCTCAACGACGCCGACCTGGACCAAGCGGTCAAGGCCGCGGTGATCGGCCGCTACCAGAACACCGGCCAGGTCTGCGCCGCCGCCAAGCGCCTGATCATCGAGCAAGGGGTGGTCGCGGAGTTCACCCGCAAATTCGTCGAAGCCACCCGCGCCCTGGTCATGGGCGACCCGCTGGCCAGCGACACCTACATCGGCCCCATGGCCCGCTTCGACCTGCGTGACGAGCTGCACCAGCAGGTCCAGGCGACCCTGGCCGAAGGCGCCACCCTGCTGCTGGGCGGCGACAAGGTCGAAGGCGCCGGCAACTATTACCAACCCACGGTGCTGGCCAACGTCACCGAGCAGATGACCGCCTTCAAGCAGGAACTGTTCGGCCCGGTGGCCGCCATCATCAGCGCCCGGGATGCGCAACACGCCCTGGAACTGGCCAACGACAGCGAGTTCGGCCTCACCGCCACGATCTTCACCCAGGACCTGGAACGGGCCCGGCAGATGACCGACGAGCTGGAAACCGGCGGCGTGTTCATCAACGGCTATAGCGCCAGCGACCCCCGGGTGACCTTCGGCGGAGTGAAAAAAAGCGGCTTCGGGCGCGAGCTGTCGCACTTTGGCGTACGCGAATTCTGCAATGCGCAGACGGTGTGGCTGGATCGCCGTTGAGGCTCGGTGACCACGTCATAGGCTGAACGACCCCGGTGAAAAGCGGACCTGAATCAGGTCCGCTTTTTAATCGGATTAGAGGCCGGTTCTGGTGCGAATCAGAACTTTCCTAATGAAAAATCGTCGTTTTTTTCATTCTTTTAAGAATTTTCTTGAAGCAAGCAAGCCTGCCTCATTCTTATGATGCTGCTCTTTGGCATTACTCTGAGGTCCGCTATGTGCTCCTCCCTGCAAAAGTTCATCGTTCGTCTTCCAGGCGACCTGCACAACCAGCTCAAACACATTGCCAAACGAGAAAACCGCAGCATGAACAATGAAATCGTCGACCGCCTGGAAAAGTCCCTGGTCGTCGATGAAACCCGTGAGATGAATGAGAAACTCATCAGCCTGCTGCTGCGCAAGGTCGATTCCATGGAGGAGCGGATCAAGTGCCTGCAGATGGGCCACCCGGAGCCCGAGCAGGATTGCCCACCGCCGTGTTACGCAAGGACTTGAAGCGGCGACTCCCGCCACGCGATCTTCTACCTTTCCCGCCTTTACCCCCTCGCTGCAGCTTGTATGATGGCGCCTGCCCGACAGTACCCAGCGGCAACCGCCAGGCCCCGGCCTGATGCTCGCAGGGCTCCCCCGCTGTTCCTCACTACACACGCAGGTCGACGCTCCTAGCCTTCCCAGGAACCTCCTCCGGCTTCTGCCATGGGGCCGCGTCGCCTTCTAGGATTGTTCATGAGCCGGATTCACCCGACTGCCCCCGCGCGCACCTGCAGCTCAGCTTTGCCCCTCAACCGCCTGACCCTGGGCCTGCTGCTGGCCGGCAGCAGCGCCGTGGCCAACGCCGCGGGCACCCAGTTGCCGACCCAGACGGTCAGCGGCGAAGAGCCCTACGGCTATCGCGTCGACAGCGCCTCGGTGGGTGGTTTCAGCGAAGCGCCCTTGCTGGATACCCCGGCCTCCATCAGCGTGATCAATGAAGACATGATCCTCGACCAGCAGGCCCGACTGCTCAGCGACGTGCTGAAGAACGATGCCTCGGTGGGCCAGAGCTACGCGCCGGTGGGCTACTACGAAAACTTCGAAGTGCGCGGCTTCTCGCTGAATGCCGCCAGCAGCTACAAGATCAACAACCGCACCATCACCGGCGAGCAGAACGTCGCCCTGGAAAACAAGCAGCGGGTGGAATTGCTCAAGGGCCTTTCCGGCCTGCAAAGCGGGGTCAGCGAGCCCGGCGGGTTGATCAACTATGTGACCAAGCGGCCCACGGACATTCGTTCGGTGACCGTTTCCACCGACGACCGCGGCAGCGGCTACCTGGCCACCGATGTCGGCGGCTGGTTCGGCAGCGAACAGCAGTTCGGCCTGCGTGCCAACCTGGCCCATGAAGACCTGCACTCCTACGTCGAGCACACCAATGGCCAGCGCGACTTCGCCTCCCTGGCCCTGGACTGGAACATCAGCCCCGACGCCCTGCTGCAACTGGACATCGAATACCAGAACAAGCAGCAGCGCTCGGCACCGGGCTATCAACTGCTGGGGGGCTCCAGCCTGCCCCACCACGCCTCGCCGAAAAAACTCCTGGGGCACCAGAGCGGGTCAAAGCCGGTGACCAATGAATCGCTGAACATCGGCGGCAACTTCGAGTACCGCTTCAACGATGACTGGAAGGGCAACCTCAGTGCGTCGCGCAGCAAGGTGGTGATCGATGACTACAGTTCGTTTGCCTGGGGCGGCTGTACCACCGGCTGCATCAATGCCAACGGCAACTACTTCAGCCCCGAAGGCAACTACGACATCTACGACTTCCGCAGCCCCGACGACACCCGGCGCAACGATGAAGTGCAGGCTGTGCTCAATGGCCGCTTCGACGCCGCAGGCCTGGGCCATGAGTTGAGCGTGGGGACCAGTGCGTTTCGTCGTGTGGTGAACAAGCGTGAAGCGATCAATGAGTCATTCGGTAGTGGAAACATCAACAACGAACCGGAAGATCATCCTCGCTCCACTGAAGACCTGCGTGACTCCCACAAACGCCTGGACAGCCGCCAATACGGCCTGTTCCTCAGCGACCGCATCAGCTTCAACGAACAGTGGCAGACCGTCCTCGGCGGGCGCGAAGTACGCCTGGACGAAGAGAGCTTCGACAAGGACGGCGTGCGCGATCGCCACACCCAACGCTATGTATTCCTGCCCCAGGCCGCGCTGATCTACAAACCGATCAACAACATTTCGCTGTACACCCAGTACAGCAAGGGCCTGTCCCTCGGTGGCCAGGCCCCCTGGTTCGCCAGCAACAATGGCGAGACCCTCGCCCCCACCGTCTCGCGCCAAATCGAAACCGGGATCAAATATGACTGGCAGCGCATGAGTTTTACCGCCGCCCTGTTCCAGATGCGCCAGGCCTACCAGTACTCGCGCCCCGACGCTGCCGGCGGTTTCACCTACGTCCAGCAGGGCCAGCAAAAGAACACTGGCCTGGAGCTCTCCGCCAACGGCTGGGCCACCCAGCGCCTGCAGATTGCCGCCAGCGTCGCGGCAATTCGCTCCCGGGTGGAGGGCACCGGTACCCCGGCCTACGAGGGGCACCAGACCCTCAACGTCCCGCGCCTGCGAGCCAGCCTGCAGGGCGACTACGCCCTGCCCTGGCTCGACGGCCTGGCCCTGCTGGGCGGCATGCAATACAGCGGCAGCCAATACGCCGACCGCCAGGGCAACGTCGCCACCGGCGCCTACGCCATCTTCAACATCGGCAGCCGCTACAGCACCCGTATCGATGGCTACGACACCGTGTTCCGCCTGACCGTGGACAACCTGTTCGACAAGCGCTACTGGCGCGACACCGGGGAATACATGGGCGACGACTACCTGTTCCAGGGCGCGCCGCTGACGGCTCGGTTGAGTGCTTCGGTGAATTTCTGATGCAGCGCCAACCGCCCAGCGAGAATACGCCTCTCAAGTTAGCCGCTGTATTGTAGGAGCCGGCTTGCCGGCGAAGGCGGTCTCAAGGACACCTTCGCTGGCAAACCAGTGACTATGCGAATCTGTCAGGCATGCACAAAAAAGCCGGTCATCAAGACCGACTTGTCAGCGCCTGGTCTACTCGCCATCAAACCGGCTGCAAAGCCCGCAAGGCTTCAGGGTACTGGCTGGCCACACGCAGCAGCGTTTGAGCCGCGCCTGTCGGCTGGCGCCGGCCTTGCTCCCAATCCTGCAGTGTACGCAGGCTGACCCCCAACAGCGTGGCAAACGCACTCTGAGAGAGCCCCACCTTAGCCCGGGCCTCTGCCGCCCCGGACAGTTTTACCACCGTTGCACGCGCCGCCTTGCCGGCTTTCATCTGGCCCACCGAAGTCAGCAAATCCTTCTGAAACTGCTGCAGTTCATGGTCCATGACTGATTCCCTCTTTCAATTGATTCAGAAAGCCGATGGGCAGATTGTCTAACTTCGCCTTGGTGTAGACGATCAGCAACCAAATAAGACCTTCCGAAAGCAGGTTGTAGTAGATGACTCGTGTGCCGCCGCGCTTGCCGATGCCACTGCAAGACCAGCGCACCTTGCGCAGCCCTCCGGTACCGGGGATGACGTCTCCAACCCATGGGTCTGCGACCAACCAGGTGATGAATTCCAAGCGCTCGGCGTCATTCCAGATAGGCTCGGCGTAGCGCTTGAAGACCTCGGTTTCGATAACGGTATACATGGCTCCACCATCTACGGCAAGGCCGTACAGACGAACAGACAGGCATTCGTCCGACACAACCTGCTGGCGCTGGAAAGACCAATACCCCTGCCGCAACCAGGCATCGCAAGGGGTGGACGTTTGATCTACTCATCACCGAGGGTGGCCGCAATCATCGAGGGCAGCCACTGCTTACCGAAAATACAGATTTGCCTTACAGGCTCGGAGCCGATTTACCGGCGAAGGTGTCCTCAAGAGAGCCGTGGTAAACCAAGGCGCGTCACTCTGCAATGACTCGAAGCTGCCAACCTGCTTGATCGGTTACTTGGTCGCTCTGGCTCCAGCTCCAAGGATGATCAAACGTCCAACCACCAGTTCAACAGCGTCTCGTCCTCATCGTCATCGAGGTTTTTATAGACATTGGCGTAGTACCACTCAATCCCAGTTCTCTCGCGGAAGCGATCGAACACCGCATTGATACGGTCCATGCCATTCCTCGCAGGAACAGCGAATGAAAGGTTCCCCTCGAACAGCCCATCCAGGGTTCCGCCCAACTCACCAGCAACCTCGCTTTCAAGCGCACTGATCACCGCCGGATCAATGTAGTCGGCATAGATCTGAATGCAGAAATTCCCGCCCCGCTTCAGCACTTGCGCCGGCGCATCGGGATTGCGGATGGAAACGATATCGCCCCGCGCCAGGTTCTGCGCCAGGCCCGGCGAGGACAGCAACTCGTAGGTATGCTCATCAATCTGCCGCGCCAACAGCTCCTCGCGAACGGCGCCATCGTCATCGGCCATGTACACCTGAATCAGCACAGGGGATTGCTTGTCATCCATACGGGGCTCCACAGTTTCCACGTTCAACACCTGACCCTTGTTCTGTTACCCAGCGCTTCCATCCCCTGCCTCAGGGCAACGGCTCAAAGCGCCCACTGCCCGTATTCCACGCAAACCCCGGCAACGTGCAGTCCTGAAAGCCGATCCGCAATTGCTCCCCCTCAGCCTGCACCTGCAAGGTATCCACCCCCAGGTTGCGACACCCCGGCGCCGCAACCGCCAGGCTCTGCAGCAACTTGCCATTGGCCTTGTCCATCACCTCCACCGTCGTGATCCGCTGATCATTGCCCGGCATCGGCACCTGGAAATACCAGCGCTTGGTGGAAGCACTTTGCAGCAGCGTGGTGACCGGCTGCGGCCACGAGCGATCCGAATCCACCAGGCCCACCAGCTTCAGCGCAATGGGCAAGGTCTTGCCCGTGCGATAACTGGTCCAGGTGCCGCGCACCTGCTCCTGCTGGCGGGAGTTCAGCAAGTCATTGAACTGCAGACGCGCCACCGGCAAGCCCTGCTCGTCCAGCTCATCCATGGCCAGCGTCTTGTTGCTGTAGCTGAAGGTCGGCTTGAGGCGGATCGGCGTGCGATAGCGCTGATAGGCATAGGTGCCCTGGTAGACCGCATTCTGGCTGCCCAGGGTCAAGACAACCGCCTGCTTGCCCACCGTGCCCTCATACACCCCGTGGGACGCCTGCGCCGGCAACAGCCACAGCGCCAACACCAGCACCGCCAGCCCCCGAGCAACATCAAACCCACGCATCAGAAACGCTCCTCGCCCGACGACAGATATTCCAGCCGATCAGGGCTGATCACCCGGTAATAATCCCAACGCCGAGTGCGCTGGTCGTAATTGATGAAGTCCTGCTTGCTGAACTCCATCTGGCCACCGGGGGAAAAGCGCAGATCCCCCTCCACCGCGAACTGCTCCAACTGCGGATGGCGCCGGTATTCCCGGCGCTCACGGTTGTACAGGTAGTACTGAGTGGGCGAGCACCACAGCCGGCCATCCGACTCCGCCAGGCGATAGCCCTGGGCCTGAAAATCAATCCGCGCCTCGGCCTGGAAATGCCCGAAAGTCAGCGTCCTGGTACCGACCGACGACATGCACCACTGCCCACTGATCTCCTGCACCCGCCGCCCGGTGGTGCGGCTCATGACTCGAATACTGTCCACCTGCGCCACCTCCTCCCCGGCCTTGCGCGCGGCATGCACACTGAAATAGAAATCCCGATCGAACACCGGCTGCAACAACTCCCCCTCAAACGCCTCCCGCTGACTGTCGCCAAAGCGCATCACCCGCTGCAACTGCAACGGCTGCTGCGTGCCCGTGCGCAAATCCACCAGACTGCCCTGCAACGCCTGCGCCCCCTCGGCGAACGGCTGCAACGACACCGCCGTTGCGGGCAGGGTCGGGTTGTCCATGATGTTGATCAACAGCGCGGAGCCAGGATGGAAAGGGGTGGACTCCAACGCCATCGGCAGGCGCTCGGACTCGGAAAACCAATAGCCGGACATACCGCCGCCGTATTGGGAGTCGTAGGTGAGCGCCAGTTCAACCGGAGTGTCGCCGAGGGTGCCGCGGTAGGTGGTGGTGGGGTTGGCTTGGGCGGTTGGAGTGATTAGCCCGAGGCCGAGCAAGAGCGCTGCGGTCAGGCGCAAAAGGAGGTGTGGCAGGTGACGCTGTTGGCCAGCCCTTGTTTGTGAACTGCTGCCAATGGGCTGGGTCATGCCTGCGCTCCTTGCGGTGGGGAAAAGGGGCGCAGGATAGCAAAAACATTTTGATTTACGCGTAAAGAAGCGGATTCCTACAGCGGCGCCATTAGCTGTCCCGAAACTCCCTAGCCATACGCCATACCTCAGAAAATAGAAATGGTTTTTTCCTCAATGCCTATAGCCAGACAGTCCCAGCATGAGTGATTCCAAAACAGTGGCGCACCTTCGTTTTTTGGCGAATGATGGGAGCCGAATTGATTGATCGCACTGCAACTTATGGCGCATTCGTTTACCTTTTCATAAAAACGCTGGCAGGGAGGCCTCGATGTGGGCTGACGTCGACACAAAGCAAGATTTTCTTAACTATTCCGAGGTCGCAGATCTCGTTATCGATGTAATACGTGATCCCAACATGAGGCCAGTAACCGTTGGGGTATTTGGATCCTGGGGCACTGGTAAATCGACGCTTTTGAACCTAATCGAAGACGGGCTGAATCCAATTGAGGACCACACTGACTTCGTTGTCGTTCGCTTCGACGCATGGTTGTATCAAGGATTCGATGATTCGCGTGCAGCACTCATGGAGGTGATCGCATCCACCTTAATGGATGCCACTAGGTCATCCGAAACCCTCTTCGAAAAAGCTAAGAAACTGTTCTCCCGAGTCAGGAAAATGCGGTTGCTGGGCCTGATGGCTGAGGGCGGCGCACTCGCTGCTGGTGTGCCTGCTTTTGGGCTTGGTGCAAAGAGCATGGACGCCATCGGAAACTTGTTTTCCGGCGAAGTCGACGCTAATGCCGTGTCTGTCTTGAGAGAAGATGGAGCTAAGGCAAAAGCACATTTCACGGATTTGTTAGCAGACGAAAAGCAAAGCACTCCCCCTAAGCAAATAGCAGCCTTCAGGGCGGAGTTTGCCGATGTATTGGAGGGACTGAACAAGACGCTAGTTGTATTCGTAGATAATTTGGATCGATGCCTGCCGGCCCAGACTATTCACACTCTAGAGGCACTACGGCTTTTCCTCTTCATGGGGCACACAGCTTTCGTGGTTGCTGCTGACGAGGACATGGTTCGGCACTCGGTCAGTCAGCACTTCAAAGATCCAGGTGATAGGCATGTAACTGACTACCTAGACAAGTTGATCCAAGTTCCGGTCCGGGTACCTAAGTTGGGCGTTCAAGAGGTAAGGGCATATCTATTTCTGCTCTTTGCATCTGCTGGCGGTCAAGCAGACTCCGAAAGCTTTGAGCGTCTAAGAACAGGTCTTGAGGCAAACCTTCGTGAGGCTTGGAAGGATGAGCCCATTAGCACAGAGAAAGCATTAAGCCTCATGGGCGTAAACCCGCCCGCAGAGGTCGCCGAGGCTTTCCCAATAGCTGATCGCATCGCATCAATGCTTGCGACGTCGACCTCAGTTTCCGGAAATCCTCGAATAGTTAAACGGATGCTCAATGTGATCCGAATGCGGTCTCGCGTTGCCAAAGTCCGGAAAATGCCTGTCAACGAAGCCCTCATAGCAAAGATCGCTCTCTTCGAGCGATGCATGGAAGAAAAGGCGATTGCACATTTGTACTCCGTCATCAATATCGCAGCTGGTGGCAAGCCGGAGATCATAGCGGTGCTCGAAGCTCTTCTAGAGGATCCAGAAAAGTTCAAAGCAGCATGCCCTGATGTGTGGAAAGAGAAGAGTGAGTTATTGCGTGAGTGGCTTACGTTGGAGCCCTCACTTGCTCCAATCGATCTTCGCCCAATTGTTTACTTGAGCAGAGAAACGACGCCGTTGCGAGTGCTACGCGCGGGCCTATCGGCGGATGCTGCAAACGCCCTTGGGATCTTAAAGCGAACAATCAACACGTCCTCTCCCGCGGCTATATCAGCCATAAAGACTATTCCGGCATCAGAACGAAGTCTTGTCATGGCCCAGCTAATTGAGTCAATGCGGTCGCATTCTGATTGGTCTGTAAGGGCCCCAGGTTTCGAGGGCGCGCAGTTGCTTGCAGAAAACTCGTCTGATGCGGGAAGTGTCCTTTCTGACTTCATCCACACGGTAATGCCCGGCAAACTCAAGCCATGGCTCAGCGCAAAGGTGCGTGGTGCTAAGTGGTTCAAACAGAAAGAGTTGAAATGATATGGGGACGTCGACATCGAGTAAGGGGCCAGGGGGAAATTCTCCCTACGTGCCTGGATGGGTTGACACTGATGGTCAACCGCCAATACCTGAGGCACCTCCGCAGCGCTTCAAGGACTTCCGCACTAACCTGGGAAAGTTTGTCGCCAGTGGCGACCGTGAATATCTTCGATCGGCCGTAAGCAGCTATGCAGGTGCAGCAACCGGTGGTAGCGCGATCGGCGCGGCAAGATTTGGATCTATGGCTGGGGCCGGGGGAGCGCTCTTTGGAGCAATGGCCGCTTTTCGGGAAGGTCAATCGATACCAGGACTGGATTTGGCAACACTCAATGGCCAGGACACCGATTTAGCAATCAGCGCTATTGTCGAAGTTCTGGCAACTGAGGATGGCGACTCTGACCGTGTTCGCGTAGCAATGAATGAAGCGCTCTCAGAATGCCTTCAGGGGTACGACGAATTCGACTTTTCTAGCATCACGGATGAAATGCTTGTCCAAATGATGTTGGTTTACGTGACGAATTGTGTATTCAGCCAAGTCGTTTTGGATTCGAATGATGCATTCGCGAAAACAAACTCAGCAGGTCAAGTGGAGCAAGCGGAGAAGGATCTACATTCGTTGGTTGAGTCGGTCACTGACAAGCATATGCGGCCTTTACTGAGTGGAGATTTGAAATCATTTACCTCTGTCCGCGTTGAACAGGTCCAGCTTTTAGTAATTAAGGAAGTTTGGAGTGAGTGGGAGAGCTACGAACAGTGACAACCCTTATTTTTCAACATGAAATGCATCTGCTACCCCCTCCATCAAATGGCTTAATACCAGTGCTCATGTACGGAGCGCGGCCTCCGGCTCGAGGAACATGCTCCATCGGGGGGCCGGTCAGAGATGCGGTTCGGCGGCTGGGTGCGCCAGTTAGTAGAGCTGGATTCGATCTGTTAACCATTGCTATGGCGGTCACCGCCGCTGACACCTTTGTCGATAAAGCAGAGTCGGATGATGGGTGGGCACGGGTTCTACGTTTATCGATTCCAATAGCAGACCCGGACCTTTGGAATCCTGCCGTCCCGACTCTTCAGAAAGCTTTGCATTTTCTGAGCGGAGATATTTGGGAAATCACATTGATGCCAGATGGGCCACGTCAGTTGCCAGCACAGAAGCGTGGGCATATCACTGTCATGGCAGGTCATGATTGCGTTAGCCTTTTTTCGGGAGGGATGGATAGCGGTATCGGTGCACTTGATCTTTTAGCCAAAGGTCGTCGTCCTCTTTTGATCAGCCATTCCTACCGAGGTGACTCAGAAAAGCAGATATCAATTCGCGACCAACTCCCTGTGAATGTATCGAGATTCGCTGCGGTTGCGCACCCGATCTCCTGGCTGGGAACACAGACTGATGTGCAAATGCGTACCCGCAGTTTTAATTTCCTTGCGTACGGCACTCTTGTTGGTGCGACCCTAGCTCAGCTCCGCGTGGCTGGCCCGCCTGTTGAGCTTTTCGTTCCTGAAAACGGCTTAATCGCGCTCAACCCTCCAATGACACGAAGACGAATAGGTGCGCTGAGTACACGAACTACTCACCCTCATTTCCTCCGGCTCTTCCAACAGGTTTTAGATACCGTTGGTCTCCCTGTGAAGGTCATAAATCCTTATTCACTGAAAACAAAGGGGGAGATGCTGATTGAGTGCCTAGACCAAAATTCTCTCAATCTTCTGGTATCAGAGACCGTCTCGTGTGGCAAATGGAAGAGGACTCATGTTCAGTGTGGCAAATGCGTCCCATGCATAATACGTAGGGCATCGTTCCATGCAGCAGGCATGACTGATACCACCCAGTACGGAAGAGGGCAAGATCTGAGTTCAGTGATGAACGACAGCAAAGCACGGGATGACCTAATGGCTATGATTCTTGCCTCTAGAAGATTGCCACATGCTGATGCTGCAAGATGGGTTCCCCAGGCAGGACCGCTGCCTTCGGGGCGTCAAGCTAGGGATGATTTGGTGGCCGTGGCAACAAGAGGAATGAAAGAGGTAGGGACGTATTTGGCAAGCCTCAACCTTCTTTGAGGCCGGGGCGTTTCTCATTCAAATATCTAGCGCTACAAGATAGGCTTCCTGAGCCTCGGTGGGTCGAAAGACCGGTTGCTGGCGATTTTGACCTGTTGCGTTGCAACTTAAGCGCACGATGCCGAAAGCCCACTATTGGCCGAACCTGTCGAAAATCGTTTTATAAACTGGTAAGAAATAAATCGCTGGAAACGACGTTTTAGTAAGCTCCTAAGTAAAATCCGAGTCCGAAAGTATCTGCACATATTCAGGACCTCAATCTTAGGA
Organism: Pseudomonas protegens CHA0; assembly: GCF_000397205.1. Classification (NCBI taxonomy): domain Bacteria; kingdom Pseudomonadati; phylum Pseudomonadota; class Gammaproteobacteria; order Pseudomonadales; family Pseudomonadaceae; genus Pseudomonas; species Pseudomonas protegens. Next base: position 4,384,806 of record NC_021237.1, read on the forward strand.
GCTTGCTTTTCTTCTGTGTAAATCAGAGTGGACTTTTTTCAACAGACTCGTCTGTTGCCTACCCATAAAGAGCAAAAGCCAACTCAAAAATCGATCATTCAAAATAGGCCTACAAAAACAGAGCCCACTCAAAACGATGAACAGTTGGGACCACTCGCTTTACCAGATGCCACTATTTCCCCTCAAATTTTCTTCCCATAAAACCGAAAACTCCTACAATCATCTCTTCGAATTCCCACACGGCTCCCCTTCATGCCTGCTGTGGTCAACCAAGAGGCGAGATCGTGGACACCGCTGTTGACTCCCCTGCCCCACTGCTCAACACCACCCGTCTTGCAGAAGCGCTGCAGCGCTTCGCAGACGATCGCGACTGGCAGCAATTCCACTCCCCCAAAAACCTGCTCCTAGCTCTAACCGGTGAAACCGGTGAGCTCTGCGAAATTTTCCAGTGGATGAGCGAAGCCGACGCCAAGGATGCAGCCATGCGTCCAGAAACCGCTCAAGCCGTGAAAGATGAATTGGCCGACGTACTCATGTACCTCGTGCGATTAAGCACGGTGCTGGGCGTCGATCTAAACGAGGCGGTGACAAACAAACTCGCGTTGAACGGCCAGAAGTACCCCGTCGACAAAGCCAAAAGCACCAGCAAGAAGTACGACCAACTCTGACCCCCTGGGCTCTAAGGACCACTTGTGATCGTTTACTCGGCGACCAAACAACAATTCCTCGACGTTTGCGACAACAACGATATTGAAGAGGTGATCCTCAAGCACTTCAAAGAGGCCACTGGCAAGAAAGTGGCGGCTTCAGAGATCCGATCTTGGCAGGGATCGCTCACTTACATGGCCAAGGTCCTAAGAGACAAGGACCTGCCGGAGGATGCCGGAGTAGCCATTGAGCTACATATTCCGCAATCCATGAAACGTATCGATTTCTTGCTGACAGGCCACGACCAGCACCAGGGTAAAAATGCCGTGTTGGTGGAACTGAAGCAATGGAGCAAAGCCAGCGCCACCAGTAAAGATGCGATCGTAAAAACCGCGCTGGGTGGCAGTCATGTTGAAACCATTCATCCTTCCTATCAGGTGTGGTCTTACGCCACTTTGCTGGAAGGCTTCAATGAAGCCGTCTATGACCAAGGCATCAAAGTACACCCATGCGCTTACCTGCATAACTATGTCAGCGATGGTGTTATCAACTCGGCTCACTACGACGCCTATACCAGCAAGGCACCTTTGTTCCTAAAAGGTCCTGACGAGTTGACGAAACTGAGAAGTTTCCTCAAACAGCACATCTATTACGGCGACAACCAAGACGTTCTTTACGAGCTTTCTAGCGGTAAGAGCCGCCCCTCCAAAGCTTTGGCTGAAGCTCTAACTGGGCTAATGGAAGGCAAGCCTGAGTTCGTTCTGATTGATGATCAAAAGACCGTCTTCGAGTCAGTACTTGCGGCGGTCGCAGAGGCCTCTGCCGATGCTCCGAAGGTGCTGATCATTGAGGGTGGCCCTGGTACCGGAAAGACAGTAGTAGCCATCAACCTGTTGGTCAGGCTCACGGCCTTACGCCTGATGAGCAGGTATGTCTCAAAAAATGCCGCCCCACGTGCCGTGTACGAGAAGAAACTGGTCGGCACTGTCAAGCCCACCAAGTTCTCCAGTCTGTTCTCCGGCTCGGGGGCCTATACCGATATCAAGCCTGACTTTTACGACGCGCTGATCATTGATGAAGCCCACAGGCTGAATGAGAAAAGCGGCTTTTATGGCAACGAGGGTGAAAACCAGATCAAAGAACTAATTGGGTCCGCTAAATGCTCAGTGTTCTTTATCGACGAGGATCAACGCGTAACCCTTAAGGATATTGGCAGCAAACAAGCAATCCGAGAGTTTGCTGAGGCCCGAGGGGCAACGGTGGAGGAATACACCTTGTCTTCCCAGTTCCGTTGCAGTGGCTCCGATGGTTACTTGGCATGGCTAGATGACGTGCTGGGCATTCGCAAAACCGCGAACCCAATACTCGATGCCAGTGAGTACGAGTTCAAAGTGTTCGACTCGCCACAAGCAATGCATGAGGCAATCGAACAAAAGAACCACGGAAACAAGGCGCGTGTCGTCGCAGGTTACTGCTGGCCATGGAGCAGCAAGAAAGACCCTAAAGCCAAAGACATTGAAATCGGTGAACACTACGCCCGCCAATGGAACCTGGATCAAGACGGCAGTCTGTGGATCATCGCGGATAAATCCGTGGATCAGGTCGGCTGTATTCACACCTGCCAAGGATTAGAGGTGGATTATATCGGTGTGATCATCGGGCCAGATTTGATCGTGCGCGATGGAAAAGTAGTGACATCCCCCAAAGCGCGAGACAAATACGACAAGACGATTCGTGGTTGGAAAAGGCTGATGAAGGAACAACCCGACTTCGCACAGCAAGAGACTGATCTCATCATCAAGAACACCTACCGGACCTTGATGACCCGAGGAATGAAGGGCTGCTACTTGTACTGTACCGACCCAGAGACGGCGCAATATTTTGCCAACCGACTGGCAGAAGGCGAGTCAGCTTTGTAGGTGTCATTAGTCACGTTTCCTCTACCAGTGATGACGTACTCAATCCTGCCATCACTGGATGGCTAACGAAGACTAACCACCTTCATCTCTACTCTTCAGGTGCCATATTCCCTACTCAGTTCACAGCTCCTTGTAAGGCTAGTCCCTTTCTATTGAGCGACTTTTCCTAGAGAATCCAACCCGCTTGCGCCTGATACTTCGGCTGGCTAGGCTCGGTTCATCACTGCATATCAGTGATCGGGTTTAGCAGCTCGAAACATCACATTGGGCGCATCGACGTCACCTATCGGCAGATTTTTCTTCTGCTCTTTATGGTGGCTGTGCGCAGGGCACCTTCGGGTGCGCCGGTTTCCAATGTGACCGGTCTGCTAACCTGCGTACAGCTGCCACTCCTTCGTTTAGCAGCGATAGCTGGCAGCTCCATTCACATTGGAGATGCACCATGAAAAAGCTCGTTCCCGATCCCCCCCTGTCCTTACCTGGACAATTCAGAATCCCCGAACACGATATCGACACCCAGCGCATTCGCTTGGCCTTGGCGGCGCATAGCGCTGAAACCTCGATCCTCAACAACCTGAAAGACACCGTGTCTACGTCCGTAGGTCATCAATCCATGTTTAGTGTCCGCCCCGGCATCAATGCCGAAGAAGCGTTGGTGCATGTGTCGTTGCTGCTGGACTGTGCGGTACAGGTCAGCGATGAAATTACCGAGCGCGCCAGCGGTGTGGAGCGTGGGTTGATTTGGTCGATGATCCATTCGGTGGAGATGGCTAGAGCGGTGGTGGATTCGTTGCTAGATGCCAATAAACCAGCGCAGCCTCGGTAATCGACTAGATACTCAGGTCCGAAAAATATGGAAACGGGGTGAAGACTGATTTGTCCCGTTTCTGTTAGGTCGCTTTCGCTGGCAAGCCAGCTCCTACAGATGCTGTAGCCCTTCGATATTGCTTAAGCTCTCTCACTGCCCAGCCACGGCCATAGACACGTGGTGAGAGGCAACGCGTCCCTCCCCTGCTACGTCCCCTTTCATATTCACTACTGAACTCCCAAACCAGTTGCGAAAAGAATATCCTTACGGCCTCTTACGCTGTTTCGTACAGCGAATCGGGAAACCTACGGATAGCCCCCCGCATGACCTCTGCACCTATCAGCAATCAATCCAACCCTGCTTGGAGCCGCGACGAGCTCGTTCTTGCCCTGAACTTGTACCTCCTTCACCGCAACGGTTTACCCGGTGTGAATCATCCGGATGTTTTGGCGTTATCGCAGTCTCTTAATCTCATCGGCAATGCCACCGGGGTGAGCAAGAATCAGAGCTTTCGCAATGCCAACGGTGTGTGCATGAAGCTCAACAACTTCCGGCGTTGGGACCCGAGCTACACCAACAATGGGCGTACGGGGCTTGCAAAAGGCAATAAGGATGAGCAGTTGGTGTGGCTGGAATTTGCCAATGACCCGGAGCGTCTTGCTGAGGTTGTGGCGGCGATCAATGCCAACGTTCAGACGATTCCAGCTAGCCCTATCGATTTAAGTGCAGCGGATGACCCGGGCTTCTTCGAAGCAGAGGAAGGCAAAGTGCTCACTCGGGTGCATCGGGTACGGGAAAGAGACAAGAAAATCGTTAAGCGCAAAAAGGAAGAGGCACTGAAGCAGCATGGGGCACTGCAGTGTGAGGCGTGTGGTTTTAACTTCAGCCAAACCTATGGTGCAGATGTGGAGGGGGTGATTGACGTCCACCACACTAAACCTCTGCACACGCTCCAGCCGGGTGACAAAACTAAGCTCGCTGATTTGGCGTTGTTGTGTGCCAATTGCCATCGGGTGGTGCATTCGCAACGTAAGTGGCTGAGTGTGGCTGAAGTGAAAGAGCGGTATCAGGCCAATCTGAAGCAGACGTAAATGTGATGTTGTGACTCCCTGGTTTAGGGGGTCAGAGTGGCTGGTTGGACAGTTTGGTGGCGATCTTGCGGCCGCCTTCGCTGGCAAGCCAGCTCCTACACGGGCTGGCGTCAACCGATGGCTGTGCGGTGTCAGCGAACATTCCGATAAAGCATCAACCGCGCCACCTCATGCATCCCCCGGGTCAACTCCAGCAACCGTTCAAACTCCCGCGGATGCTCCTGCGCCACATCCTCACGCGGTGTGTTTGACGCTAGGTCATGCAACGTCGCGCCACTACCGTCGTGCTGCATCTGCAACAAAAAGTCCTTGGTCACGCCGCCAATCACCGGAAAGGTCCCTTCCCTCAATACCAGCGGCACCACCCGCTCCCCCTCCGGCGCTGGCTGCTGAATGTCCCGCCCCATGGCGCCATTGGTGAAGGGCATCCCGGCCATGCCGGCTACGGTGGGCAGCAGGTCGGCGAGGCCGACGGCTTCTACGATCACCTTGGGCTGCAACATCCCCGGGGCATGGATCAGCAGCGGTACGTTGTTGCTTTCCAGCCCTAGCTGTTCAAAGGCGGGGGCCATGTGGGGGATCTGGCTGATACGGGTGTTGTGGCCGCCCAGCCGGCGTTGCCGCCGATCAGGTAGAGCTTGTGGTACTCGATATTGCTTAAGCACTCTCAATGATCTGCCACACCCGTGGCCGCGTAGTGAGAGCATCCCGTCCCTCCCCTGCTCGCCTCCCTTTCCTACTCACTACTGAACTCCCAAACTAGTTGGGAAAAGAATATCCTTACGGCCTCTTACGCTGTGTCGTACAGCGAATCGGGAAACCTACGGATAGCTCCCGCATGCCCCCTGCACCTACCCGCAATCAATCCAACCCTGTTTGGAGCCGCGACGAGCTCGTTCTTGCCCTGAACCGGTATCTCCTTCACCGCGACGGTTTACCCGGTAAGCGCCAACCTGATTTGAAGATGGATACCTGCCCATCGTGACTGCCTGACGCCGACGTTGCTCGCTTGGTGCTCCGGTGCTGGCTTTCCAGCAACCCATTAGAGAAATCCATATGAACCCCAATCCGACAATCGATAACGTATTACGCGTCGCCTTGGTTACAGGATCCACTTCCGGTATCGGCGCAGCCATTGCACGTGTACTAAGCCAGGCAGGCTATGCGGTGGTGCTCCATTCGCGAAACTCTGCGGATACGGGACGCGCTATGGCTGCCGAAATGCAGCAGGCGATTTACGTGCAGGCTGATCTTGCTGTCGAAGCTGACAGGGTCAGGCTTATTAACGAGGCGATCGCCGCGTGGGGGCAGCTCGACGTATTGGTCAATAACGCCGGTATTAGCAAAGTGATTCCCCACGGCGACCTTGCCTCGGCCAACTCGACGGTGTGGCACGAACTTAACGAGGTGAATGTCGTGGCGCCGTTCCACCTCGTCACTTTGGCCGAGTCGGCATTGCGCGATGCCGCCCGTTACCGTCGAGCAGGTTGCGTCGTAAATATCAGTTCCCATGCCGGTATTCGTCCTAAAGGTGCATCGATTCCCTATGCGGTCAGTAAAGCCGCGCTTAATCACATGACCCGCTTGCTCGCGTTATCCCTGGGGCCAGATATTCGCGTAAACGCTGTGGCGCCTGGCTTGGTCGACACGCCTATGACCGCAGAGTGGACGGGTGCCCAAGAGCTATGGCGAACTCGCGCCCCTATGCGCAGGGCCGCTAGCCCAGACGACATCGCAAAAGCTGTTGTAATGCTGGTCGAGTCGGACTACTTGACCGGCGAGATACTCCTCTCAGACGGCGGGTTGAATCTGACCTAGGTTTAGCGTGCTCCGGTGTAGCAGGTGAGTAGACGAGTCACTCTGTTTCACCGACTCGCCCAAAGGATGGACATCATAGTTTTCAGAGCGGGCTAGAGGACACCGGCGGGCGGATACCCTATCGATTTAAGTGCGGCGGATGACCCGGGCCTCTTCGAGGCAGAGGAAGGCAAAGTGCTCACCCGGGTGCATCGGGTACGGGAAAGAGACAAGAGAATCGTTAAGCGCAAAAAGGAAGAGGCGCTGAAGCAACATGGAGCGCTGCAGTGTGAGGCGTGTGGTTTTAACTTCAGCCAAACCTATGGTGCAGATGTGGAGGGGGTGATTGACGTCCACCACACTAAACCTCTGCACACGCTGCAGCCGGGTGACAAAACTAAGCTCGCCGATTTGGCGTTGTTGTGTGCCAATTGCCATCGGGTGGTGCATTCGCAACGCAAGTGGCTGAGCGTGGCTGAAGTGAAGGAGCGGTATCAGGCCAATCTGAAGCAGACGTAAATGTGATGTTGTGACTCCCTGGTTTAGGGGTCAGAGTGGCTGGTTGGACAGTTTGGTGGCGATCTTTCGGCCACCTTCGCTGGCAAGCCAGCTCCTACACGGGCTGGCGTCAACCGATGACTACGCGGTGTCACCGCACATTCCGATAAAGCATCAACCGCGCCCCCTCATGCATCCCCCGCGTCAACTCCAGCAACCTCTCAAACTCCTGCGGATGCTCCTGCGCCCCATCCTCACGCGGGGTGCTCGACGCTAAATCATGCAAGGTCGCACCACTGCCGTCGTGTTGCATCTGCAACAAAAAATCCTTGGTCACACCGCCAATCACCGGGAAGGTTCCTTCCCTCAACACCAACGGCACCACCCGCTCCCCTTCCGGTGCAGGCTGTTGAATATCCCGCCCCATGGCGCCATTGGTGAAGGGCATCCCGGCCATGCCGGCTACGGTGGGTAGCAGGTCGGCGAGGCCGACGGCTGCTTCGATCACTCTGGGCTGCAACATCCCCGGGGCATGGATCAGCAGCGGTACGTTGTTGCTTTCCAGCCCTAGCTGTTCAAAGGCGGGGGCCATGTGGGGGATCTGGCTGATGCGGGTGTTGTGGTCGCCGAAGAACACGAAAATCGTGTTGTCGTAGTAGCCGCCCGCTTTGGCGATCTCCATTAGGCGGCCGATGTTGAAGTCCAGCAGGCGCACGGCGTTGTATTGCGCCAGGCTGCGGGAACCCGCGGCCTGGACTTGTTCCAGGGGCAGGTCCTGGGCTTGGAAGCCGTCGTTGTCCTTGGGGATGGTGAACGGGCGGTGGTTGCCGGAAGTTTGCAGGTAGGCGAAGAACGGCTGGTCCTGGGGGATGGCGCGCAGCAGGCGGTCGCTTTCCTTGAACAGGTCAAGGTCGGAGATGCCCCAGACGTCCACCTGGGGCGATTGCCAGTGGCTTTCGTCGTACAGGCGCACGTTGTCGATGCTCTGGCGGATCAGGCCGTTGATGTTGGCCCAGCCGGCGTTGCCGCCGATCAGGTAGAGCTTGTGGTAGTCGCTGAAGGCGTTGATCAGGCTGTGTTGGCGGGTGATCAGGGGCTGGCGGGTGGCGGTCTCTTGGCGGGTGACGTCGGGCACGCCGGTGATGCTGGCCCAAACGGTTTTGGCGGTGCCGGTGACCGGGACGTAGAAGTGTTTGAAGAACCAGCTCTGGCGGGCCAGGCGGTCGAGGTTGGGGGTGGGGTTGAGCGGGTTGCCGTAGGCGCCCACGGCGCTGGTGCCGAGGGATTCGAGCATGACGAAGATGACGTTGGGCGGCCGTGGGCGGTCGATGCGGTACGGCTGCACGCCTTGTTGGCGGGTGAAGCTCAGGCGCTGCGGGTCCGGGTGGTCGACGCCGAGGTAGCGGGCCAGGGCCGGGTAATGTTGGCGCACCTGGGCTTCGTCGTACTGGGCCTCGCCGGCCTTGAGGGTGTCGTAGAAGAACAGCACGGGGTTCAGGCCCAGGGCGGCGATCTGGCTGTTGCCGGAGAAGTAGGCGTCGCTCCAGCGCAGGGGGACGGGGTTTTCCAGGTTGAGGTTTTCTACCCGGCCCAGCAGGCCGAGGAACACGGCGGCGATGCCCAGGACGCTGACGCTGGCCAGGGACCAGCGGCCCAGGGGTTGCGCCGGGCGGTCGAGGGTCCGGCGTTCCAGGCGCAGCAAGGCGTAGCAGCACAGGGCCAGGGCGCTGCCCCAGGCGAGGACGATCCACAGCACCGGGTAGCTTTCCCAGAGCATTTGCCGGGAGATCTGTGCGTCGTCCAGGTAGCGCAGCACGGTGGCGTTGATGCGCACGCCGAGGTAGGCGTAGTGGCCGAAGTCGATGATGTACAGCAGCCCTACCCCGCCCAGTACAAGCAGCAGGTAGGCCCGGGCCAGCCAGCGCAAAGTTGGCAGCCGCAGCAGGTTCCAGCGCGGCAGCCAGGCCAGCAGGGCCAGGGGCAGCAGTAGCAGCAGGGTCAGGCGCAGGTCGAAGCGCAGACCGATGCCGAGGGTCTGCAGAATGGCCTCGCGCTGGTCGGCGGCACTCAGGTCCACTCCGGAAAACCCCACGGCGAACAGCAGCCGCAGCAGTGCCAGCAAGCCGAATACCAGCCCAATTGCGCCCACGCCGTAGCGCAGGCGGCGTGATTGCAACCCGCCCATCATTGACCTCTGTGTGGTGTTGTCGAAGGCCGCGGCGCGGCCTGTTGGTTTACCCGGCAAGGGGCTGCCCGCGGCTGCGCAGGGCAAAGCGGCGCCACAGCCACAGCAGCAGCGCGCCGCTGCCGGCGATCAGGCAGTAGCCCGCCAGCAGCGGGTCCAGCAGGTAGTCCCAGTAGTTTTCCGAAGGCTTCAGACGCAGGGCAAAGGCCAGGGTCCCGGCCGCCAGCATCAGTACCCCCAGCAGGTTGCGCTGCCACAGCAGCACCAGCGCCGCCAGGCCCATCAGCACGATCATCGGCCGTGGGTTGTAGCCCCAGCGGTAGGGGTCGAGGTAGGTCAGGCCCAGGGTCGCGGGGTACAGGCTCAGGGTCAGGCCGATAAACAGCAGCAAAACCTGCACTCGGTGTTTGGCTGGCAAGGGCGCAATCACCCCCAAGTGCCGCAGGCTGACCCAGCCCAGCAGCACCAGGGTGCTGATGGCCAGGTCATCGGTGAAGCTGCGCACATAGGCCGCCAGCGGCAGCTGGTTCAGTGGAATAAAGCTGACCAGGGCCAGCACGGGCAGCAGCCAGGGCCGCCAGGGCGCGGTCAGGCGCAGGCTGCCGAGCAGCACGAAGCCCAGGAGGATAAAACTCAGGTGTGCTTGCCATAGCGACAGCATCACAAGCGCTCCGCCAGCCACGCCGCGTTGAAGCTGACGTGCTTGATAAAGGTGTTGTTCCAGGAATAGACCAGGTGGTACAGGCCGTCCGCCCCGCGGCTGAAGTAGGGGTATTCGTACTCGAAGTCGCAGCCCTGGGGCTTGCACACCCGGTAGTCGAGGTTGCTCAGGAAGCGCTGTTCCAGGGGCAGACGCCGGGCGCCGCTGGAGGCACGAAAGCCTTCGCCGATGATGTCCTTGTAGGCCTCGTGGGAAAACGGCTGGCCCAGGGGATCGGGGGACTGGTCCAGTTCCACCAGGGGCCGCCATTGGCTGAGGCCGGCATCGGTGCCGTACAGGCTGAGTTTGAAGCGTCCGTCCTGCAGGTCGTTGAGGGCCACCAGCAGGCCCTGGTCGTCGGTGCCCACCGCCGCCAGCGATGAGTTGGGGTTGGACGGTTGCAGCGGATAGGGCTCGCTCCAGGTCTGCCCGGCGTCTTCGGTGCGGCTGGCCAGGACCTTGTGGTGGGTGTCGCCGGCGTAGCGCAGCATGGCCACGGCGCGGCGTTCGTCCAGGGGCACGATGGTCGGTTGCAGGGAGTGCTTGCCACGGCTGATGCGGAATTTGTCGATCACCGCGCCGTCGGCGCTCAGGTACAGGTACTCGGCGAACTTGCCCATGAACTCGTGGTACACCGGCAGGCCGATCGCGCCGTCGGCATGGAACACCGGCGCGGCGCGCACCAGGGTGCTGATGTTGAAGAACGGCGAGGTAATCAGTTGCCGCGGCGCCGACCAACTGCGCCCCAGGTCATCGGAAACCATCAGGTTGATGGCGCTGGTGGCCCAGCCGCCCACCGACACCGAGACGTAGAACATCCACAGGCGCTGGTCCGGGCCCAGGGCGATCACCGGGTTGCCGAGCTTGCGGATATAGCGCCCGGTGCCGTCACGGGTCGATTCGCGGGTGGCCAGTACTTGCTCGGCGCCCCACTCGCCGCTCTGGGCGTCAAAGCGTGCGCTGCGCACCTGGACGTCGGCGGCGCCTTCCCGGGAGCCGGCGAACCACACGGCCATCAGGTCGCCGCCGGGCAAGGCGGTCACCGAGGAGGAATGCACGAAGTCATCCAGGTCCGAAGAGACGAAGCGGCTGTTGTATTGCGGCGTGCTGTTGGCTTTAGCCGCATCGCTGCCGACGGCGGCCTGGGCGAACGGCGCCAGTTGGTGAGGCGGATGGCTGCGCCAGGCGGCGATAAAGACGACGGCCAACAGCAGGCTGCCGCAGAGGAAGATCAGGCGAAAGGACAGCGCACGCATACAAGAGCCCGTGGCAAATACAGGGTGGGAACAAGGGAAAAACCATTAGCGCTTATCACTGCCCGGCAAGGGCCGGCGGCGGCCGGTGAGCATCGACAACGGCAGATTGTCGCGCACCTGCAGGCTTTCAAAAATCGCCGCGCACAGGTGCAGCAGCACCAGCCCCAGCAGCACATCGGCGCTGGTCTCATGCACTTGCAGCGGCCAGTCGGCGCCCCACAGGGCATCGACCTCTTGCATCAGGAAACCGCTGATGCCGATCAGCAACAGGGCCAGCAGCATCAGCAACATCACCAAAGCCCCGAGGGGCGAATGCCCCAGGCGATGCTCGGGACGCCCGGCCAGCAACGAGCGCAGGTGCCGCGCCAGCCGGGCCCGGGTCGGCCAGAAGTCGGACCAGCGCGCACTGGGCGGCCCGACAAATCCCCAGACTGTGCGCAACAGCAGCCAGGCCATGGCGTAGTAGCCGAGCCAGACGTGCCAGTCGTCACCGGCTTCATTGAAGAAGTAGTTGCCGATAAAGACCCCGGCGATGGACAGGTGAAACAGTCGCACCAGCGGGTCCCACAGCCGCAGGGAAGCGTGCGGCATCAGCCTTTGATCTCGGTCTTCACCGCCTTGCCGGTGACCGGGTCGTGGTAGATCTCGACCTTGCGCTTGTCCTTGTCGAAGCCGTAGATCTCGTAGCAGTTGCCGTCGGTGACCTTGAACTTGCTGATCTGGTAGCCCTGGGCCTTGAGCTGTTCCTGAAAGGCCTTCTGATCCTGCCATTGCGAGCGTTCGGCGGTGGTGCATTGCGGGCCGGCGAGGGCCAGGGGGCTGGCGAGAACCAGGGACAGCAGGAGGATCTTGCGCATGGAAAACGCTCCGGTGATGGGGGAGATTCCACTGTGCAAAACCAAGCTTAGTGAAAGCTTAGTTGGCAACGCGCGGTAACATTTTCCCCGCTAAAAACCCCTGCCGACGGACCCTGGCCGGCGTCATCATGCGCCCCTTCCCTGCCCCCTCGCCCGACCGAGAACCGCCCATGCGCCTGCTGCTTGTCGAAGATGATCGTGCCCTCGGCCAGGGCATCCGCGTGGCCCTGAGCGCCGAAGGCTACACCCTGGACTGGCTGCAGGACGGTGCCAGCGCCCTGCACGCCCTGCGCACCGAAAGCTTCGACCTGTTGCTGTTGGACCTGGGCCTGCCGCGGCTCGACGGCCTGGAGTTGTTGCAGCAATTGCGCGCCGCCCAGCAGGACCTGCCAGTGCTGATCCTCACCGCCCGCGACGGCACCGCCGAACGCATCGCCGGGCTGGATGCCGGGGCCGACGACTACCTGGTCAAGCCCTTCGATGTCGAGGAATTCAAGGCCCGGGTCCGCGCCCTGCTGCGCCGCAGCCAGGGTCGTGCCCAGCCGCTGCTGGAACACGCCGGTATCCGCCTCGACCCGGCCAACCAGCAGGTGCAGTACCACGACGCCGAGGTGGTGCTGACGCCCATGGAATACCAGTTGCTGCACCAGCTGATGGTGCGCCCGGGCAAGGTGGTGACCCGCGAGCGCCTGTCCCGGGCGCTGTACGGCTGGCAGGACCGGGTCGAGAGCAACACCCTGGAAGTGCTGATCCATAACCTGCGCAAGAAGCTCTGCAGCGAGCTGATCCGCACTGTGCGCGGCGTCGGTTACGTGCTGGCGCTCAAGCCATGAACTCGGTGCGCACGCGGATTCTGCTACCGGTCCTGGTCCTGGTGCTGCTGGGGGATTTGCTGATCAGCTGGCTGGTGCTGCGCGACAGCCACCACGAAATCGAAGAGGTCTACGACGCCCAGCTGGCCCAGAGCGCGCGCCTGCTGCAAGGGGTGCTGCGCCAGCGCGACCCGGCTCAAAAGCCGGACGCGGCGGACTGGGAGCGCCTGCACCAGGCCTTCGACCAGGCCATGAGCCGGGTCGGCGTGGCAGGCGCGGCCCACCCTTATGAAACCCGCCTGACCTTCCAGGTCTGGCGCGACGATGGCCAGTTGCTGATGCGCTCCGCCGAGGCCCCGCTGCTGGAGGCGCCGCCCACCACCCTGGGGGCCCACGACATCCTGGAAAACGGCAAGGACTGGTGCGCCTTCCTGCTGGCCGACCCACAGCAGGGCTTGCTGATCTGGGTTGGCGAGCGCGATGACATCCGCCAGGACCTGATCCAGCGCATCGTGCGCCATACCCTGTGGCCGACCCTGATCGGCGTGCCGCTGCTGGCGTTGCTGATCTGGCTGACCATCGGCTGGGGCCTGGCGCCGCTGCGGGCCATGGCCCGGGCCATTCGCGGACGCAGCAGCGACACCTTGCAGCCGCTCGGGCTCAAGCCCCTGCCCCAGGACCTGGAGCCAATGCAGACCGCCCTCAACCAGTTGTTGGCCCAGATAGACAGCCTGCTGGAGCGCGAGCGGCGCTTTATCGCCGACGCTGCCCATGAACTGCGCACGCCCCTGGCGATCCTGCGGATTCATGCGCAGAACGCCCAGAGTGCCGGCAACCCGGAGCAGCGCCGGGAAGCCCTGGATTTTCTGGTGAGCGGCGTCGACCGCGCCACCCGCATCGGCAGCCAGTTGCTGACCATGGCCCGCATCGAACCGCAGCTGAACAGCCCGCGTCTGAGCCGCATCGACCTCAGCGCCCTGGTGCGCGAAGAGCTGGCGGAACTGACGCCCCTGGCCCTGGAGAAAGACGTCGAACTGGTGCTGGAAGGCGACGAAGGCTGCCTGATCGCTACCGACCCGGTGGCCCTGGCCATCGCCCTGCAGAACCTGGTGACCAACGCCCTGAACTTTGCCCCAGCGGGCAGCGAGGTACGGGTCGGCCTGCGGCCCCAGGCGGACGGCGCGATGCACCTGTGTGTGGAAGATGCGGGGCCGGGTATCGACGAGCAGCAGCGCGAGCGTTTGCTGGAGCGCTTCTACAGCCAGGGCAACGCCAATGGCGCCGGGCTGGGGCTGGCAATCGTGCAGATGATCGTCAGCAAGATCGGCGGTCGCCTGGAGTTGCGCAATCGGCCTGAGGGCGGGCTGTGTGCATTGTTGTTGCTGGGACCGGCGCTTTAGTCGGCGGCGCGAAGGGCCTATCCTGTGCGCCGCTCGGGAATGGGGGCGGCCTTGCGGGCGTATTCGCTGGCAAGCCAGCGCCTACACAAGCACGCCCCCGTAGGAGCCGGCTTGCCGGCGAAAGCGTCCGTAAGATCGCCTTCGTCGGCAGCCGACTCTTACAAACGAAATGACAATCAGGGAGACACCCATGGCCATGCCGGAACGGCTGAAACCAACACCCGCCACGCCGAAAATACGTGCGCTGATGAAGGGCTTGCTGAAGCAGATCCTCGACCGCATCTGGGACAACCAGGAACGGGAAAGCCCCGAGATCAATGCACTGATCCAGCAGTGGAACAGCCACGCCGGCCGGCCTTTCGAGTTCCACGAATTTCGCGATATGCACAGCCATACCAGCGCGGCGAACTTTCTGCGCACGGCCTTTCATCAGGAGCGCTACGTTGACGACCTGAGCTTCGCCGAGGCCTGCGCCCTGGCGGATTTCATCTGCCAGTGCGAAGGCACGGAATCTGATACGGACTACGCCCTGAGCCTGCTGGAAACCAACTTCCCCGAGGCCAATGCCTCGGACCTGATCTTCTGGCCCAACGAGTGGTTTGGCGATCAAGATATGTTGCATATCGAGCTGAGCTCGGCGCAGATCATCGGTTATCTGATGGCGCAGTCTTCGCGGCAACTGCAGGATGCACCGCCGATCACCTTGCCCTACCCCATTCCACCGCAGCCATAGAGGCCATCGGGCTGGCCAGCTGCATAAGCACCGCCGTGGCCAGCCACAGGTAGGGGCGTCCAGTTCGCCCCTCGTTCAGCCCTGATCGCCGCCGCCCACCGGCAGCACCGTGCCGGTGATGTAGGAGGCTTCGTCGGAGGCCAGGAACAGGATCGCCGCCGCCTGCTCGTCAACGCTGCCGTAGCGGTGCATCAGGCTGCTATCCAGGGTCTGGTCGACGATCTGCTGGTACCAGGCCTGCTCTTCGGTACTGGGCTCGGCGCTGTTGCGCGGAATGCGCCGCGGCGGTGCCTCGGTGCCGCCGGGAGCGGTGGCGTTGACCCGCACGCCGCGGCCGGCGGTTTCAAACGCCAGGCACGCAGTGAGTGCGTTGATGCCGCCCTTGGCCGCGCCGTAGGGTACGCGGTTGAGGCTGCGGGTGGCGATGGAGGAAACATTGACGATGGCGCCGCGGCCCTGCTCCAGCATCTGCGGCAAGGCGGCGTGGCAGCACCACAAGGTGGGGAACAATGAGCGGCGCACTTCGGCTTCGATCTGCGCCGGCTCGTAGTGCTCGAAAGGCTTGGCCCAGATGGTGCCGCCGACGTTGTTGATGAGGATGTCGAGGCGGCCGAAGTGGTCGATGGCGGCGGCCATGATGCGGCTGCATTCGCTGTACTGCTCCAGGTCGGCGGTGAGGGCCAGGATCGGGTAGCGGGGGTCGAGTTCAGCGGCCAGTTCGAAGACCAGTTCCGAGCGGTCCACCAGCACCACGCGGGCGCCCTCTTCGGCCAGGCGTTCGGCAACGCGACGGCCGATGCCCTGGGCGGCGCCGGTGACCAGGGCGACTTGGTTGTGGAAACGGTTCATGGAAACCTCGTAAATGCAAAAAGATAGGGAGAACACCACCCGACGTAGGAGCCGGCTTGCCGGCGAAGAGGCCCTTGAGCCTAGCAGCGCTCTTGTGGACGCCTTCGCTGGCAAGCCAGCTCCTACAACGTTATGCCTTGCCGTGTGGGATTCCGTAGGAGCCGGCTTGCCGGCGAAGAGGCCCTCGAGCCTTGCACGCCCTTGTGGACGCCTTCGCTGGCAAGCCAGCTCCTACAGCGGCGGGGCGCTCTTCAGGCGGCGCTGGCGGCGAACTTCTCGTAGTAGAAATTCGCCGGGGCGATGCCCTGTTCGCGGATGAACTGGCTCACCGCCTCCACCATTGGCGGCGGCCCGCACAGGTAGACGTCCACATCGCCCTGGTTGAGGTGCGCCGGTTCGATGTGCTGGGTCACGTAGCCCTTGCGCGGGTACTGGCTTTCGGGGTTGGCCACGCAGGCGCTGAAGCTGAACTGCGGGATACGCGCGGCAAAGTCTTCCAGGCGCTCCAGTTCCACCAGGTCGAAGTCGTTGGTCACGCCGTAGATCAAATGCAACGGGTGCTCACTGCCCTGCTCGGCAATCTTCTCCAGCATCGCGGTGAACGGCGCCAGCCCGGTGCCACCGGCCAGCAACAGCAAGGGTCGGCGGATGTCCCGCAGGTAGAAGCTGCCCAGGGGCCCGGCCAGGGTCATGCTGTCGCCGGCTTTGGCGAGACTGGTGAGGAAGCTGCTCATCAGGCCGCCGGGCACATTGCGGATCAGGAAACTGACCTCGCCATCGCGCTGCAGGGAGCTGAAGGAATAGGCGCGGGTCTGCTCGCTGCCAGGCACGCCGAGGTTGACGTACTGCCCCGGCAGGAACGCCAGCTGGTTCAGGGCCTCGCCCTTGATCGACAGGGCGATGGTGCTGTCGGACAGCTGGCGCACCGCGCTGATGCTGGCCTGGAAGGTGGCCTGGCCGGCCCGGCAGACCTGGGACGAGGCCGGCACCCGTACCACACAGTCGCTCAAGGCGCGCATCTGGCAGGTGAGGACAAACCCCTGCTCGGCCTCATCCGCGCTCAGCGCGTCTTCGATGTAGTCCTCCCCCAGCTCGTAGCGCCCCGCCTCGGCCAGGCACTTGCAGGTGCCGCAGGCGCCGTCGCGGCAGTCCAGGGGAATATTGATGCCCTGGCGGTAGGCGGCGTCGGCCACGGTTTCGCCCGGGTTGGCGTTGACGAAGCGGGTCACGCCGTCTTCGAAATTGAGTGCGATTTGATGGCTCATGGCAGTCGCCTCAGAGGTGGTAGATATCGACGACCTGGCGAACGTAATCGTTCTTCAGGATGACTTTCTTGGCCAGGATCAGCGGGTTTTCGCCGCGCACATCCAGGGTGTAGAAGCTGCAGCCGAAGTAGCTGTCCACGGTCTTGTAACGAAAGCTCAGGGTGTGCCAGTTGAAGCGCAGCTTGCACTGGCCGTCGCCCTGCTCCAGCAGCTCGATATTGCTCAGGTTGTGGGAGGTGCGGGTGTCGGGAATGCTGGCGCTGGAGCGCTCGGTCTTGATGCGGAACACCCGGTCTTCCAGGCCGCTGCGGTTGCCGTACCAGATCAGCGAGATTTCCCGCTGCGGGTCTTCGGTCAACTGGTCGCTGTCGTCCCAGGAGGGCATCCAGAAGGTGGCGTCCGGGGCGTAGAGTTCCAGCCAGCTGTCCCACTCCTTGTCGTCCAGGTAGCGAGCTTCGCGATACAGGAAATCGCGCACGACGTCGTAGGAAATGGTCATTGCACGGCCTCCACGTCGATCCGGCGAGAGGCTTCAAGCTCCAGGGCCGCGAGCAGGGTTTGCTGCCAGTACTTGTGCTGCATCACGAACAGGCCTTCGTCCTCGGTGCGCACCCCGCTGAGGATCGGTTGCAGGTCGATTTCTTTCGCTGCGTCGTCCGCGCCCTGGACCCAATGCTCGGCGCCGCGGGACATGTCGTTCCAGGCCGTGGTGCTGCCCTGGTAGCCGAGCTGGCAGGAGCGGAATTCCTCCAGGTCGTCGGGGGTGGCCATGCCGCTGACGTTGAAGAAGTCTTCGTACTGGCGGATGCGCCGGGCCCGGGCTTCGTCGCTCTCGCCCTTGGGGGCGATGCAGTAGATGGTGATTTCGGTGCGGTCCACGGAGATCGGCCGGGCGATGCGGATCTGCGAGCTGAACTGGTCCATCAGGTAGAGGTTCGGATACAGGCACAGGTTGCGCGAGTTCTCGATCATCCAGTCGGCGCGGGCCTGGCCAAAGTCCCGGGCCAGCTCGTCGCGGCGCTCGTAGAGCGGGCGGTCTTCGGGGTTGGACCAGCGGGTCCAGAGCAGCATGTGGCCCTTATCAAAGGAGTAGAAACCGCCGCCCTGCTTGGCCCAGCTGCCGGCGCTCATGGTGCGGATGTCTTCCCCGGCCTCGCGCTGCTTGCGCTGGTTCTGGGTGGCGGCGTAGTTCCAGTGCACCGAGCTGACGTGGTAGCCGTCGGCGCCGTTCTCGGCGGTGAGCTTCCAGTTGCCTTCGTAGATGTAGCTGGAGGAGCCGCGCAGCACTTCCAGGCCGTCGGCGGACTGGTCGACGATCATGTCGATGATCTTCGCCGACTCCCCCAGGTGCTCCACCAGCGGCAGCACGTCGGGGTTGAGGCTGCCGAACAGGAAGCCACGGTAGGACTCGAAGCGCGCGACGCGGGTCAGGTCGTGGGAGCCTTCGCAGTTGAAGCTGGCCGGGTAGCCGGCGGCGGCCGGGTCCTTGACCTTGAGCAGCTTGCCGGTGTTGTTGAAGGTCCAGCCGTGGAACGGGCAGGTGAAGGAGGCCTTGTTGCCGGTCTTGTGCCGGCAAAGCATGGCGCCGCGATGGCTGCAGGCGTTGATGAAGGCGTTGAGCTCGCCGTTCTTGTTGCGGGCAATGAAGATCGATTGCCGGCCCATGGTGGTGCTGTAGTAGTCGTTGGGATTGGGGATCTGGCTGTCGTGGGCCAGGTACAGCCAGTTGCCTTCGAAGATGTGCTGCATCTCCAGGTCGAACAGCCGGGGGTCGGTGAACATCTCCCGCTTGCAGCGGTAGACGCCCTGGTCGGGGTCTTCTTCAAGCAGGGAATGCAGGTATTCGGGTCGCAGGGACATGGCCGCCGCCTCCATTGTTTTTATTCAGGCAGGGCCATGCTAGGGCGGGCTTGGAACGGGCAATAGCCAATGCGTGCAGACCTGTATCCGTTTTCTGCAAAAGCACCGACGGTGGGTTGTGTAGGAGCCGGCTTGCCGGCGAAGAGGCCCCTGGGTGGGGCGCTGAGCCTGCCAACCCCTTCGCTGGCAAGCCAGCTCCTACAAGAGGCCGATGCCAGAGGATCAGTGCCGACGCTTGAGGGTGTCGGAGGGCAGTTCGCCGTATTGCTGGCGGTAGCTTTGGGCAAAACGCCCAAGGTGCAGGAAGCCGAAATCCAGGGCCAGTTCGGTGACGTTGCGCACCGGGCTGTGCGGGTCGCTGAGGCAGGCGTGCACCCGTTGCAGTTTCTGCTGGCGGATGTAGTTCTTCGGCGTGGTGCGGGCGTTGCGCTCGAACAGCGCGTACAACGAGCGCAGGCTCATGCGCGCCTGTTGCGCCAGTTCTTCGCAGCCGATGTCGTGCTTGAGGTTGCGTTCGATGTAGTCGGCAATCCGTTCGAAGGTCGCCGCCGAGGCGCCCAGGGCACCGCGCTGCACGTTGGTCTGCATCAGCCCCAGCAGTTTGCCCACCAGGATGTGCGCGTAGTGCTCCTGGACCTTGGGCATGCTTTCCAGGGCTTCGGCTTCCTGGCACAGCAGGCTCAGCAAGGGCACGAAGCCTTCCAGTTCCTGCAGTTGGTAGCGCTGGCGCAGAAAGCGCACGCCCTGCCCCGGGTACTGCCAGCGCTGTTCCTGGCAGGCGTTTTCCAGCAGGCGGGTGGGAATCTTGATGATGAATTTTTCGCAGTCGTCGGAATAGGTCAGGTCCACCGGGTCGTCGGGGTTGATCAGCAGCAGTTCCCCCGGGGCGAAGTAGTGCTCCTGGCCCGGGCCACGCCACCGGCAGTGGCCCCGCAGCAGTACTTGCAGGTGGTAGATGCTTTCCAGGGCCGGCGAGGTGACGCGCACGCTGGCGCCGTAGCTGATGCTGCACAAATCCAGGCTGGCCAGGGCCCGGTGCTGCAGGCTGGCCTGGGGATGGCCGGCCCGGGGCAGGCGGATGCAGTGGCTGCCCACGTGCTGATTGACGTAACCGGATACGGCATAGGGATCGGCTTGAACAAACACGCTGCTGCGCTCACTCAACAGATGCATCTGCATGATCGGGTCACTCTGATGGTTCTTATTGGGTCTGCGCTTCAGGCACGCAACGCAGTCTCGTCAGGCCCGGCATAACGGCAAAAGCCACGGGCACCTGGTCGGTGCTCCGTGGCCGGGCCAGGCACGGTCGGCGCTTCAGTCCTCCAGGGCGCGGACCCGCTCGTGGCGCTGCTGCTCTTGCGGCTGGGCCGAAGATTGCAGGGTGAAGTCGAACTCGATCTCGGCAAAGCGCCCGCTGACCCCCAGGGCCTTGGCCCGAGCCTGGTCTTCGCTGAAGGTGATCTGGGCGATCAGCTCGTCGCGAGTGGCGTAGGCAAAATCGTCGTGCAGGTACTGGTCGCCATCCAGGTTGATCTGGGTGGTCAGATGGCGATGGTCATCGGCGGAGATGAAGAAGTGGATGTGCGCCGGGCGCTGGCCATGGCGGCCCAGTTGGTCCAGCAGTTGCTGGGTCGGGCCATCCGGCGGGCAACCGTAGCCGGACGGCACGATGCTGCGAAAGCGGTAGCGGCCCTCGGCGTCGGTGACGATGCGCCGGCGCAGGTTGAACTCCGACTGGCTGCCGTCGAAGTAGGAATAGGTGCCGCCGGTGTTGGCGTGCCAGACATCGACGATGGCCCCGGCCAGTGGCTCGCCGGCGGTGTTGCGGACCTGCCCCTGCATGAACAGCACCACCCCCGGGTCGACCCCGTCGTCCAGGCGCGCTTCGCCCTGGCTCAGCGGTGCACCGGCCACGTACAGCGGGCCTTCGATGGTGCGCGGGGTGCCGCCGGTCTTGCCCACCTGTTCGTCGGCGGCGTCCATCAGCAGGTCCAGGTAATGCTCCAGGCCCAGGCCCGCGGCCAGCAGCCCGGCTTCCTGGCGGGCGCCAAGAACGTTGAGGTAGTTGACGGCCTTCCAGAACTCTTCCGGGGTGATCTCCAGGTCTTCGATGATGTTCACCGAGTCCCGCAGGATGCGGTAGATGATGGCCTTGGCCCGGGGGTTGCCGCCCTCGGTGAACTGGCCGCTGGCTTCTTCAAGAAAGCGTTGGGCGCTGGCAGTGTGGGAAATTCTGACGTTCATGATTAATCCTCATCTTGTATTTATTAGAGTGGTGAACGGGCTGGCACGGGCTCAGCGGTCATCCTCATGAATGGACGAAGGATGCCTGCACATGGCGTCAACTTCGATGGCCATGTAGGGGTACAGCGGCAATTGCATCAGGGTGTCGTGCAATTCCTGCACGCTGTCGACGTCGAACACGCTGTAGTTGGCGTACAGCCCGGCGATGCGCCACAGGTGGCGCCACTTGCCTTCGGCCTGCAGGCGTTGGGCCAGGGCCTTTTCGTCGGCTTTCAGCTGCGCGGCGCGCTCGGGGTTCATGTCGACCGGCAGGTTCACGGTCATTTTCACGTGGAATAGCATGCAGCCCTCCTCAGGTGTGATGCAGCACGGGGGTGGTTTTGTCGCGACGGAAGAACGCCAGGCGCTCTTCGTCCAGGCTCAGGCCAAGGCCCGGGGCCTTTGAGACATGCAGGTGGAAATCCCGGTACACCGGCGGCTCGGCGAGGATGTCCTCGGTCAGCAGCAGCGGGCCGAACAGTTCGGTGTCCCAGCTCAGTTTGTTCAGGGTCAGGAAGGCGTGGGCCGAGGCCAGGGTGCCGATGCCGCCCTCGAGCATGGTGCCGCCGTACAGGCCGATGCCCGCCGCCTCGGCAATTGCCGCGGTGCGCAGGGTGGCGCGAGGGCCGCCGTTCTTGGCGATCTTCAGGGCGAACACCGAAGCCGCCCCTTCCCGGGCCAGGTTGAAGGCGTCTTCCACGCACTCGATGGATTCGTCGGCCATGATCGGCGCCGGGCTGCTGGCATTCAGGCGCACCATGCCGGCGCGGTTGTTGCGCGAAATCGGTTGTTCGATCAGGTCGATGCCATTGCCGCCGAGGATGCGGCAGGCGCGCAGGGCCACGGCTTCGTCCCAGGCCTGGTTGACGTCGACCCGCACGCTGGCGCTGTCGCCCAGGGCCTTCTTGATGGCGATCACGTGGGCCAGGTCGCGGTCCACTTCACCGGCGCCGATCTTCAGCTTGAAGATGCGGTGGCGGCGCAGGTCGAGCATCTTCTGCGCTTCGGCGATGTCCTTGGCGGTGTCGCCACTGGCCAAGGTCCAGGCCACCGGCAGCGCATCGCGCACCCGGCCGCCCAGCAGTTCGCTGACCGGCAGCCCGAGGCGCTTGCCCTGGGCGTCGAGCAAGGCGCTTTCGATACCGGATTTGGCGAAGGTGTTGCCGCGGATGCTCTGCTCCAGGCGCAGCATGGCGGCGTTGATGTTGCTGGCGTCCTGGCCGATCAGCAGCGGCGCGACGAAACGGTCGATATTGGTCTTGATGCTGTCCGGGCTTTCATTGCCATAGGCCAGGCCACCGATGGTGGTGGATTCCCCCAGGCCTTCGATGCCGTCGGCGCAGCGCAGGCGGATCAGCACCAGGGTCTGGTTCTGCATGGTGTGCATGGCCAGCTTGTGGGGGCGGATGGTCGGCAGATCGACGATGATCGTCTCGATCGATTCAATGGCAGAAGCGTGCATTTCCATACCCGTGAGGTTCTTGAAGTTCTGCCAGCGATTCTGTCCCGGCTTTTTCCGGGGTTCCAATATAGAATTGGTCTGGCTTGATACCTTTAAGGTATGCACTTCACCACTGGGGAGCTGTCATGGAACTGCGTCATCTGCGCTATTTCCAGGTGCTGGGGGAAACCCTCAATTTCACCCGCGCCGCCGAGCGCCTGCACATCGCCCAGCCGCCGTTGAGCCGGCAGATCCAGCAACTGGAAGACGAGTTGGGGGTGCTGCTGCTGGAGCGTGGCCGACCGCTGCGCCTGACCGCCGCCGGGCGGTTTTTCTACGAGCATTCCAACCGGGTACTGGAGCAATTGGGCAAGGTCTGCGACAACACCCGGCGCATCGGCCTGGGGCACAAGACCTGGCTGGGCATCGGCTTTGCCCCCTCGACCCTGTACGGCGTGCTGCCGCAACTGATCCGCCGCCTGCGCAGCAACGGCACCCTGGAACTGGAACTGGGCCTGTCGGAGATGACTACCCTGCAGCAGGTGGAAGCCTTGAAGGCCGGGCGCATCGATATCGGCTTCGGGCGTATCCATATCGACGACCCGGCCATCGTGCAGAAGGTGCTGACCGAAGACCGCCTGGTGGTCGCCCTGCCCGCCGGCCACCCGCTGCTGGGGCAACCGGTAAGCCTGGCGCAACTGGCGGAGGAGCCTTTCGTGCTGTACCCGGCCAACCCGCGCCCGAGCTACGCCGACCATGTGATCGCGCTGTTCAGTGCCCGCGGCCTGAACCTGAAGATCGCCCAGTGGACCAATGAACTGCAGACCGCCATCGGCCTGGTGGGCGCCGGCATCGGCATTACCCTGGTACCGGCCTCGGTGCAGGTGCTGCACCGTGACGACATCGGCTTCTGCCCGCTACTGGAGGCCGAGGCCACCTCGCCGATCATCCTCAGCCGCCGCATCGGCGAGCCCTCGCCGGGCCTCACCCACTGCCTGCACCTGATCGCCCAGTTGCGCAGCGAGATCGGCCGCGAACACCCCATCGTCAGCTGAAAGCACAACCGCCGGCCCCATCGAAAGACGGGCACCGGCGGCTCTCTTGCAGCTTGGAACGGGCGGCTGCCCTTAGAAGGTCAGGCCTACCTTGAAGCCATACTCGTTACGCTTGAGCTTGGTGTTGTCAGCCACAGGCGTATCTTCGTCCAGCTTGTACTCGGTGCGGGTGTAATAGACCCCGGCCATGACCGGCAGCGAGCCGTTCTGGTTCATCAAGAAATTCACCTCGGCGTAAGGGTTGGTGCGGTCCTTGAGGTCCACGGTGTCGCTGCCGACGTCATCCACCTTGAGCCGCGCCTTGCCGTTGATGGTATGGCGCGCACCCAGCTCGACGCGCATGGTCAGGTCGTCGAACTGGTGGTTGTAGCCCAGGGCGGCCTTGGCGAAGGGCGACTTGTTGGTGAGCTTCATGTCGTAGTCGCCGGTATCCGGCTCGTAGCGGGTCCAGGTGTAGCCCCCCCCCACCAGCACATCGACAAAGTTGCGTGCGTCCAGGGCGGCGCGCCAGCCCAGGTCGAGGTCGGCCTGGCCTTCCTTGAGCTTGTTGTCGTGCTTCTTGCCGAACTTGGCCTCGACCCCAGCCTGGTAGATCAGGCCCGATTCGGCGGTCATCTTGTTGCCGAAGTTGTAGAACACACCCCCTTCACCCAGGTGCTCCTTGTCGCTTTCGCTACCGCCTTCGAGCTTGAAGTCGTTGTAGCTACCGAGGATACCCAGGGTGGAAATCGGCCCGGTGGCCGGGGCGGCCATGGCGCTGCTGGAAAGGGCCAGCAAGGTGGCTGCAGAGGTGCTGGCCAGAAGGGTTGCGAATACCTTTGACATCGTGTGTAGATCTCCCTGTTTGAATAAGGCAAATGCTGCAGGAGCCTTTTCGAGGGAAGTCGAAAGCAAAAGGTTCTAATTATTTTTCACGTTTTTTTCACATCCCTGTGAAGCCTCGCCCCCGCAGGGGCTTTAAGCCTTACAATAGGGCGCTCAATACAGGGCGTAGTCTTTGGGGCAGTGCATGGAAGTATCGAGAGCCGGCCTGATCATCCGGCGCATTCTGGCTTATCTGGTCGACGGCCTGCTGGTACTGCTGCTGTGGTTTGTCCTGTGCCGACTGGCCGAACGCCTCCAATACCCGGATATGGAGCAATTCTCCACCTGGTGCCTGCTGGCCACCTGGTGCCTGTATTTTCCCCTCAACGAATACCTGTGGCGTGGCTACACCGCCGGCAAGGCCCTTTGCGGCCTGCAAGTGATCAATGGCATCGGCCAGCCCCCCTCGCTGTTGCAGGTATTGATCCGCTCGGCGACCCGCCCCTTCGAAGCGGCCATCAGCCCGGTGACCCTGCTGATCTGCTGCGAATCAAGCCGCGGCCAGCGCATCGGCGACCGGCTGGCGCGCACCTATGTCATCCCGTGCAAGGATCTGGCGCGGCTGCGTGGCTTGATGGTCGCTCAGCCGAACCTGCCTTGAGCATCCGGCCGTAACCCATTCAGTCTTGCGCCCTGGCGTGGCGCTTTTTCCGGGAGTCTTCATGGCAATCGATCAACACCCGCATGAACAGGCCTTGGTCACGTTCCTCGAACAGCGCCCCGAGCTGCGCGAACAGCTGGACAACCTCAACCCCCTGGAAGCCCGGGCCCGGGGCGAAACCCCGGCGCAGTATCGCGCCGAGCGCCTGCATGAAGCCTTCGAGGCCGAAGCCGAACGCCTGGGGCTGTTCGCCTGGGAACTGAGCCTGCAACTGACCGCTGCCAGCCCCGAGGAATTCCACGTCCAGCGCCTTGAGGTGCACCGGGAAGTGGCGGAGATGGCCGGCATGCCGTGGGACGAGTACTGCACCCTGCACCACCTTGACCCTCGGCCTTGACCCGCACGCGCCCCTCGCAGTCCCTGTTCAGGAGAACCGACGATGTTGCCTTCGACTTCCACGCAATCGGCCAGCGCAGCCCTGCAGCACACGCAGAAATGGCGCGGACGGGTCGGCCTCGGGCTGGTGGCCTGCCTTTCGGTGCTGGCGGGGATGACCGACGCCATCGGCTTCATGGCCACCGGGGATTTCGTTTCCTTCATGAGCGGCAACACCACGCGCATGGCCGTAGCCATCAGCGATGGCGAACCGGGCCTGGTACTGCGCCTGCTGCTCCTGGTAGCGACCTTTATCGTCGGTAACGCCCTGGGCGTGGTGGTCAGCCGCCTGGCCGGGCACCGTGCCCTGCCCTTGCTGCTGAGCATCGGCGCGTTGCTCTGCGCCTCTGCTGCCTGGCCTTTCGAGCAGCAACTGCCGGCCCTGCTGGCGGCCATCATTGCCATGGGCATGCTCAACGCCGCGGTGGAGGAAGTGAACGGCCTGCCCATCGGCCTGACCTACGTCACCGGCGCCCTCTCACGCTTTGGCCGCGGCCTGGGGCGCTGGATGCTCGGCGACCGGCGCAACGGCTGGCGGGTGCAACTGGTGCCCTGGAGCGGCATGTTCGCCGGGGCGGTGCTGGGCGCCTTGCTGGAACAGCACCTGGGGCTCAAGGCACTGTATGTCAGCGGGTTGTTTGCCGTGCTGCTGGGTGTGGCGTCATTGAAGATCCCCCGCCGCTGGCAACTGGGCTACAAGAACCGCTGACATTGAGCACGGTTATCAGCTGAACAGGCCGCCGCTGTCGGTATCGATCACGATCGACGACAGGCTGATATGCCGCGGCCGGGTCAGGGCGAAGATCACCGCCTCCACCACATCACGGTTGGTGCCCTGCTCGCCCTTCTGCCGCGCCGGAATCTGCTGCCAGGCCTCATCCAGCGGCGAGACATCTTCCAGGTACGGCGGGTGTACGCACAGCGAACGCACCGGCGTGCCCTTGAGCATTTGCCGCAGGCCATCGGCCAGGGCCAGTTGCCCGTGCTTGGCCGCATAGAACGGCAGCGACACGCTGTGCAGCGGTGCATTGGGCAAGCCGCTGATGGAACCAATGGTGACGATGTCCGGACGCTTGGAGGCCTTGAGCGCCGGCAGCAGGCCCTGGGTCAGCAGGAAGGTGCCCGTCAGGGCCGCATCGATCACGCCCGTGACCTCGGCAGCGCTGTGGGGCTGCTCGCTGGCCTCCAGCCACATGGCGCCGTTGTTGATCAGGATGTCCACTTGCGGGTGACGGACGTGAATCTCCGCCAGGGCCGCCTTGACGCTGTCGCTGTTGGCCAGGTCCACCACTACGTGATCGGCGGGACTGCCGGTGCGCGCCTCGATGGCCGCGCTGACTTGCGCCAGGGCTTCGGGGTTGCGCCCACAGAGAATCAGCTTGCAGCCCTGGTCCGCCAGGCTGATGGCCAGCGCGGCCCCCAAGCCTCTTCCGGCCCCCGTGACCACTACCACCGCCGAATTCAGATCCATTATCCCTTGCTCCTTGTCCCCGGTTGAATGAAG